>NZ_JBEZXR010000004.1:0-288190 GCF_040638135.1 Streptomyces sp. NPDC026673 | reverse complement strand
AAACTCTGGCGGGGGTGCGAGGCCCGGGCCCCGCCCTCCCCCTTTGGCGGGCACTCCCCCGCCCCGGGGGGGGCCCCCCCCCGGCCCCCCCGCGGCTCGCGCATGACGGGGCTGCCGAACCGCACCCGGGTGGCCCGGGGCGGCGGCGGGACGGGGCGAGCCCCTCCGGTGGTCTCCGAAGGGGCTCGCCGCACCTCAGTGGTGGCCGTGGGCCGACCGGTGATGACGGGAGACGACGCGGTCCACGGCGGCGGCCATGGCCTCCTCGCCCTGGGCGTTGGGGTGGGCGGGCGCCGCCGGGGTCGCCGGGGCGAGGGATTCGATCCAGCGCTCACCGGTGGGCCGGCACATGTCGTGCCCGATGGTCGGGGTGTAGGTGTCGACGTACCGCGCACCCGCCTTGCGGGCCTGTACGGCGAGCATGGTGTTGAGCGCCTTCTCCGTGTCGCGCAGGTAGGCGAAGTCGCCGGCCGCGAAAGGCACCGAGGCGCTGGTGCAGCCCGCCCCGTCGTCCGGGAAGAGGTCCGGGTATCCGACCACCGCGACGCGGGCGTGCGGGGCCCGACGGTGGATCTCGCGGATCGCGGTGGCCACCTTGGGCGCCGTCTCCTGGATGCGCTCCGCGAGCTGGTCGCGGCCGTCGCCCGTGAAGTGGGCCCGGCAGGGCGCGCCCGTGGGGTCGGAGGCCGTCACGCCGGCGCAGGTGGCGATGACCTTGCTGAAGCCGATGTCGTTGCCGCCGATGCTCAGGGTGACCAGGTCCGTCCCGCGGTCGAGGGCGTCGAACTGGGCCGGGGCGCTGCCCTGCGGGGCGGTCAGCTCCGCCGTCGTCGCTCCGGAGCAGCTGACGTCGGTGAGCCGGACCTGTTCGCGCGCCGCGACGAGGGAGGGGTAGTTGTGGCTCGAGCGGAGGCAATGGGCGTCCACCTGATCGGGGATCAGCGGACCGGATGCGTAGGAGTCCCCGAGGGCGACGTAGTCACGTTCCGCGTGGCCTGCCGGAGACGCGCCGGCCTGCCCCGCTCCGAGACCCATCAGCGCCACCATGCCGGTGAGCGCGGCGGCACCCAGTGCGGCCCCGCGGCGGGCGCGGGGCCGGACCTGTGTTCTCTTCATTTGTGTCCGTTCGTTCTGGTCGTTCTGGCTCGCATCCCTGGCGGGCCGCCACCCCGGCGGCGCCCGGCCGCGCGTCGCTCATGCGGTCGTCCGCGCGCGGCGGGCCGACGAGGTCGCGGCACGCCGGAATCGCGCGCGATGCGCGGCGGGTTGACGGGACACGTCCCCGTGCCCGTCGGGCCGTCGGCACCGAGTCGGGCGCCACCGAGGGGCAACTGGCGCCCGCAAGGTAATTGTTGTGGCAAGCAAGTAGATCACCGGGCTGCCGGGAGACGCAAGCGGGACGCCCTGGCCGGGCGGAGCCGGTCCGGAGTCCGCCGGGCGTGCGGACCCCGGCCGTCGGGGGTCCAAGGGCAGGCTCGAGGAGCTGTTCGGCACCGGTGTGACGGACACCTGGACCCTGGCCGCGGCCGGGGCGGTGGCCCTGTCGATGTACGCCTGGATAGTGCTGCGCATGGCCCGGAAGCACGGCATCGCGCGCACCGTGCCCGGTCCCGGATCCGCCCGCGGCACCGCGGGACCGCTGCCCGCACCGGCCTGAGAGCGGCCGCGAAGGGTCCGGGGGCGGGAGGCGTACAGCGCCTCCCGCCCCCGGACCGGCACTCAGTAGGAGAACCGGTGGATCTGCCCGTCGTAGGGGCCGTAGGTCCAGCCGGTGCGGGTGGCCGGATCCAGTTGGACGGAGTTCATCAGACCCCCGTGGACCAGTGGGCCCCCGTGCGCGCCGGACGCGAATCCGCCGAGCGTCCGCAGCACGCCGCCGGTCGCGAGGTCGACGACGAGCATCCGGCCGGTGGCGTTGTTGTCCGCGACGAAGGCGGTTCCGGAGCCCGAGTAGCTCGTGCCCTCCGGCGCCGCGAACGCGGCCACCGCCACCCGGTTCCGGCCGTCGACCGCCATCGCCTCGGACGGGCCGCGCCGCACGGCGGGCGAGTCTCCCGGCTCGCCGGTCGCCACGTCGAGGGACCCGAGGACGCTGGTGGGGACGATCTTCGTGCTGATCGCCGTGGCCGACAGGTTGTACAGGGTGCCGGCGCCGTCGGACGCGAAGCCGTTGCTGCAGCCGGACATGGTTCCCACGGCCGTCACGGTCCGCGTCCCCGGATTCACGCGGGGGATCTGCACGCCGCCCAGACACAGGCCGATGGGGGCGCCCTTCGCCAGGTAGACGTCGCCGGTCGAGGAGTCGATGTCCAGGAGGCTGTAGGTCCCCTTGGGCACCCCGGGGAGGTCGGAGGGGATGGGTGCGCCGGCGGTGCCGTCCGCCAGGTTCACCGGGAGTACGAGGTCGCCGCCGTCCGCGACCGCGCGGAGCAGCAGGGCGCCGCGGGCGCGGGCGGTGTCGACCCGGCCGACGACGAACCGGTACTCCGCCGCCGGCAGTGCCGTCCGGCCGACCAGGGTGTCGGTGGCGGTGTCCCAGGTCTCCACCTGCACGTCGCCGCCCGGCGCCGTCTGGTGCACCAGGAGCGTGCGGTGCGCGGCGGGCGCCGCGCCGAGGACCTCGTAGTCCGACCCCTCGGTGGTGTCCGAGGCGATGACGGCACCGTAGACGCCGGTCCTGGTGGAGTAGTGCCGGACCTCCGTCGTGCCGGAGACGGTCCGCAGCGCGGCGACCGATCCGTCGCCGGCCGCGGCGAACGACAGCACCGTGCTGCCGTCCGGGGCGGGGCCGTCGTCGACTTCGAGGGTCGAGACGGGGGACGCCTGGCCGACCACCCGGTGGTCGCGGTCGAGGGCCATGACGCGCACGCCGTAGACGGCGGACGTGGACAGGCCCAGCCGCAGGGCGTCGAGGCGGACGGTGCCCCTGGTGGCGGGCAGGACGCGGTGCGCGCTGGAGGGCGCGTTCACGCCGTCGTCGTCCAGCGCGGTGCCGTTGGCGTTGGTGAACGTGTTGAACGAGTCGTGGAGGGTCGGGGCGGGTGCCGAGAACTCCACCTGCGCGTACCTCGCCTTCGGGACGTCGCGCACGTCGTACCGCAGCGTGAAGCCGGAGTGGGCACGCGTGACCTGCGCGGCATGCCCCCGGGCGCCGTCGGCACCGCTCACCACAGGCGCCTGCGGGCGCTCCTCGGCGGACGCGCCGTCGACGCGGACCGGGGCGAACTCGCCGTAGGTGACGAGGGCGGGATTGCCGCCGAACCCGGACTGCGCGATGCCGATGCCGTACAGGCCGCCGCCGGCGGCGAACGCCTCGGCGGGGATGGTGACGGTTCCGGCGGTGCCGGTCAGCGCCTGGTGCCACGCGGCGCTGAACACGGGGGCGAGGACGGGGTTCCAGTGGCCGACGGTGGAGACGACGAGTTGCGGGTCGGCGGTGTGCGCGACGCCGGTCAGGTCGTAGGAGACGGTGACCGCGTGGCCCGCCGTGACCACCGCGGGAGCCCTGGGCGCGGTGCTCTCGACGTAGCGGCCGTCGCTGGGGCCGACGGCGAGGGTGCGCCGCACGGTGGCCCGGGTCCGGTCGCCGGTCAGCACCCGGTAGGTGACGGTGATCCGGCGGTCGGAGGCGGAGACCACCGGGAGGCCCGCGGCGTCGAGGAGTTCGGCGGGCGTCACCCGGATCGCCGGGGTGCCGGAGCGCCAGGTCCGCGAGCCCACGGTGAGCGTGTACCGGGCAGCGGACCCCTTCGGGAGGCCGGTGACGTCGCCGGCGAAGGTGACCGGCCCGACCAGGCCCATGCCGTTGCCCCCGGAGGCCATGTCGCCGAGGTCGATGCGGTCCTGGTCGGTCGTCTCCACGAACTGGCCGCCGAGCCCCGCGGTGGTGAGCCGGTGGGCGACGGACAGCCGCACGGCCGTGGTCCCGTCCCGGTCGCCCCGGTGCCCGAGGGCCTCCTCGACGGCCGCGGTGACGTCGATCTGCCGGCCGACGCCGAGCGGGCGGTCGATCTGCGCCGGGGTGGACACCTCCCGGCCGGTCCGCCGCAGCAGGTCGCGTACCTGACCTGGCGTCAGTTCGTGCCCGCCCAGGCCCGCCGCCTGCAGCACCACGGCGGCGGCCGCCGCGATCTCGGGCGCGGACGCGGAGGTGCCGCCGTTGAGGACCGGGGTGACGGACTGCGCGTCGCCGCCGGCGGTGTGGGTGAAGGCGACGATGGTGTCGCTGGGCGCCGCCAGGTCGATGCGGGTGCCGAAGCCGGAGGAGAAGGTGCCGAAGCCGCTGATCCGGGTCTCGGCGGTGGTGGCGTCCCCGGTCCGGGAGGCCAGCGTGTCGTCCAGGGTGGTGCCGCCGGCGGCCACGGCGCCGCTGTCGGGCACCTTCGACGGTGTGGTGGAGTACGCCACGTCGTCGATGCGGGTGGCGTCCTTGTCGTCGCGTGCCGTGTCCGTCGGCGTGCTGCCGCCGTCGGGACCCACGGCGGCCGGGGTGTAGAGCCTGGTCCCGTCGTTGGACGAGATCACCACGACGATGCCGTCCTTCCGGACGATCGAGGCGACGACCGACCGCACGTACGGGTCGTCCTCCAGGTAGCGGCCCGGGAAGCCCTGGGCGTCGGTGCCGAAGCCCAGACTCGCGGTGATGACGTCCGGCCTGGGGGACTGGTGGGCCGCCGCGAGCAGCGCGGTCGCGATCTGGTCCATGGTCGGCTGCTGCGGTACGACGAGCCGGTACCCCGCGCCGGGCGCCACCCCGAGCAGGTCGGTGTAGCCGCTGCCGGTCCGTCCGGGCCGTTGCCGGTCGTGGGCCAGGGGCGCCATCACACTGAAGTCCAGCAGGACTTCGCCGAGGCCGGGGTCCTGGTCCTTGGTGGACGCGGAGCCGCTCAGTGACCCGTCGGGAGCCGCCACATAGGCGGGGATCAGCGGCATCGACGGCAGGTCGAGATAGCGCTGACCGTCCTGGAGCACGGTGGTCGGGCCGTTGCCCCGCACATAGGCGTCACCGGAGTCGGCCATCGCCTGGTCGGTGAGGTCGCCGATGGATACGTTGGTGATGGTCCGGCCGGTGCCCGGCTGCTGCCCGTGCCGGCCCTGGAGGATGTCGAAGGCGCCCACCGCGTCCACGCCACCGGCGTTGAGGAACGCCTGCGCCGACGTGGCCAGCGCGAAGTTCCCCGGTATCGCGGCGGAACCGCCCGACGGGACCGCCCGGTCGGCGGCGTCGCTCTTCGCCGACGCGAGGACGGCCGGCGGAAGTCGCCGGCCCCCGGTGTTCATGGTGTTGACGTACCGGTTCGGCTCGGCGTGCACGACGCCCGGAGTGCCCTGGAGTTCGCGGGCCACGGCGGCGGAGTCGCGGTTCGCGGTGCGCACCACGAAGGTGCGCGACAGATCGGCCGCCTCACCGCCGAGGCGCTCACGGGCCGCTCCGGTCAGGGCGTCGGCGGCCGACGCCGACAGTGAAGGGAAGAGCGGCCGCAGCGAGGTGGCCCCGGCCGCGTCCAGTGTCCGGTTGACGGCACCGCTGCTGGTTCCCGCCGCCCGAGAACCGACCCGGCTGCCCGGCAGCTTCCGGCCGGTCACGGTGGTCTCCGGAGCGAGGGTGACCAGTACCTGACCCGGCACCACACCCTCGCGCTGCGCGGGCGGCGCCTGCGCCGCGGACGCGCCGCCCAGTGCCGTACGGGCGGTGAGGGAGGGAACGGAGCCGCCGGGGCCGGGGGCGGCGGCGGCCGGAAGTGCCGCGACCGCGGCGGACAGGGCCAGGAACGCGACGGAGACGACACCGAGCCGTCGGCCGTGCGGATGGGCACGCGACATGGAACACCTTCTCAGCGGGGCGAGGTGCTGCGGGGGAACACTCCGAGGCGCGCTGTCGCCCACCTGGACGCAGGGCAGCGCGCTCGTTGCTGGAAGATGTCAAGCACGGCGGACGGGCCGCAAGATCGGGAAGGTGGCCTACTTCCGCCAGGTGACCTTTTGGTGCCACGGAGGTGTCGGAGAAGGCATGGGATTCAACGTACTGGGGCTCAGCGACGACATGGAGCGCGTCTACCGGGCCCTGGTGGGCATGCCGCGGTGCACCGCGGCGGACATCGCCGAAGCGTGCGGCATGGCCGCACCCGCCTCGGGGCGACTGCTGTCCGCCCTGGTCAGGGACGGATTGGCGGTACGCAGCGCCGGGCGGCCGCCGCGGTTCTCCGCCGCCGCCCCCGACGTCGCGGTCGGCGCGCTGATCCAGGACCGGGAGCGGCAACTCGGCGAGGCGCGGGCGCTGGTGCAGCGGCTGAACGAGACGCACCGCGAGGCGACCAGGATCAGCCACCCCGACATGGCGGCCGAACTGCTGACGGACCGCGAGGACATCAGCGAGGCGGTGCACCGGCTGACGACCGGGGCCCGCCGCGAGGTGTGCGCCTTCGACCGTCCCCCGTACGTCGACCGGCCCGGCAGCAACCTCGACGCCCAACTGGAACGCCAGCGGACCGGCGTGGCCCACCGCGTGATCTACGACCGGGAGGCGGTGGCCTGGCCCGGCAGGCTCCAGGCCGACATCGTGCCGAGCATCCGCGCCGGCGAACAGGCCAGGGTCCGCCCGGAGTTGCCCCTGAAGCTGGTGATCAGCGACAGCCGGGCCGCCATCATCCCGTTCAGCCTCGCGCCCGGCGGCCAGTCCGCGGCGTACCTGATCCACCGCTCGCCCATGCTGGTGGCGCTCCAGTCGCTCTTCGAGGCGCAGTGGGAGCGCGCGATCCCCCTGGACGACACCGCGCAGCCGCCCGCCGGGAGTGCCCCGGCGGGCCCGGGGGAACCGCGGCAGCCGGACGCCGAGACCAGGACGCTGCTGACCCTGCTGGCCTCGGGACTCACGGACGCGGCCATAGCCCGTACCCAGGGCTGGAGCACCCGCACCACGCAGCGCCGCATCCACCGGCTGATGACCGAGCTCGGCACGGCCACCCGCTTCCAGACCGGCCTCGCCGCGGCCCGTCGCGGCTGGTTGTGAGCCGCCGGTCCCACCGCGCCCGCGACGGCGACGACCGACCCGACCCCGCCCGACGTGCGCCGCGTCCGCACGGCGGGCACGCTGGAGGACGGGTGCGGTGGGCGTCGGCCCGGCCGGGCTCCGCGCAGCGGCGTCCCCGAGGGACGAACCGAGGAGTGCTGATGACACGCACGGTCGACGCCGTCGTCGTCGGATCCGGGGTGAACGGCCTGGTCGCCGCCACCGAGCTGGCCAAGGACGGCTGGTCGGTGGCCCTGGTCGAACAGGCCGACCGGCTGGGCGGATTCATCGCCACCGAGGAACGGACCCTGCCCGGCTATCTGCACGACACCTACTCCTCCTGGCACCCGCTCTTCGTCTCCGGAGATGCCTACGCCGCCCTCGCCGAAGACCTGCACCGCCACGGCCTGAAGTACCTCAACACCGACGGCTTCGTCTCCGGCACCGTCGGCGACGACGGCCGCGTGCTCCTCGTCCACCGCGACCCCGCCACCACCGTCGAGGCGTTCGGCCACGCCGAGGACAGGACCGCGTACCTCGCCATGCTGGGGCGGTTCCTCGACAACGCCGACGCCATCGGCGGCATGCTCGGCGGGGAACCCCGCTCGCCGCGGATGCTGCGGCACATCGCGAAGCTGGTGCGCCGGGAGCGGTTCACCGGCACCGAGGCCTGGCTGCGCGCCACCGTGACCGGCGGCCGCTCGTACTGCCGCGGCACCTTCCGCGGCGACGAGCCGGACCGGCTGTGGGTGCCGTGGCTGCTGCACGCGGGGCTCTCCCCGGACCAGGCCGGGGGAGGTCTGCTGCTGCCCGTCCTGGCCGCCTCGCTGCACGGTTACGGCACGCCCGTCGTGGCCGGCGGTGCCGGGCGCTTCGTCCGGGCCTTCGAGGACCTGCTCGGCGAGCTGGGCGTGGACGTCCGCACCGGGCAGCCGGTGGAGCGGCTGCTGCTGACCGATGGCAGGGTCACGGGCGTGGTCAGCGGCGGAGAGCCCATCCGTGCGCGCCGCGCCGTCCTCGCCTCGGTCACCCCGACCGCGCTGTACGGGGAGCTGCTGCCGCAGGAGGCCCCGGTCCCGCCCGCGGTCCGCGACCAGGCCCGGCGCTACCGGTACGGCCGGGCCGCGATGCAGCTCCACGTCGCCCTGTCGGCCCCGCCCGGCTGGCACGACGACCGCCTGGCCCGCGTTCCGCTGTTCCACCTCAGCGACGGATCGGCCAGCACCGGGATCGCGTGCGCGGAGGCCGAGGCGGGTCTGCTGCCGCGCAGGCCCACCGTCGTCGTCGGCCAGCAGTACGTCCTCGACCCGTCCCGGGTACCGGACGGGGCCGCCGCCCTCTGGATCCAGCTGCAGGAACTGCCGTATCGGCCGGCCGGCGACGCGGCGGGTGAACTGGACGTCGGCGGGGGCTGGACGAAGGCCCTGACCGAGGGCTACGTGAACCGCGTCCTGGCCCGGATCGCCCGGCACGCACCCGACCTGCCCGGGAAGGTTCTCGCGTGGGACGCCGTCACACCGTCCGACCTGGCCTCGTACAACCCCAACGCGGTGGCGGGCGACCCCTACGGCGGCTCGACCGAACTCGACCAGAACCTGCTGTGGCGCCCCCTGCCCGGCGCGCCCCGGCACGCCACGCCCGTGCCGGGGCTGTGGCACATCGGCTCCTCCACCCACCCCGGTCCCGGCCTCGGCGGCGGCTCGGGGCACCTCGTGGCACAGCGGCTCATCCGCGGCGCGCGCCGGCGCGGACGCCGCTGACGCGTCCGCCGACGGCGGGGCCCGGGCGACTCCGGCCGGCGCCGATCCGTCAGCGTGGACGTAAGGTGCATCTTCACAGGGGGGGTGAGATGAGGTCGCTCGCGATCACGTGGACGTTGCCGGGTCGTGGCTGGGCCTTGGTGAAGGTGGCCGACGACCACGGCGAGGCGGAGGTGCTCGCCTCGTACGTCACCGACGGGCCCGAGCGGTTCCTGTACGCGGTCGCCCGGCTGGTGCTGGGTGACCCGGAGACCCGTGCCGAGCTGGAGGGGGAGCCCCAGGTCCACCGGTGGTACTTCCGTCGGGACGGATCCGAGGTCGGCATACGCCTCGTCGTGGCCGACGACACCCGGGCGCCGGACGGCTCAGGGACCGTTCTCTGGTCGGGTCGCCACACGATCACGGCACTGGCGCGGTCGGCGGTGCGCGCATTCGACCAGGTCGCCCACGAGTGGGGGGAGGAGGCCTACGCGGCTCAATGGGGGCGCCCGTTTCCCCGAACCGAACTCGCGGCTCTGCGAACCGCGATGCGGGCGCACGCCAGGGGCCGCGCCCCAGGATCCCACGTCCGGGCCGTGGCACCCCCTCCCGGTGCCACGTCGGCGTGACGACGATGCCGCCGTCGAACCGGAGCCGCCGAAATACGCTGGCGCAGGCCCGCGGCTCCGTGTGACGGTTCGGTCCATGGGCAACTCCAAGGCGTATCCCGTCCTCCGGACCAACGACGCGACCGTGGCGTACACGCAGGCCAAGCGCCTGTGTGTGCTGCTGGCGCAGCACGATGACGAGGTCGGACTCTACGCCGAGCTACGGACGGTCGCGGACGTGCGGCGGATGGCCGCCGCCTTGCCCGAGGCGATTCTCGAGTACGACGGCTTGCATCGCGGTCCGGCCGGCGCGACCTCGTTCGACCTCGACGTCACGACGGCGGACGACACCGCGCTGGAGCCGCACCTGCCGCTGGGCGTCACCCTGGACGTTCCGCGGGGGAGCGTGGAGGAACGCTTCGTGGCGGCTCTCGGCCAAGGCACGGCCGCCATCGACTGGCACGGCAAGTGGCCGGACGACCCGGGGGCCGGCCTGTACGGATGGGCGAAATACGACGGGGTCCAGGTCGTGTTCCACGGCGAGCACGCCCAGTTGGGCCGGTGGACCGAGCACCACACCGTCTTCGTGCACGTGGACAAGTTCGGCGACCTGCCGCGAGCCCGAGAGCTCGCCGCCCACATCGGCGGCGCGGTCCTGGACGAGCCGCAGCTCGGCTGGTGACGTGCCCCGAACCCGGTGAGGCAAGGTTCTCCGCGACCTGAGGATCGGGGCCCACACCGGGCCCATGTGGGCAGTAAGGGGCCGGCCCGATCTCCTGCCCCGGCCGGCGCGCCGCCCGCACTTCATGATCGGCAAATCGTGACTGCACATGGTCAGGGCCGGGATACGATCACGCTCCGGCACACGAGGTGAGGGGCGGGATCCGGTGAAGCGGCGGCTGATGTGGATGGCCTGCGTTGGTACGGCGGCTCTGGCGCTGCTGGCGGGCTGTAGCGATTCCCCCGCTGAGCCGAGACCTGAGCGAGCCGCCTCACCGGCCAGGTCCGCCGGCCAGGCGGAGGCTCCCCGGTCGTCCAAGGCGGCAACCGCCGATCACGTCAAGACGGTCTTGGAGGAACACCTCGCTTCCCACGAGACGCGGTTCGGTTCCGGCACCGGATCGCCCTGTTCCACGTCGTCGGCGAAGATGTTCACCGCCGAGTGCGGCTCCGCGGCGGAGGCTACGGGAGCTGACGCGGCGTTTGCTCTGGAGCAGATCGAGCAGCACGAGGGCTTCGCGGCGCTGCGTTCCGTCGCCACGAAGCTCCGGACCGCCGTCGCCACGTACCGGCGGCTCGACTGTGCGGACAACCCGACAGCGGCATCGACCCGCCGCGCCTGCCTTGAGCCCGCCGCCCTCATCGCTCAGGGCTTCCCAGACCTACGCAGCGGCGCCAACCTCGGCCTGCGGGGCGCGTAGGCCCGGAGGCGGTAGGGGTGTGAGTCCGCCGAGCCGCGCCGGAACCGACCGCGGGTCGGCGGGCGGTCGGCGATGCCGATGAGCCGTCCCAGGAGAGAAGACCCCCAGGAGTCGGAACCGACCCGTCGCTGCGCCTGCGGACTGACTGGATTGCGCGCGGCGAGCGCCAGGCGGCGCCCGGCTCAACAGCAGTGGATCTTCGCTACGGCCTGGCGGAAGTCCCCGATCGCGAATGCCCTGACCGGGATCGTGAAGTACAAGGTTCCGGCGTCTCCCCAGCCCCATCCGAGGTCCGCGTCCTCCGCCAGTTGCAGCAGATGGACTGCGGGGCCGCCGTCCTCGCGGGAGGTCACCTTGAGCGCGTGTGAAGTGTCCGGCCAGCCGAAGGCACAGTGACTGCCGGCGGTGTTCCCGTCGAGATCGCCCATCTCGCCGAGGATGAGCGATGCCGCCCCCCAGTGCTGTTCCTTGTCGAACTCGACGTCGTCGTCCTCGACATCCCAGCAGTCCGGAAGCATGGTGAGCTCAGCCGCGTGCACAGGGACGGCTGGATGGCTTCTCGCCGGTAGAGGTGCCTGCGTTTCGACCGCGCGTGCCGGATCGGCGGGAATCACACGGGATGCCCCGGGTCCGAACGCGTCCAGTTCCCGGTACTCCTCGTACGGCACGTCCGGGTCGAGGTGGAAGAAGTTGAGCAGGCCGGGCCGTACGGGCAGTTCGTCGCCCAGCCATGCGGCAAGGGCATCGGTGTCCAGCACGGCGAGCAGGGACAGCGGGACCCCGCTCTGTTCGGGCCAGGTGGTACCCGGTTCGAGAAGCGCGGTCCCGCCAAGGCGGCATTGCCCGGTGGCCCGCACCTTGCCCATCGGCCGGACCAACTGAAAGCCGCGGCGGGCCATGGCGGCGAACTGTCGGCCTGCCTTCTCGCCGAGCCGTTCGGCGCATACGCGGCTCAAGTCCGCAGAGCCGTCGAACCGCATACCCGGATCTCCTCCTCCTTGACGCCGTGCAGCGCCGCGGAAGTGCGGCAACCGTGATACTGGAGATGTGTCCGAGACTTCCCTCAGCCTGAGCCGTTACGACGGACCCGCCAGGATTGGCGGCATCGACTTCGCCGAGGTCCACCTCAGCGAGCACGCCGGCACCGAGAGCGGCGAGTCCCGCATGGGCTGGGAGGGGACCGCTGAGGTCACCCGCAGCGAAGCACCGGGCATCGGCCCGGAATGGGCGGTGAAGCCAGGGCCGCTGGAGGTACGCCTGCCGCACGGTGGGGTCGGCAGCGCCAACATCCGTAGCCTCTCACTCACGGACGGTACCTTCTGGGTTGTCGAGTTGCTCGGTGTGGGCCCGTCTCCCATGGCCTAGTTGCGGTGTCTCAGGAGGTTGGTTCCACGGCGTCCTCGAACGTCAGCTGCTGCGGGAAGGTACCGAGCGGTTCCGGCGGCTGGTCGAAGGTGACGCGGTAGTCGCTGCCGGAAGTCCGGCTGATGGGCGGTTTCCCGCCCAGGGCGGCGTGCGGCCGCTCGTGGTTGTAGTAGTTGAGGAAGTCGGCGAGAGCGACGCGCCGTTCATGCTCGGAGGTGTGGTCCCGGATACAGGCCCACTCGCGGGTCAGCGTGCCGTTGTGGCGTTCGACCTTCCCATTCGTCCGCGGCGTGTAGGGCCGGGTCCGCTTGTGCTTCGTGCCCGTCGCGGCGAGCGCGGCAGTCCAGCTCCTGGAGCGGTGGCAGGAGCCGTTATCGGTGAGCACGCGGTGGATCACCGTGATGTCGTGGGCAGCGAAGAACGTCACGGCCCGGTGCCAGAAGGCGACCGTGGTCACGGCCTTCTCATCCTCCAGGGCCTCGGTGTAGGCAAGTCGGGAATGGTCGTCGAGCGCGGAGTGAAGGTAGGTGTAGCCGACCTTCCCGGTGCCCGGACCGGTGCGCTTGGAGGCCCGTGCGGCCTCGGTGCCCACTCCGTGCATGCGCCGGCCACCGCCGGCGGGGATGCGTCCGAGTTTCTTGATGTCGACGTGGACCAGGTCGCCGGGGCGCTCGTGCTCGTAGCGGATGACCTCGCGCAGTTGCTCGCCGGTCGGCGGGTCGAGGTCGCGCAGCCGGTTGAGTCCTCGCCGGACGCGGATGTGGTGCACGGCGGCGGGCGCCATGGTGACGCCGTACAGCCGCTTCAGGTCGGCAGCGAGTCGGGCGGGCCCGTGCTTGGTCTGCCGCCGCAACGCCTCCACCAGGTCCGCGACGTCCTGCCCGGTGCGGGCAGGACTCGTGAATGGGCGCGAGGAGTGGTCGAGGAGGCCGTCCTCTCCGTGGTCCCGCCAGCGTGCGTACCACTTCGCGAGACAGCGCCGGGAGATGCCCGCTAAGGCAGCCACATGGGCGATGGGCCGACCGGCGTCGATGCGGAGGCAGCGGCGTAGTCGCCCCTCCGGGGTCAGTGGTGCGTTGCGGTGCCCGGCCCTCGGCCCCGCCGCTTGGTCGTGCCATGTGTCCCCCTACGGTGATCCAGAAGGCTACGGAGCTTCCCTGATGAACCGCAGCCCTGGCAGCACCGAGGTCTACGCAGGTCAGCCAGGCGCTCCGATCTGAGCCTCGGACGGCCACTGGCCGCCGGAGTCCTGGTCGCCGCGGCCGTCACGGTCGCCCTGAGCTCGAAGGAGTACCAAGCCGGGGCGGCCGACCTGCCGAAGCCGGATCCCGAGGCAGTCTCGGACGAGGACTGGCCACCGAGAGCCCGGTGCCTATGCCCGATGCAGACCGGCGAGGCGTTCGGCCAGAAACTCGCGCTCTGCGTCGTTCCCGGTCAACTCCAGTGCTCGGCGGTAGGCGATCGAAGCCTCCTCCGAGCGGCCGAGGCGATGCAGCAGGTCCGCCTTGATCGCCGGTAGGTACTGGTATCTCGCGAGTCGGCCGTCCTTCTCCAGCTGCGCGACCACTTCCAGCGCCTGTGCCGGACCGGAGACCATCGACACCGCCACCGTGCGGTTCAACGCCACCACCGGTGAGGGCCACACCGACAGCAACTCGTCGAACAGCATCACGATCTGTGGCCAGTCCGTCTGGTCGTAGGACGGCGCCTCGGCGTAGAGCGAGGCGATCGCCGCCTGCAGGACATAGCGGCCCGGCCGACCGCCGCGCAGCCCGTCCACGATCAGGTCGTGCGCCTCGGTCATCGCCCCGCGGTCCCAGAGGGATCGGTCCTGGTCCTCCAGTCGCAGCAGGCGACCGTCGGCGTCGACCCGGGTGGCGCGCCGGGCGTCGGTGACCAGCAGCAAGGCGAGCAGCCCACGCACCTCTCGCTCGTCGGGCATGAGCTCCCGCAGCATCCGGGCCAGCCGAAGCGACTGGTCCACCAGGTCATTACGCACCAGCGATGCGCCAGACGGCGCGGTGTGCCCGGCGGTGAACAGCAGATGGATCACACCGAGCACCGCGCGCAGTCGATCCGGCAGCTCAGCCGCTCCCGGCAGCCGAAAGGGGATCCGCGCAGCCGAGATCTTCTTCTTCGCCCGGGTCATCCGGGCGGCCATCGTCGACTCCGATACCAGAAGCGCCCTGGCGATATCGGCGGTCGTCACCCCGCACACCAGCCGCAACGTGAGTGCCAGCTGCGCCTCTTGCGCCAACGCCGGGTGGCAGCACATGAAGATCAGTCGCAGTCGCTCGTCCGGTACCACGTCCTCCGGCTCGGCGGAGGCCGGTTCGTCGATGGCCACCTCGTCCTCGGTCTCCTCGGGCTCTACCAGCAGCGGGAGTTTCGAGCGGAACGTCTGCTCGCGCCGCACCGTGTCCATCGCGCGGCGCTTGGCTGCGGTAGTGAGCCACGCCTCCGGGATGTCCGGGATCCCGTCGCGGGCCCAGCTCGCCAGGGCCGCGGCATACGCCTCCTGCACGCACTCCTCGGCCAGGTCCAGGTCGCGCGCGACGCGCGCCGTCGCGGCGAGCACCAGGGCCCACCCGCGACGGTGCGCGTCCGAGACCGCCGTTTCGACGTCTGACGGGGACGTCATGCCGCGGCGGGCCGATGCGCGATGAAGCCCCCTTCGACGGGCCGCACCTCGACACCGCCGCCCTGCTGAGTGGCGGGATTGGCCCGAGCGATCTTCAGAGCGGCGTCCAGGTCGGGCGCCTCGATGATGGCGAAGCCGGCGATGACCTCCTTGGCATCGACGAACGGGCCGTCCGTCACCACGTCGTCGCGGATGGAGGTCGCTGTGTCGGTGGCGGGCTGCAGCGCGAATGCCGCTACCAGGGCGCCGGACTCCACCATGTCCTCGAAGTGGCGGTCATGGGCCTCCCGCGCCCCGGGAACGACCTCGGCCTCGTCGACATGCGCCTTCGCGTAGATGAGGATCGCGTACTGAGCCATGACGGCTGTCCTTCCAGGTGCTTGTTGTTGCCTGACACACTTATGTCGAACGGCCGGCCCGGATTCGACAGCCCTCCTCGAAGTTTCTTCGACCGATACCCCGCGACGTGACGATCACCCAAGCAGACGCGGCCGAACCGTGAGGGATTGCCCTCCCGCCGGTCCGTCGCCGATCTTGTCGACCGGGCCGATGAAGAAGGTAGATCTCCTTGCTGACCGGGTCCTCTTTGTCGAGCGAGGGCGTGCACTCCGGCCGCCGATGACCGTGGGTGGACTTCTACACGAAGGCCGTCGCCACTCGCGGAACCAACCTCACGAGACAGCAAACCTAGTGAGCGTCGCCGGACTTCTGCGTGCTCGGGCTTGCGGCGCTACCCGGTCTCACGACCTCGAGGTCGCGGAGCGGGCCCGTTGCTCCGCGACCCGCCAGCGGGACCGTGCCATTCTCAGGGCAGGAATTCGTAGAACGGGCGGTCAGGCGCACGGTTGCGAGAACACACCGTCACGTCCTCACCCCTGAGGTAAGCCACCAACCACTCACCGAACGTCATCACGTAGAGAGTCCACGCCGGGCTGTCAAACTCCTGGACCACCACCCGCCAGGCCGACGACGGGTCGTCGGGAACGCGAAGGAAAACCGCCTCGCCCGTCGTGGCCGTCGCCACCGGCATCAACTCACCAGGGTTCGCGCCCACCGGACTGGGCAGAAACTCCGCCATGTCCTCCTCACGCCAGAACTCAAGATCCCCCCTGATCTGTTCGCCCAGACTGTGCAGAAGATGACCGGCGGGATGGTTCAGATACAACTGCCCGTTGATCTCGATTGAACCGTAGGCATCGACGATCTCACGGAAGTCCGCAGGAAACTCGATACCGAACTCCTGCTCCAAGTCCATCCACGGCGCCGGATCCGACCAGTTGAACCGTGGCTCGCCCAACAAGGCCTCGGTCTCCGCAAGCGCTGCCATCGCCATACCCTTCTCGCACTCCAGCCACAGATCGCAATCTTGCCAGTGAGGCGACAAAGAGCAGACCAGACCGCAGTCTTGCAGCACTTGTTACCGATTTCTCCACCTCGTCAAGGCACCCGGCGTCGCTCACGCTCCGCCGGGCGCGCGGCCCGCGTCCGGCCGTGCCCACGCTCCAGTCTTCCCGAGCTCCTCCAGTGCCGGAGGCAGCAGCTCGGGAACGTCGTAACCGGCCTCTGCCCGAGTGCACGCAGCCAGGCGCCGCAATGCGGGGCCGTCGAGACCGGCCACGAGGGCGTCACAAGCAGCACTTACCACGTCGTAGGGGCCGATCTCCCCGATGCCCCAGAGAGTGGCACAGTGCTGAAGGGCTGCTGATCCAGAAGATGACACCTGTTCATGATCTCGCCCCGTGTACTCGCGCGTCGAACGATGTCAGGTGAGCTGCTTCCGCTCCTGCGGAAGTTGCTCGGGCCGTCTGCGGGCCGTCCGAGGGCAGCCAACGACGACAGACGACGCCAGACGACGCCAGACGACGAGCTTCCCCCTGGTCAGAGGTGGCACGTTGGGTCCACCGCAGGTGCTCACCCACGAAGCTACGTTGAGGGGGGCAGGAGTTTGAATCCCCCAGGTCCGCAAGCCGCCCCGATCCGATCCGCGGGCGGGCGTGAGGGGCCGTGATCTCTCGTGGCACGGTAGCTCCGGCCCATGCCGCCCCGCCGATCTTGGTCATCCCCGCGGGGGCGGGCCATCCGCCGGAGATTCACGCCGAGGCGCGCGGTACGGTTCTGGTCCGATCAAGAATGATCACTGGGCGGATCAGAGACGAGGTCGCGTCATGTTCGCGGTCATCTACCGGTGGCGGCTGCATCAAGGCAAGGAGCAGCAATTCGCGTCGAGTTGGCACCGGATGACAGAGGAGATCCACAACCGCTGCGGCAGCTACGGATCGCGCCTGCACCAAGCCGATGACGGCACCTGGGTCGCGTACGCACGCTGGCCGGATGCCTCAGCCCGCGAGCGGTGCCAGGGCGTCGATCCAGAAGCCCTCTCATCCATGCGTGAGGCGATCGCGGAGTCCTTCCCCGAGATCCGCTGCAATGTGATCGACGATCTGCTCGCCGAACCGCTCGGCTAGTGCTGCGCCCGGAGTCCATGGCATCGCGTGGGTCCTGTTCCGGAGTGTTGCCGGCCGGTGAGAACCGGGCGGTGTGGAGCGGTCGACGCCGCGAGACCACAATGGCGTCATGGACCCGGCCAGCCAGATCATCGTCGCACTGGTCGCCGCGCGCCGGGCGTGACGCTTCGGTGACCCCGCTCGGGTGTCGGCGTCGGCGCCTCGTCTGGCGCCCGTGCCCGTGTCTCCGGGTCCGACTCGGGTACCGGTCGGGCGGGATGCCTCACCCCGCATCGCCGTCCATCCCCGAACGGGGCACGGGCGCAAGGCCGAGTGCGTCCGGGAGCCCCAGGATCCACGCTGCTCGGGCCGGTTCGTGTGAGGCGACGCGTTCCAGCGTCCCGAGGAACCCCAGGCGCGCACCGGAGTCCATCCCGCCGAGCTCGGCGGCGATGCCTTCCAGGGCGTTCAACGCCATGTGCGCATCGTGCCCCACCCGGGTGAGATCCTCCAAGGTCGCCAGCGCCGTCAGAAGCGCCCTGACCACTTCGTCTCCCTGCCCCACGGCTTCCCCCCACTCCGTCACGGCTCACCGGGGAAGGATGCTGTCACCCGCGGGGCTTCCGGGAACACCACCGGCGCCGAAGCTCCACGGCCGCCGGGTCCATCGAGGTCCGGCCCGAACCCCCGCACACCGACCCGTGAGGACGGACCGGTGCTTTCCCGCACTTACGGGAGTCCCCGCCGGGTGACCGTCAGCCCGGCAGCTTCGCGGCGAGGACGTCGACCGGGGTGATGACGGGCGGCACGGCGAACAGGTCGTCGCCCAAGGCCTCGATGCGCCGGCGGACCTCGCCCTGCAAGTGCGTCTCGCGGTCCTCCTCCGTCTCGAAGGCGTCGAAGATGCGGAAAGAGGACGGCCCCAGGCGGAAGGCGAACCACGCCAACGTGCCCGGTTCCGCGTCGACCAGTGCCTTGGCCTCGACCAGGAACTGCGCGACGTCCTCCTCCTTTCCCGGGCGGGCCTCGAATTCCACGAAGAATCCGTACGCGGGCATGCGGGTGCTCCAGGTTCCTGGTGGGAAAGCCCCTTCGGGGCCCGTGACGAGTACGACGCTATCCGTCCGCCCCGGCGCGGAACGCGAAGCCGGCCCGGCAATTCGCCGGAGCGGCCGCGCCGGAGGCTGCTGCCGCCGGGTGCGATCGCATGGGCCCCGTGGTCGTCGGGTCTGCTTCCGGATCCGGGTGTGTTGTCCGCCGTGACCACGATCTCTGCCTCGGGCCAGGTGAACGACTCGTACCGGTCGTGCCTCCGCCGCGGGGGCGTGGCGGCCGTTGTGGGCGGTCTCGCCGTGGCGGCGATGGGGCTGCTCGGCTGCGCGGTGGCCGGGCGGTCCTCCGCGGGAGCGGGCGGCTGCCGACGGCATCGGCCTGAACGCCGGCAGCCTGCTGCATGGGTGGGCGATCGCGTGAACCCACCCGCGGTGCCTGCGGGGGACGGCTGGTGATCCGTCGCGCACGGCAGCCGCGGGGCCGCCGGGAGCGGCGCGGGCCCTGATACCGAGGTGGCGCGGAACCCGATGCCGAGGTGGCACGTCACAGGTGCGAGGGATGGGTGGCGGCAGTGCCTGGGGAGGCGTCATGCGATCGTTCACACTGCTGGGTGTGGTCTGCCTGCTCGCCGCGGGAGCCGTGGGGTGCGGTGCGCAGACGGTGTCCGGCGCCGGCGACAGCGGTGCGTCCGCCGGGCGGATGCGCGAGGTCGCCGAGGCGTGGCGGGGCGCGGAGGCGGCCCGGCTGTGGCGGGAGGGCTTCTACCCGCTGGAGGACGTGGTCCGGCTGCCGGAGGGAGCCTTCCGCACCGACGCGGACAAGCAGGCCTACCTCACACGGAACTTCGCCCTGCGCGGCAAGCTTCCCGGGAAGGCGCCGGAAGGGCGGATCCGCTGGGCGGACGGGACCTCGCGACCCGTCACGCCGATGACCGCGCAGCAGGCGTACGAGCTGCTCGGCAAGGGTTCGACGGGCCGCAAGGATCCGCTGACCGTCACGAAGGCCACGTTCGGCGAGATGACGCTGCTCACCAGCGGCGGTGAGGCGCGTGTCCCCGCCTGGCACTTCACGATCGCCGGCTACGACACCCCGCTGCAGCGGGTCGCGATCCGCCCCGCGAAGTCGCCGGAGGCCCCGATCGACGCCCTGACCGAGGTCACCGACGACTCGATGCCTCTGCACGGGCTGCGGGAGGTCGCCGAGGGCGGCCGCAGTGTCACCGTCCGGGCGGGGCACGGCGCCTGTGACGACGGTGCGGCCGTCGACGTGCTCGAGACCCGCGACAGTGTGGTGCTCTCCGCCTCGATCGTCGGCTCGGGCGACGGCGTGTGCACGAAGCAGCTGGTCATCGACCCGGTGACGGTCCGGCTGGAACGGCCGCTCGGCGGGCGGATCCTCCTCGACGCCTTCACCGGCGCCCCCGTGGCGCTCGTCGCGGTGCCGTAGACCGCCGCTCCGGGTTCCGTCCGGGCACCCCGTACGACGACGGCCGCCACGCCCCGACGGGTATGGCGGCCATCGCGCGCGGTGCCGGTGGAGCGTCAGGCGGCGCTCCGGCGGCGTACGACGACGATGATCACGGCGCCCAGCCCGAGGGCGAGGGGCGCGGAGCCGCCGAGGAGCAGCGCGCCGCCCGCGCCGGTGAGCGCGAGGCCGCCGCCGGATGAGCCCTGCGTGGTGCCACTGCCGCGACGGCCGGGCGGGCGCGCCGCCGAGGTGCTGGCGGTCGCGCCGTGGCGGGCCGCGGGCGGGTGGGCCGGAGGGTCCGGGCCGAGCGGCAAATAGGCAGGTCAAATGCATGTTCTGGGCCGGGCGCGTCGCGGAATAGTTGCCTCGGCATACGGGGTTGGCCAGGGTGTACGCCACACGAACGACCATCACCACGGTCCTTTCCCCGCCCGGAGGCCCCGCTCCATGACGCTCACGACGACCGACCAGCCCGCTCCGAGAGCCACCGGGGCGGTCGTCCCGGTCCTCGCCTTCGCGGGCATCGTTGTCGCGGTGATGCAGACCCTGCTCGTGCCGGTCATCAAGGACCTGCCGCAGCTGCTGAACACGGCCCCGAGCAACGCGACCTGGGTGCTCACCTCGACCCTGCTCTCGGGCGCCGTGGCCACCCCGATCATGGGCCGCCTCGGCGACCTGTACGGCAAGCGCCGGATGCTGATCGCCAGCCTGTCGGTCATGGTGGTGGGCGCGGTGATCAGCGCCGTCACCAGTGAGCTGCTCACGATGATCGTGGGCCGTACCCTGCAGGGCTTCGCCATGGGCGCCATCCCGCTCGGCATCGGCCTGATGCGCGACATGCTTCCGCGCGAGCGCCTCGGATCGGCGATGGCCCTGATGAGCTCGTCGATCGGCGTCGGCGGCGGCCTCGCGCTGCCCGGCGCGGCCCTGATCGCCCAGCACGCGAACTGGCACGCGCTCTTCTACGCCGCGGCCGGTCTCGGCGTGCTCGCCATCGTGCTCGCGCTGGCCGTCGTGCCCGAATCGCCCATGCGTGCGAAGGGCTCCTTCGACCTGCTCGGGGCGCTCGGCCTCTCCGCCGGCCTGGTCCTCTTCCTGCTGCCGATCACCAAGGGCAGCGACTGGGGCTGGTCCTCCGGCACCACCCTCGGGCTCTTCGGCGCCTCCGCCGTCGTCCTCCTGCTGTGGGGCCTGCTGGAGCTGAGGGTGAAGGCGCCGCTGGTCGACCTGCGCACCACCGCCCGCCGCGAAGTGCTGCTCACCAACCTCGCCTCGATCATGGTCGGCGTCAGCTTCTACGTCGTCTCCCTCGTCCTGCCCCAGCTGCTCCAGCTGCCCGCCGCCACCGGCTACGGCCTCGGCCAGTCGATGGTCGTCGCGGGCCTGGCCGTGGCCCCGCTGGGCCTGACGATGATGTTCACCGCCCCCGTCTACGCCCGCCTGTCCGCCCGCTTCGGTCCGAAGATCACCCTGATCCTCGGCCTGCTGGTCATCGGGGCCGGCTACGGCGGCGGCATCGGCCTGATGGACGCCGTCTGGCAGACCGTGCTCACCGCGGTGGTCCTCGGCGCCGGCATCGGTCTGGCGTACTCCTCGCTGCCCGCGCTGATCATCGGCGCGGTCCCGGCCTCCGAGACGGGTGCGGCCAACGGCCTGAACACCCTGATGCGGTCCGTCGGCACCTCGGTGTCGAGCGCCGTGATCGGCATGGTGCTGGCCAACACCGCGAACCACGTGAACGGCGTCGCCGTACCCACCCTGCACGGCTTCCAGGTCTCGTTCCTCATCGCCACGGGCGCCGTCGCCGTCGGCCTGCTGCTCGCGCTCGGCCTGCCCGGCCGGCGCCCCGCGGCCGGGCTGCAGCTGCGCGCGAGCAGCGAGGAGGAGGCCGTCGTGGCGCGGGCGGAGGAGATCCTGAGCGGCTTCCGCGGTCGTGTCCTGGGAGCCGGTGGCGCCCCCGTCGCCCGCGCCAAGGTCACCCTGATCGACCGCCGCGGCCGGCAGGCGGGTTCGACGCTGTCCGCGGAGGACGGCAGCTATGCGCTCGCCGTACCGGCGGAGGGGCCGTATGTGCTCGCCGCGCGCGCCGTCGGGCACGGCCCGCTCGCCTCGGCGGCGACGCACGCCGGTGACGAGCGCCTGGTCGACCTCGACCTGTCGCTGCCCGGGGAGACGATCACGGCCTGAGCGGCGTACGCGGCCGGCGCACCCGCGGCACCTCGGCAATCGGGGTGCCCTCGGCTTCCGGGCACCCTCGGCTTCCGGGGTGCCCGCCGGGTGCGCCGGACGCCGCCCCGTCACGGGGTACGGGGGCTTCGCCGACGCCGTTCACCGAATCGCGGACAGCCGTGTACCGGCCGCCGTCCGCCGGTACAGCACCGTCCGCCCCGACCGGGAGCGGGCGACGAGGCCGGCCTGGTGCAGCACGCCCAGGTGGTAGGAGACCGTCGCGGTACTGAGGAAGTGACGTGCCGCGAGCTGCGTGGTGGAGGCCGGCCGGGCCAGCGCGCTCAGCAGCCCGGCGCGGGTGGGGCCGAGCAGCCTGGCCAGCTCGGCGGACGCGGGCGCCGGCGTGGCGGGCCTGTCGCGTACGGGATAGGACACCATCGGCGGTCGCCGGCCTCCGCGTACCGGGTCCACCGTCACACCCGGCGCCCCGGCGACCAGCGAGGGCACCACGATCACCAGCGGAGCGGCGATCCCCACGGTGAACCGGCTGTCGACGCGCAGCGCGCCGGCCGCCCACCGGATGCCGGGGTGGAGCGAGTTGAACATCCCGTCCGCCCCGTGCCGGGCCAGCACACCGGCGCACCGGTCGACCTCCGAGTCGAGCGCGGCCTTCGCGTCCGTCCAGTGCGGAGCGAAGGCCAGCTCCCAGTAGCGCCGCAGCTCCTCCGCGGCCCGCAGGGCGACGTACCGGCCGCCCCGGCCCATCGCCCGCCGCACTTCGGGCGGCAGCTCCGCCCCGTCCAGCCCGTTGCACGGGCGCCCGTCGCGCAGCGCCTCCAGCTCGCCCAGGACGCGTTCGGGGGGCGTGGACCGGACCCGCTCCAGTTCCTCCTCGACGGTGGGTGAGGGCCCGGCCGGATGGGGACTGAGGAAGTCCGGCACATAGCCGCCGCCGTCCAGCGCCAGTTCCGACAGCAGCGGCAGGCGTGCGCGGCGCAGCACGCGACGGGCGCGCGTGACCCAGGGATCGGCGTCCGGGCCGGGGCGCAGCCCCCATGGCAGCAACGTCGACGCGACCTCGTGCAGCGGCGACACCACGAAGCGGGACCGGGCCAACCCGGCGGCGTCCACGGTGAGTTCGATCATTCTTCCCCTGCCACCCCTCGCCCCCGGACCCTTCGAACCTGCTCGAATCGTGGCACGCGGACTCGCGGTGGCGAACCCGCTTGACGCAGTCTGATGCCCGACGAACTGCAGAGGGCACGGAGACGCCGGAGGGCGGGGGTGCGCGGGATGCGGAGCACACGCGGGGCCGGGAAGGCGCGGGGGACGCGCGGGACGCGGAGCACACGCGGGGCCGGGAAGGCGCGGGGGACGCGCGGGACGCGGAGGCGCGGAGCACTGGCGGCGGTCGCGTTCGCCGCCGCTTCGCTGCTGATGGTGTCGGGCACCTGCACGTCGTCGGCACAGGACCGGGGCGCCGCGGGGCAGGCGGGGGGGAGCGGGGGGCTCTCCGGCACCGCGGCGTGCCCCGGCCTGGAAGGCTTCAGCTGCGCCACGCTGACGGTTCCGCTCGACCACAGCGGTGCCGCACGGGGCCGCCTGGGCCTGAAAGTGGCCATGGGGGACAACGCGGACGCCCCCAAGGGGGTGCTGCTGTTCCTGACGGGCGGCCCGGGCCAGCCGGGCGTTCCCTTCGTGGAACGGCTGAGCAAGGTCCTCGCCCCGGTGCTGGAGGACTACCGCCTGGTCATGATCGACCAGCGCGGTACCGGCGGCAACGCGCTGCGATGCCCCGGGCTGCAGGAGCAGATGGGGTCGTCCGACCTCACGCCGCCCACGTCCCAGGCGGTGCGGGACTGCGCCGCGGCCATCGGTCCCGACCGCCGCTTCTACGGCACGAACGACACGGTCGCCGACCTGGAACTGCTCCGCCGCGCGCTGGGCGTGCGAAAGATGACGCTCGACGGGGTCTCGTACGGCACGTACACCGCCGAGCGGTACGCCCTGGCCCACCCGCGGCACGTGGCGCGGCTGGTGCTGGACTCGGTGGTGCCGCAGACCGGCTACGACCCCATGGACCTTGCCGCCATGCGAGCGGCGCCGCGCGTGCTGAGGGCGGCCTGCGAGAGCATCGGCTGCCGGACGGACCCGGCGGCGGATCTGGCCGAGGTGGTGGACACCTACGGCAACGGCGTCGACGTGCTGGACGCGTTGACCACGTGGGAGTTCGTGGACCCGGACTACGCGGAGATGATCGACGCCCTGCACGAGGCGGCGAACGGGAACCCCGGTCACCTGCGCGGGCTGATCGAGGGTGTACGGCAGGGAAGCGCGGCGACCGCGGAGGAGCTCAGCCAGGGGCTGCACGCCTCGACGCTGTGCCTGGACGGACGGTACCCGTGGGGCCGGTCGGACACCGCGGTGGCCGGGCGCCGGGAGGCGCTGGAGAAGGCGGGCGCGGAACTGACCCCGGCGGACTACGGCCCCTTCGACGCCGCCACGGCCACGGGCCTCGGCTCGATGCTCAGCTGCCTGGACTGGCCGCGCACCCCGGTGCCGCCGCTCCCGAACGAGCACCGCCGGCTC
Source organism: Streptomyces sp. NPDC026673 (assembly GCF_040638135.1). Taxonomy (NCBI): domain Bacteria; kingdom Bacillati; phylum Actinomycetota; class Actinomycetes; order Kitasatosporales; family Streptomycetaceae; genus Streptomyces; species Streptomyces sp. NPDC026673. Next base: position 263,685 of record NZ_JBEZXR010000004.1, on the reverse strand, counting down.
CCGGCCGTACCGGTGCTGCTGCTCGGCGGCGACCGGGACCTGTCGACGCCCCTGGAATGGCTCTACGACCAGAAGAAGCTGACGCCGCGCGCCCGGGTTGTGGTGGTGAAGGGCGCCGCGCACTCGGTGCAGAGCAGGGCGGCGAGCGACGAGGGCCGTCAGGCGGTCTTCGAGTTCCTTCTGAGGCTCTGAGCGTACGGTGGCCCGCTCGGGTGAGGTCCCCGTCAGGCGGCTTGCCGTCGCCGACGGGGCCTCGCCTGCGTTCGGGAGACCACCGGGCGCACGTCACCGGCCCCGCGGCCGGGCGTTCGCGCCCGGCCGCGTGCCGCCGGGTGGCGCTCAGGCGCGCGCGAGCAGTTCGAGGGTGTCGACGACGCGGTTGGAGAAGCCCCACTCGTTGTCGTACCAGGCCACGACCTTGACGTGCCGGCCGTCGACCCGGGTGAGAGCGGCGTCGAAGATCGAGGAGGCCGGGTGGCCGGTGATGTCGCTGGAGACCAGCGGCTCGTCGGAGTACTCGAGGACGCCCTTCAGCTTGCCGTCGGCGGCGGCGCGGTAGGCCGCGAGCACCTGGTCGCGGGTCACCTCGCGGGCGACCGTGGTGTTGAGCTCGACGATCGAGCCCACCGGTACCGGCACGCGGATCGAGTCGCCCGACAGCTTGCCGTCGAGGTTCGGCAGCACCCTGCCGATGGCCTTGGCGGCCCCGGTGGTGGTGGGCACGATGTTCACGCCCGCGGCGCGGGCGCGGCGCATGTCGCGGTGCGGGCCGTCCTGGAGGTTCTGCTCCTGGGTGTAGGCGTGCACCGTGGTCATGAAGCCGTGCTCGATGCCGGCGAGGTCGTCCAGCACGGAGGCCAGCGGAGCCAGGGCGTTCGTGGTGCACGAGGCGTTGGAGACGATCACATGCCGGGCCGGGTCGTACTCCTCGGTGTTCACCCCGTAAGCCAGGGTCACGTCGGCGCCGTCGGAGGGAGCGCTCACCAGGACCCGCCGGGCTCCGGCGTCGATGTGCGCGCGGGCGGCGTCCGCCGAGGTGAAGCGACCGGTGGACTCGAGCACGATGTCCACACCGAGTTCGGCCCAGGGGAGCTTGGCGGGCTCGCGTTCGGCGAGCACCTTGATGCGGCGGCCCTCGACGACGAGGTCGGTGCCGTCGGCCTCGACGGAGCGGCCGAGGCGGCCGAGGGAGCTGTCGAACTTGAGCAGGTGCGCGAGGGACTCGGGGGCCGTGAGGTCGTTGACGGCGACCACTTCGAGGTCGCTGTCGCGCTCGAGGAGGGCGCGGAGGGTGTTGCGTCCGATGCGGCCGAATCCGTTGACGGCGATGCGGGTCATGGAGGGTTCCTTTCGTTTCCGCCCTCCATGGTCGGCACCGGGACGCCGGACCGGCAGTGGCCTGAACGACAGCATGCGCAAGTATCCCGCCAGACCTTTCGCCACCGTCCGCAAGGATCTCGCCACCCACCGGCGGGTCGCGGGCGCTCACGCCGAGAAGGTGTGCCGGTACTCCGTCGGTGAGGTGCCGAGGATGCGGTGGAAGTGCAGCCGCAGGTTCGCACCGGTGCCGAGCCCGACCCGGTCGGCGATCTGCTCCACGCCCAGATCGGTGCGTTCGAGCAGTTCGCGTGCCAGGTCCACCCGGGCCCGGAGCACCCACTGCATCGGTGTGTACCCGGTGTCCTCCACGAACCGTCGCGAGAAGGTGCGCGCCGACACCCGGGCGTTGCGGGCGAGCGCCTCGAGGGTCAGCGGCTCCGCGAGGTGCGCCAGGGCCCACTCGCGGGTGCTCGCGAACAGGTCGCCGAGCGGCTCGGGCACGCTCCGGGGTACGTACTGGGCCTGACCCCCGCTGCGATAGGGCGCCGCCACCAGCCGTCGCGCCACGTGGTTGGAGAGCCCGACGCCGTGGTCGCGCCGTACCAGGTGCAGGCACAGGTCGATGCCGGATGCCGCGCCGGCCGAGGTGAGTACGTCGCCCTCGTCCACGAACAGCACGTTCTCGTCCACCCGCACGAGCGGATGCCGGGCGGCCAGGGCCTTGGTGTAGTGCCAGTGCGTCGTCGCCCGCTTGCCGTTCAGCAGGCCCGTCGCCGCCAGCGCGAACGCCCCGGTGGAGATGGCCGCGAGCCGGGTACCGCGCTCGTGCGCCGCCATGAGCGCGCCGACGACCGCCGCCGGCGGCTCCGTGGTCGCCGGTTCCCGGTAGCCGGGGATGAAGACGGTGTCGGCCCGCTCGAAGGCCTCGAGGCCCTCGGCCACGTGGTAGGACAGGCCGTCCCCGCCCGTCACCAGCCCGGGCGCGGCGCCGCAGACCCGCACCTCGTACGGCATGCTCGGCCGGTTGGAGAACACCTGCGCCGGGATGCCGACGTCGAGCGGCTTCGCGCCCTCCAGCACGAGGACGACGACACGGTGGTTCTCGCGGTTCAACGGGCCTCCTCCGGATCTGCCCCGCCTGCCCTGTGGTGGCGTGGACAACCTCCATCGCAAGCATCCTGCCATCCGGCGGAGGATTCCTCGGAACGTGAGTTCGGCCTCGGGCCGCTCCGGCCCGTCCGCGACCGGGCGCGGAGCGGCTGTTCGCGACGTTCGGCCACGCCCGGTCGGAGCGGGCCGGGAGGCGTGCGGCGGATCGCCCCCGGTCGCCGCCGGCCGATCTGAGGCCGGCTCAGTTCCTCGTGGACCTCCTGGACGGCCCTGTGCGCACCGTCGCCGAGCGGGACGCCCCGGTCCGGCTCGACAGCGGTCCGGTTCCGGGCGGGACGGTGGTGCGCCGTGCGCCATGGGCGTCCGCCCGCCGCCGACTTGCCGGGCCCTCGCCGTGATCCCTTGCGGTGCGGCCACGCGCGTCGGGCGCGGAGTCTACGCGGGGAGAAATTTTAACATTGCATTGTCATGGACACTTCCCACAGCCCCGGATCCGGCGCTACCAAGTGGTAGTCAGCTCTCCGCCCAGGGAGGTTCCGTGAGACGCACCACGTCGTTGTCGGCCCTGACCACCCTCCTCCTCGCCATGGTGTTCGGCCTGCTGCTGTCGAGCCCGGCACACGCCGCCGGGCCCGCCTATGTCGCGCTGGGGGACTCCTACTCGGCCGGCAACGGTGCCGGGAACTACGACAGCGCCAGCGGCAGTTGCCACCGGAGTTTCAGCGCGTACCCGTACCTGTGGAAGAACGCCCACGCCCCTTCCTCGTTCGCCGACACCTCCTGCTCGGGTGCGGTGACCACGGACGTGACCAACAACCAGCTCGGTCCGCTGAACTCCTCGACCGGACTGGTCTCCCTCACCATCGGCGGCAACGACGCCGGCTTCTCCGACGTCATGACCACCTGTGTGGTCGGCTCCGACACCGACTGCGTCAACCGCGTGAACCAGGCCGAGACCTATGCGCGCAACACCCTCCCCGCCCGCCTGGACGCCACCTACAACGCGATCCGCGCCAAGGCCCCCAACGCCAAGGTGGTGGTCCTGGGCTACCCGCGCGTCTACACCCTGAACGTGTTCTGCGTCGGGCTCTCCGACACCAAGCACCGCAAGATCGACGAAGCCGCGGACGTCATCGACGGCGTCATAGCAGCCCGCGCCGCCGCCCACGGCTTTGTCTTCGGCGACGTCCGGGGCACGTTCAACGGCCATGAGCTCTGCTCGGGCGACGACTGGCTGCACTCCCTGGTGGTCTCGCCGAGCTGGGAGTCCTACCACCCCACCGCCAAGGGCCACGCGAGCGGCTACTACCCGGTCCTCAACGCCAACAGCTGACCACCCCCCTCCCCGCACCCGGGGCCGGTCCGGTCCGGCCCCCTCCGGCGACCCCGTACGGCCGTGCGCGAAGGTCCGTACGGGGTCGCGTCATGCCGTCACCTGCCGTACCGCACAGTGAGTCAGTGACAAAGTGGATGAGTGGCTGAACCACTCCTTGCGGTCGGGCCCAGCCTTTGCCACTCTTGGCGGGCCCGGTCCTCCGCTCCACGACCGGGTGGTTCGCGCACCTCCCTCGTCTCCCCTCGCCGTTCCGTGCTGCCCGCGCACGGTGGCTGACGACCGAACAGGATGCGTAATGTCTCTGACTCGCCGAAGAATGCTGATGGCGGCCGCCGTGAGCGTGGCGGCCGCCGCCGTCGATCCGGCCGGGCTGACCGGTATCGCCTCCGCCGCCTCGGCGGCCGACGGCGGTGCCGTGCCGGGCCTGTCGACGGTGGACCGGACGCTGCTGCGCGGCCCGGACCTCGGCTCCGGCTACCGCGGCGTCATCGCGGGGCCCGGTGAACCCCACCTCATCCGCAAGGAGTTGGCGAACGTCACCGCTCCGGTGGTGACCCGTTCACTGATCGCCTTCGCCCAGATGTCCGACCTGCACATCGTCGACGACCAGTCGCCGCTGCGCGTCGAATGCCTGGACCGGCTCGCCGACTACGGCCCCCCGCACTACAACTCGTATCCGACCGAGTCCGCCTACCGCGCGCACGAGTTCCTGTCGACGCAGACGACCGACGCCATGTGCCGCGCCGTCCGCCAGATCGGACGCGGACCGCGGACCGGCGCCCCGCTGGCCTTCACCGTCGTCACCGGCGACGCGGTCGACAACTGCCAGTACAACGAGACCCGTTGGTACATCGACCTGCTGGACGGCAACACCGTCACCCCCGACTCCGGCAACCTCGCCCTCGACGAGAGCGTGAGCAGCGGGCGGTTCGGCACCGACGTCCACTACTGGCACCCGCAGGCCCGGCAGAGCCCCGCCGACAACAACGAGCTGGCCGGCTTCCCCCTGGTGACCGGACTGCTCGCCGCCGCCCGCAGGCCCTTCACCGCGGGCGGGCTGCGCATGCCCTGGTACGCCGCCTACGGCAACCACGACGGCCTCGTGCAGGGCAACGTCGCGCCGGACGTCCTGCCGTTCGACCCGCTCAAGAGCATCGCCACCGGCTCGACGAAGATCACCCAGATCGAGGGCGTCCCCGACGTCTTCGACAACGGGCCCGCCTACTACATCGAGCTGCTGACGGACATCATCACCGGCGACTTCACCCTGGACACCGAGAAGGTCACCGCCGACCCCGCACGACGCCTGCTGGAGCGGCGCGAGTTCGTCGCCGAGCACTTCCGTACCACCGGCACCCCCGCCGGACACGGCTTCACCTCCGGCAGCGACCGGGCCTACTACGCCATACCCTCCGGCCCCTCCGACCTCGTCCAGGTCCTCGTACTCGACACCACCAACGCCAACGGCGGCGCGGACGGGGCCCTCGACACCGCGCAGTGGGAGTGGCTGGACGCGCAGCTGCGGGCGAACTCCTCACGCTACGAGACGGACCGCGCGAACGGCACGGGGCCCGGCACCGTCGTCACCCAGCCCGGGGTCAAGGACAAGCTGATCGTCGTCTGCTGCCACCACACCCTCGACTCGATGGACAACACGGACGGCGACGCGCCCTACAGCGGCGCGGACCTGCGGGACAAGCTGCTCCGCTTCCCGAACGTCGTCCTGATGGTGGACGGCCATACGCACACCAACAACGTCACCGCGCACAAGCCCGCCTGGACCTCCGCCCTCAGCGCCGGCTTCTGGGAGGTGAACACGGCCTCGCACATCGACTGGCCCGTGCAGTCCCGGATCGTCGAGATCGCCGAGGGCGGCGGCTACCTGTCGATCTTCACCACGATGGTCGACGCGGACGCGCCTCTGGCGTACGGCGGCGACACCGGCACCCCCGCCGCGCTCGCCTCGCTGGCGCGCGAGCTGGCCGCCAACGACATCCAGGCCGTCGGCCGCGGCATCGACCTGCGGCGCGGAGCGCCGACGGCCCGCAACACCCAACTGCTGCTCCCGCTGCCCTTCCCGCTGCCCACCGGCGCCGGCACCCCCGCGCCCGACTGGCCGCTGCTGCAGCAGGGCCAGAGCGGCACCCGGGTCAGGGCCCTGCAGTATCTGCTGAACGCCCGCGGGGTGGGACTCGCCGTGGACGGCGTCTTCGGCATCACGACCGCCGCCGGTGTCCGCTCCTTCCAGACCTCGCGCGGCCTGCCCTCGAACGGCGTCGTCGGCCCCGCGACCTGGCAGCCGCTCGTCGTCGCGACGCTCAAACCGGGTGACTCGGGTCCCGCGGTCTCCGCCGTGCAGTACCTGCTGAACACCCGCGGTGCGGGACTGACCGTCGACGGCGCCTTCGGCCCGGCGACGGACACCGCGGTGCGCTCCTTCCAGTCCGCCCGCGGACTGCCCGCGGACGGCACCGTCCGGACCGGGACCTGGCTGAACCTGCTGGCCCCCTGACGCACGGGAGGGGCGGGCCCGGAGTCGCCTCCGGGTCCGCCCCTCCGCCGTGCGGGGTACGGCTCAGGCCAGCAACTCCACCTCCGCCAGGGTCGACTCGGCGTCCAGGACCAGGCGGTACTTCGCGTATCCGCCCGGCGACGCGATGGAGAAGGCCCGGGTCTGGCGGTCCCAGGTGAAGGACTCACCGGAGCGCTTGTCGAGCGTCTTCCAGGTCGTGCCGTCCGAGGAGCCCTGGAGTGTCCAGCCGGTGGGCGCCTTGGCGCGGTCCGACGACGAGGTCAGCGTGTACTGGACGGCCTTGGTGCGGTCGCCGACCGGCAGGTCCACCGTCGTGACGGCCGCGTCGGTCGCCGAGGTGTTGTCGAACAGCGCGCCCTCACCCTTGACGGCGTCCGCGCGGGGCGCGGGCACCTCGTCGTCCTGGGTGATCGACACCGGCGCGGCGTCCTTGCCCGTGCCCCAGGCCGAAGGCTTCGGCCCCATGTCGAACTCCAGCACGCCGCCCTTGGCGATGAGCGAGTGCGGCAGCGTGGTCGACTTCCAGGAGCGGCCGTTGACCTTGAGCCCCTGCACGTACACGTTCCGCGTGCTGTTCTTCGGCGCCTTGACCACCAGGTCCTTGCCGTTCTCCAGGTGGACGGTCGCCTTGGTGAACAGCGGGGAGCCGATGGCGTACTCGCCGCTGCCCATCACCAGCGGGTAGAAGCCGAGCGAGGAGAAGAGGAACCAGGCCGACTGCTCGCCGTTGTCCTCGTCGCCGTGGTAGCCCTGGCCGATGTCGCTGCCGGTGTAGAGGCGGGAGAGCACCTCGCGGACGTTCTTCTGCGTCTCCCAGGGGCGGCCGGCCGCGTCGTACATGTACGTCACGTGGTGCGCGACCTGGTTGGAGTGCCCGTACATGCCCATCCGCACGTCCCGGGCCTCCGTCATCTCGTGGATGACGCCGCCGTACGAGCCCACGAACTCCGGCGAGGCCGTCTCCGGGGTCGCGAAGTACTCGTCGAGCTTCTCGGCGAGCCCGCTGCGGCCGCCGTACAGGTTCGCCAGGCCGCGGCTGTCCTGCGGGGCGGTGAAGGCGTAGCCCCAGCCGTTGGTCTCGGTGTAGTCGTAACCCCACACCCGCGGGTCGTACTTCGCGGAGTCCACCCGCCAGTCGCCCTTGGCGTCACGCCCCTGGAAGAAGCCGGCCTTGGTGTCGAAGAGGTTGACGTAGTCCTGGGCGCGGTTGAGGAAGTACGCGGACTCCTCCTTGTAGCGCTTCTTGCCCGTCTTCTCGTAGAGGGCCTGGCCCATCTTCGCGATGCCGTAGTCGTTGAGGTAGCCCTCCAGCGCCCACGACAGGCCCTCGTGGGTGTCGGTGCTCGTGTAGCCGAGGAAGGGCGAGGTGGTCATGCCCTTGCGGCCCACGCCCGACTGCGGCGGGACGACCGTCGCGTTCTTCACGGCCGCGTCGTACGCCGCCTCGGCGTCGAAGTCCACGCCCTTGACGTAGGCGTCGGCGAACGCCACGTCCGAGGAGGTGCCCGTCATCAGGTCCGCGTAGCCGGGCGAGGACCAGCGGGAGGTCCAGCCGCCGTCCTTGTACTGCTGCACGAACCCGTCGACCATCTCACCGGCCTGGCTCGGGGTGAGGAAGGAGTACGCGGGCCACGTCGTCCGGTAGGTGTCCCAGAAGCCGTTGTTGACGTAGACCTTGCCGTCCACGATCTTGGCGCCGGTGTGCGTCGGGGTGTCGGGGCCGGGCATCGGGGAGAAGGGGGACGCGTACTGGTCCTTGCCGCCGACCTTCTCGAAGCCCGAGTTGGGGTACAGGTACAGCCGGTACAGGCTGGAGTAGAGCGTCGTCAGCTGGTCCGGGGTCGCCCCTTCGACCTCGACGCGGCCGAGCAGCTTGTCCCACTGCTTCTGCGCGCGCTTCTTCACCGTCTCGAACGAGGTGCCGTCCGGGATCTCCTGGCGCAGGTTGTCCTTCGCCTGGTCGAGGCTGATCAGGGACGTGGCCAGCCGCAGGGAGACGGCGCGGTCCTCGCCCGCGTCGAAGCGCAGGTAGCCCTTCACGCCGCTCGACGTGCCCTCCGTGACCGGCGCGTCGAACTCGCCGTACACGAAGAGCCGGGTCGCGCCGGCGGACAGCCCCGACTTCACGTCGGAGTAGCCGGTGACGATCCCGTTCTCCTTGTCGAGGGTCAGCCCCGCCTGCTCGGTGACGTTGTCGAACAGCACACTCGCGTCGTCACCGGGGTAGGTGAAGCGGAGCACCGCCGCGTGGTCCGTCGGCGCCATCTCCGTCTTCAGGCCGTTCTCGAACCGCACGCCGTAGTAGTAGGGGCGGGCGGTCTCGTTCTCGTGGCGGAAGGCCAGGGCGCGGGCGCCCCGCGCGGTGTCCGGGGTGCCGGACGCGGCGGAGGGCATCACCTGGAAGGTCTGCCGGTCGCCCATCCAGGGGCTGGGCTCGTGGCTCGCGCTGAACGCCTGGATCGTCGGCAGGTTGTCCGCGTTGTTCGCCTTGGCGTAGTCGTACAGCCAGTTCAGCGTGCCCGCGTTGGTCACCGGCGTCCAGAAGTTGAAGCCGTGCGGCACGGCCGTGGCCGGGAAGTTGTTGCCGCGCGAGAAGCTGCCGCTGGAGTTGGTGCCGCGGGTCGTCAGCGCGTAGTCGGACGGGTGCGCCTTGGGCTTCTCCGGCGCGACGGGCTTCAGCGACACGTCGTCCAGCCAGCCGCGGAACTTCGCCGGGCCCTTGGGGGAGTCGTACGCGACCAGGATGCGGTCGACGGTCTTGCCCGCCGCGACCGAGCCGATCCGCGAGACGACGTCGTTCCACTGGTTGACGTAGAGCACCTTGGCCGCGCCCTGGCCCTGCGGGGTGAGCGCGAACCCGTGCTGGTCGGTGGGGTGGAGGCCGCTGAGGTACGTGCCGTCGGTGAAGGCCAGGTCCACGGAGACGTTCGTGGCGTCGTAGTCCCGGTCACCGTCCGCCATCGACGGATAGATCCGGTACGACAGCGCGGTGTCCCGCTTGACGGCCACATCGACGTCGAAGACCTTGTTGTACGAGTAGGCGCGGCCGTCCGCGGTGTGGCGGCCGGCGTAGCGCAGCGCCCGCGTGCCGGTGAAGCCGGCGCCCGACTTCGCGGTCGGCGAGCCGCTCGGGCCGCGGTCGACGAGCGAGAGCATGTCCTGCGGTACGGGGTCGCCCGTCGCGCCCGTCGAGAACTGGAGGTCGGCGAGCTGGGTGATGCCCGAGGAGCCGTTGTTCTTGGTGATGTCGATCCGGAAGTGCTGGTATTCGGCGGGTTCCGCGAGGTCGTACGACTTCGTCTGGAAGCGCTCGGAGAAGGACTCTCCCGAGCGGGTGTCGATCGTCTTCCAGTCCTTGCCGTCGGTGGAGCCCTGCAGGGTCCAGTCCCGCGGGTCGCGTTCGGCGGCGTCGTTGGCGGAGGTCAGCGCGTAGGTGACCACCTTCGCGGGGTCGTCGAGGTCGAACTCCACCCAGCCGGTGGGCTGGAAGACCAGCCACTTGGTCCCCGGCTCGGCATCGACGAGGTTCTCCTTGACCTCGCCGGAGTCCGTGTACTCGCCGTTGGCGCGGACGTCCGTGACGTGGTCGTTGAGGTTGCCGGGTATGCCGGTGCTGTAGCCACCGTCCACGCCCGCCGCCCGCTTGGACCCGTCCGCCGCGGTGTCGACCGTGTTGCGCCAGTCGGGCGCCGGTTCGCCCGCCTCGAAGGACGACGCGAAGGTGTCGGCGTGCGCCTTCGGTTCGGGCGCCGCGACCGCCGCTTGCTGCGTGGCCGCGGCGAGCGCGAAGGCGGTCGCCAACACGACCGCCGAGGAACCCCATCTGTGCCGGGCAGCTCTCTGCTGCATGGGCGAGCACCCTTTCTGCGCCTAGACAACGTTGTCAAGTTCGCTATGCAAGGGCTAGTAGGGGGGCAAGTCGCTGGTGGTGTCAAGGGTGTTGGTGTGACTTTCGGACGGCGGACTCTCTGACGTTCCGTCACTATCGGTGCCTCCGGGTGTCGACGGGCCTTGGTGCGTCCGCGATGCGGCGAACTCCGCGGCCGTGCAACGGGCGTCCGGCGAGGGCGCCGGTTCGGTCCCGCTCTCCGGGGGCATGCATGGGGGACGCGGTGCCGGCGCCCGGCGGGAGGGCCGGCGCGGGACGGGTGCCGTGAGCCGTCCGTGCTGCGGCACGGCTTCGAGGGGTGCGGCCGCGCGGGAGCCGGCCGAGCAGGACGGGGGTGGTCCGGGCGGGACGGGCCACCTGGCACGCGCGCCTGACCGAAGCCGTCCGCGATGTCCGGGACGCCTGGTGGGCCATCTTGCGCACGCACCCCGGACCCGTGCCCATCCGGACGGCCCCCGCCGTCGCCGCCGTCGTCACCGGCGGGCTGTCGCCCTGGCCGGGCGCATGGATCGGCCTCCGCACCAGCGCGGCCGGAGCCCAACTGCATTGCATCATCGCCGATGTGATGGCCCGTCCGAGTGCGTCGGACACCGATGGGCGCGGTCGCGGCGGGGGCGCACGTCCCGGCGCCCTGGGCCGCCTCGAGCGCTTCCGGACAGGAACCCCGCACCCCGGCCGACGGAGACCGCGCGGCACGCCGCCGCCTGGGCCCGGTCCGTACCGGGCCCAGGCGACGGGCGGGCGTCAGACGAGGTCGGGGCGCTGCCACTCCTCGCCTCGCACGTGGTGGGCGAGGAAGGCCAGCACCGTCGCGTACCACAGGCGGACGTTGTTGGGCTTGAGGATCCAGTGCCCCTCGTCGGGGAAGTACAGGAACTTCGCCGGGACCTGGAACCGGGCCAGGTCGTTCCAGAGGGCCAGGCCCTCGCCGATCGGCACGCGGTAGTCCTTGTCGCCGTGGATCACCAGCATCGGCGTGGTGATCTTCGCGGCCCGCAGATGCGGGGACTCGAGCTCGTACCGCTCGGTGCGCACCAGCGGGTCGCCCTGCCGCCGCATCCAGTAGCCGGGGAAATCGGTGACCTGCGCGAAGCTGTACATGTTCCACAGGCTCGCGTGCGTGACGATCGCCTTGAAGCGGTCGGTGCGGGTGGCGATCCAGTTGGCCATGTAGCCGCCGTAGGAGCCGCCCATCATCGCGGTGCGGTCGGCGTCCAGGTCGTCCCGCCGCAGCGCGGCGTCGGTCAGCGCCATCACGTCGTCGTAGGGCGCGCCGCCCCAGTGCGCCCAGCCGCGCTCGTGCATGTGCTGGCCGTAGCCGGTGGACAGCGCCGGGTCCGGCAGCAGCACCGCGTAGCCCGCGGCCGCCGCCACCCACGGGCTCCAGCGCCAGTGCCAGGCGTTCCAGCTGGTCTGCGGGCCGCCGTGCACCCACAGCAGCAGCGGCGCCGGGGCGTCGGCACTCGCGTCGTCCGGCAGCACCAGCCAGGCCCGCAGCGCCGTTCCGTCCTCGGCGGTGGTGTGCACCTCGGTGAGGCCGCCCGGCAGCGCGGTGTCCTGTCCCGGGCAGGGGAGCGTTGCGGGCTGCTGCCCGGGCGTGCCGGCGTCGAGGCGTACGGGGGCCGGAGGGCTGTCCACGGCGGAGCGCAACGCGTACACGGTGCCGCCGTCCGGGCTGACGACCACGTCCGAGTACGTACCGGAGGCGGTCAGCGCGACCAGCTCGCCGCTGCCGGCGGAGAGCCTGAACACCGGCCCGTGGCCGCCCTCGTCGGCGGTGAAGTAGACCACCGCGGTGCCGTCCTCGGCGGGCACCGGGGAGACGACCGGGGCACCCGGCCACTGGCCGAAGTCCGGCAGCAGGTCGCGTCCGGGGTCCCCGTCGTCGGTGGCGTCCGCCAGCCACAGCGTGACGTCCCCGGGGGCGTCCCAGGTGATCCGGCGCCGGCGGGCGCAGACCAGGTGGCGGCCGTCCGGGGTGAAGGCCGGGGCGCCGAACTCGGCGTCGGGGGACTCCAGCATCCGCAACGGCTTGCCGGTCTCGGCGTCCGCGACCACGATCACGGAGCGGATGTCGTCGGGGACGGTGCCGACGGCCGTCGCGTACGCGACCAGTGAGCCGTCGGGGGAGAGCGCGACCCCCTCGTCGAGGCTCGCTCGGCGCGCGCCGCAGTCCACCACGGCGGGCCGCTCCCCGGCGGTGTCCGGGACGGTGAACACGTGCGGGACGCCGGGGCCCAGGTCGTGGTCCCAGTACCGCACCGGCACGGACTCGTGCAGGATCGCCGAGACCTTGGCCTTCCGGCGCGTCTCGCGCAGCCGCTCGTCCTGCTCCGCGTCCGCGGCACCGGGCAGCAGGGAGGCCGCCAGGGCGATGCGTGCGGAGGCCGCGGAGGTCGCGTACTCGCCGATCCCGCCGGGCCTGGCCAGGAGCTGGGACGCCTCGCCGCCGCCTTCCGGCAGACTCCACAGCGCCGCCTCCTGCCGGTCGTCCTCGCCGTCACCGGGGTCGGCGACCGGGCGGGAGGACAGGAAGAGCAGGGTTCCGTCGGGCAGGAACGCGGGGGCGGACTCCCCGCGGGCGGAGCGGGTGAGCCGCCGGGCCGGGCGCTCCCCGGCCGGGTCGACCTCCCAGAGGGCGCCGATGAAGCGGGTGCGGTCGGCGGACAGCTCCTGAACCACCGTCACCAGACGGGTTCCGTCGGGTGACAGGGCCAGCGAGGAGACACGGGGCAGCGCGAGGAACGCCGCCAGGTCGTGGAAAGCAGTGGATTCGGGCATGAGGATCATCCTGAATCCCGCAGGCGGGCCCGCACCAGTGCCCCTTCGGCAAGAAGCGGTCAAAGAGGCTGGTGGGACGTCCCGATGGGAGAGGGCCGCGCGCGTCGCGCCGCGGTGGCCGCGCCTTGGTGACGTGGTTCGGCGGCCACTGGCCGGGAGGACCGGTCGTACGGCCACTACAACCCCGGGCGAACCCCGGGTGTCTTCTGGGTGACTGCAAATCGGGCGTTGCCCGGCGGGAGAACGGACCGCACCGGGATCGACGCGGCCGAGCGGGACGCCGTGGGCAACCGAGGAGACCAAGGAGGCTCTCCTGTGCGTCACATCAAGAGCGCGGCCCTCACGGCCGCGGCACTCCTCACCCTCGGCGGCGGTTCCGCGTTCGCGGCCTCCGCCGCCCGGGCGAGCGTTCCCTTTCCGTCGATCGGCTGGCAGCAGCACAACTGCGACTTCGACGGCAACGGGTACGACGACGTGCTGATCGGGGCCCCGGGCGCAACGGTGGGCGGAGCCAAGGGCGCCGGGTACGTCACCGTGCAGTACAGCGGACCGCGCGGCCTGAGCACCACCAAGAGAACCGTCCTGAACCAGAACACGACGGGCGTTCCCGGCGCCGCCGAGGCCGGCGACGGCTTCGGGCACGCCGTGGCATCGGGCGACCTGGACAACGACGGCTACGACGACGCCATCGTCGGCATCCCCGGCGAGGATCTGGGCACGCTGTCCGACGCGGGCGGTGCCGTCGTCTTCTGGGGCTCGCCGACCGGACTGCACGGCGGCGACAGCACCTGGCTGGAGGATCCGGACGAGCCGCGGGCGGGTGCGAACTTCGGGCGGGCCGTCGAAGCCGCCCGGTACTTCGCCCCGAACCCGTCCGCTCCGGACGCCGACCCGCGCGACAGCATCGCCGTCCTGGAGAACGACTCCCTGCTGTTCTTCACGGTGACGCCCGGGGCGGAGGCGCCCCGACTGCGGCAGTCCGGCAGGGGAGTCCGGGCCCTGGACCGGGCCGCGGCGGACACCGGCATCGCCCTGCGGAGCCTCAGCCACGGCAACTACAACGAGGACTCCTGGGCGGACCTGGCGATCTCCGGGGTGACCACCGGCGACCATCCGGGCGTGGGCGTCACCCAGGTGCTGCACGGCGCGCCCGGCGTCGAGGAGCTCGGGAACGGCGGCACGTTCGAGGGCGGCCCCGCGGCCGTCTCGGGCGACTTCAACCACGACGGCCAGGACGACCTGGCCATCGGCGACACGGGCAACGGCTCACCGCTGGGCGGGTCCGTCTCGGTCTACCTGTCGGGTCTCGACCCCACCCCGTCGCAGACGTGGACGCAGGACTCGCCGGGGGTGCCCGGCGTGGCCGAGGCCGGCGACCGGTGGGGCGCCGAGATGTCCGCCGGTGACACCAACGGCGACGGCCGCCCCGACCTCGCCATCGGCGCCCCCGGGGAGGACATCGGCTCGGTTCGCGACGCCGGCGCGGTGTGGACCCTGCGGGGCGGGACTGGCGGCCTGACGGCGACCGGGGCGCGCAGCTTCGACCAGAACACCGCCGGCATCCCCGGCGTCGCGGAGGCCTCGGACGCCTGGGGCGGCCAGATCCGGCTGATCGACGCCGACGCTGACGGCCTCTTCGGTCTGCTCGCGGCGGCGCCGGGCGAGAACACGTACGACGGCTTCGTATGGGTCGTCCCCGCGTCGCCGTCCGGGCTGGTCGCCAAGGGAACGTGGACGTACGACGGGGCGAGTCTCGGCGCGCCGGCCGCCAACGCGCTGTTCGGGGCGGCGATCGACGAGTAACGGAAGCCGGTGGGGAGGCCCGGGCGCTCATCGCGGACGCGAGAGCGCCCGGGCCTTCTTTCCGGGCCTTCTTTCCGGGCCTTCTTTCCGGGCCTTCTTTCCGGGCCTTCTTTCCGGGCCCGCCGACCGGCCGGCGCGCGGCACGGGGTGGGAGGCTCTCAGGCAGTGCCCCCTGTGCCGGTGCGAGATGCCCTCGGGGAGGCCCGATTTCTGTGTGTATACTCCAGGCATCCACTAAGGCGACCGGTCGTCTGGCGCTCCGATCGAGCCTGCCGGCGGGAGGATTCCCTCCGACCGCGTCGCAGCGAGACGAGGGCCCCGGCCGTCGGGCGGAACCCCGCCGGGCGACGGAAGGACGCCTCCGCGGCAACCGCCGCGGAGCGCGGCGCGCACCGCCGCACGAGGCGGTGTCCCGGTCCTCGCCGAGCCCGACAGACGTGCCGAGATCCGGAGTCCGGACGCCACGGCGGGCGGACTCTCCGATGCGAAAGGTCTCCACCGTGGCCGAACTGCCCCACGACGACGGCCTGCCCGCCGTCCACGCCCATGAGCCGGGCCGCGCACGGTGACCGGCATACCCACCGGCCGGACGCCGTCCGCGGCCGCGGGGCGGGACGGCCTCCGCCGGGACCCCGATTTCTCCGCCCTCCTCCTCGACAGCTACCGCCGCCTGGTGGGGGTCAGCCTGTGCCCTCCGGTGTGGGCGTCCCCCTCCGAAGCGGCCACATGGCTCTACGAGCACGCGCCGTTCGGGCTCCTGGTCCACGACGCCTCGGCCGACCCGCGGTTCGTGTACGCCAACCGCACCGCGCAGCGGTCCTTCGGTTACACCTGGGACGAGTTCGTCGGCCTCCCCTCGCGGCTGTCGGCCGCGCCGGACGCCCAGGAGGACCGCGACGCCCTGCTGGCGGCGGTGAACGAACGCGGCTACGCCGACGGATACCAGGGCCTGCGGCAGCGCAAGGACGGACGGATCTTCAGCATCGAGGACGCCTGCGTGTGGAACCTCACGTACCCCGACGGAACCCACCGCGGACAGGCCGCCGTGTTCCGCCCGGGCTCGGCCGCCGGCGAGTGAGGCTGCGGGCCCCGGCCCGTGTGATGAGATCACCCCGGGCCCGGTGAGGGGCCCTCGGTGCAAGCCCGACAGGAAAGGTGCCGTCATGAACGACCGGATCAGCCCCGCCCGCCGCCCCGGCGCGGTCAGCGTCCTCGGAGGCCCCACCACCGTGATCGACATCGGCGGGCTGCGCCTGGTGGCTGACCCCACCTTCGACGCCCCGGGCGACCACGGCTACCTCACCAAGACCGCGGGGCCCGCCGTCACCGAGGACGCCCTCGGGCCGGTCGACGCCGTCCTCGTCAGCCACGACCTCCACCCCGACAACCTGGACATCCGCGGCCGCGCCTTCGCTCTCGGTTCGCCTCTGGTGCTGACCGGACCCGCCGCCGCGCGGCGACTGGGCGCACCCGCCCGGGCACTGGCGCCCTGGGACAGCGTGGAGCTCCCCCGCCCGGCCGGTGGCACCGTCACCGTCCACGCCGTACCCGCCCAGCACGGTCCCGCCGACGGCGAACGCGACGAGCAGGGCCATGTGAACTGCGAGGTGACCGGCTTCGTCCTGACGGGGGACGGGCTCCCCACCGTCTACGTCAGCGGCGACAACGCCTCGCTCGCGGTGGTCTCCGAGATCGCCCGCCGCATGCCGCCCGTCGATGTGGCCGTCCTCTTCGTGGGCGCTGCGCGCGTCCCGTCGAAGATGCGCGGCCGGCCCCTGACGCTGACCGCGCAGCTGGCCGGTGCCGCCGCGTCCGTACTGGGATCACCCGTGGTCGTCGCCGCCCACTGCGACGGATGGGCGCACTTCAGCGAGACCCGGTCCGACATCGAGCGGGCCTTCGACGACGCCGGCCTCGCCGGACGCCTGCGCTCCGCGGGCAACGGCGACTGGATCGACCTGAGCCAGGGCCCCACCGCGACCTGACCGGCCGGTTTCCGCGCCGTGCGCCCGGAGCCTCCGGCCGGGACCGGGACGGGACCGACCCGAGGGGAACGCGGCGGCGAGGGGGTTCTCGGTTGGACGGGGCTTTTCGCCTGGGCCATGGGCTGGGGTGAACTCGCCCTGCCCGGCACGTCGCCCGGAGCCTTCAGCGACTACTTCTGGATCCCCATCGTCGGCCCGCTCATCGGCGGCGTGATCGGGGTCCTGGTCTACGACCTCTTCATCGGTGACGTCCTCCACATCCGCACCCGGATGGCCAAGCCCCCGGAAGTCGGCTGCACCCGCCCCGTGACGACCTCGGCCTCGGCCACCACCACGGCAGCGGAGTGACGACCCGCGGTCCGCGCGGGCCCGGCCTTCTCCGCGCGTTCCACGACGCCGGCCGGGCCGTCGGACCGCCGGGACCACCCGCGCGGCGGAAGCCGCTCGCCGATCGCGAGAGTCCTACTGGACGCTCCAGCGGTGCGGGTGGGCGGGGTTCCCGGGGCAGGCGAAGATGTTGAGCTCGCCCCAGCGGCCCACGGTGACCTCGGTCGGAGCGGCGTGCGGATGCGGCGGCAGGCCGCGTTCCTCCAGCGGCGTCCAGCTGCCGCTGCCGCCGTCCCATTCCGAACTGTCGACAGTCAGCAGCAGGTGCATCGGTGTCGTGCAGGTGGGACAGTCCATGGGAGCCGGGTCGGTGGTGTGCCATGAGGCGAAGCCACCGACGCGCCAGCCCGGCGGGATGGACAGGTCGTACTGGTAACCGACCGCCGCGGTGTCCTCGTCCGCCGATTCCTCGGCCGCCTCCTCCAGGGACTCCTCCCAGGCGTCGATCCTGGCGCACAGGTCCTCCGGGAGGAGGCCGGCGAACGGGTAGGTGGCCACCTGTTCCGGATGCAGCACGCACGGCTCCGGCACGTACCCCTCGAAGCCGACGACCTGTGGCTGCGGCGGTTCGGTCAGCACCTGGGTGACCTCCCAGGACCGGCGCCAGCGCAGGTCGAGCAGCATGCCGTGGCCTCCCGGGCCGTGCGCGTCGAAGGGGCACCAGAACACCTGGAGCAGATCGCAGCCGTCCGGCCCGGCCGCCAGGTCGGGGATGTCCTTCCGGTACAGCTGCGCGAGGCCGATCAGCGGCAGGGGATCCGTTACGGCGGCCCCTTCGACGCGGTGCCGCCGGTCGAGTTCCTCCAGCGACCGTCGTTCCTCGTCGGTGGGGCCGGGGTCCGTTTCACGGCGCCATGCGGCTGCCAGGATCTGCCGTCGCCGGTGGATGTCCGCCGGCCGTCGGCCCCGTGCGTGGCCGTGGGACTCGGTGCACACCGGCCAGGCCTCCTGCGACGGCCACAGCAGCGGACCGCCCACGGAACTCGTCGCCACGTCCGGTCGCCCCGGGCGCGGATGGAGCCGGGTGGTGGTGCCCCGATGGGCCGACAGCTCCGGGAAGAGCGCCTCGACATCGAGCGGGCGCGGCGGTGTGGTCCTCGACATGCACGTGACCTTAGACAGCTGCCGGGCACCGTGTTCCGGCACCCCCGGGTGGCGACCACCGCGAGACCACCGCGAGACCGGCTCGACCTCCGGCATCCCGGCGTTCCGCATCCCGGTGTTCCGCCGGGATGTCACCGCCCGGGTGAGGACAGGGTCAGGCGGGCTGCCACAGTTCGATGCGATTGCCCTCGGGATCGGTGACCCAGCCGAAGCGACCGACACCCTCCATGTCCTGCGTCTCCTCGTCCACGGCCGCGCCCTTGGCCCGCAACTGCGCGAGCATCGCCTCCAGGTCGCGGACCCGGAAGTTGAGCATGGTCCGCTGGGCTCGGGACCCGAAGTAGTCGGTCTCGGACTCGAACGTCGCGAACACGGTCGGCCCGGCCGCCTGACTCCACAAACCGTTCTCGTCGGCGTCCAGGCCCAGGCAGTCCCGGTACCACGTGTTCAGGGCCGCCGGGTCGGCCGCACGCATGAAGTAGCCACCGATTCCAAGCACACGTTCCATGCCGCCATCCTGCCAGGACGGCGATCGGCCCGGTGGGCACCACGTCGGCCGCGGAGCGGGCGAACCGCCTCTCCCAGGGTCAGGCGGTCGCCGACGCCAAGGGCGCCGGCCTCGAAGCGGGCCTGGACGCGCCGATGGTCGCGCTGTCCGCCGCGCGGGCGCGGACCACCACGCCCCGGGGATTCCGCGATCCCGGGAACGACGGCGAGGCGGCCCGCCGCCGGGGGGACCTCCCGCTCACGACGAGCGGACCGCCGCCTCCGTATCGTGCGCCCTTCCGGGCCGACGGTCAGAGCTCCGCCTCGCACGCCTCCACCCTGGCGAGCAGTCTCGCCAGGGCGTCGTTCCACCGCGCGGTGCCCCGCTGCTCCGCGAGGAGCGCGCGCAGCGTTCGGATCTCGTCGGTGGCGAAGGACTCGTGACCGGCGTTGTACTCGAACTGCAGGAACGCGACCTGCAGCTCGAAGTACCTGGACGGGTCCGCGTCGTACAGCCACCGGTTCAGCGCCAGGGCCGCGGCGCACTCCTCCCGGGTGCACCGGAGACCGACCGACGGCTCCAGGGCGAATTCGACGGTGGAGACGCCGTCGGGAGTGATGAGGCACATGCGCGCCGCGTCCGGCCCGCTCCCGGCCGCGCCGAACACGGTCCCGGCCTGCGGTGTTTCCGGGCTCCGGCAGGCATCGCAGCTTCCGCCGCGGCCGGGGTCCGCCGTCGCGGTGCCGGAACCCGCGGGGGTGATGCCGGCGCGCACCGGGTGTTCGCATTGCCCGCAGACAGCCATCTCTTGCCTCGACTCTTCCGATCCGGTGGGGGATGGGCGAGGTCTCGCACCGGGGTGCGGCGCGAGCCCTCACAGACATCAACAACCGGGAACGCCCGTGCATACCCGATGCGTCGGGGAGACTTCGGCGGATCGTGCGAGGACCTCGGCCGCCGTACCCTCCCGGACCGGGCCCAGCGATGTCAGGAGTCGGAGACGCGTCCGGCGAGTGCGGTGACCTGCCGGCGGATCACGTCCCGGGCCGCGGGGTCGAGTGACCCGAATTCCGTCCGTTCCAGGGCGTGGAGGGCCTGTTCGGCGTCGGTGTCCAGCGGTGTGCTGTCGCTCAGCACCTCGTAGCCGTCGCGAACGGCGACCCGGAGCCGCCGCCCGCCGTCCTCGGCGTGCACGGCGGTCGCGACGACCAGTGGCGGGGGGCCGCCCGCGTCGCCGGCCGCCTTGTGGTAGGCGCTCGCCAGCGGTTCCCGCCAGCGCAGGCCGAGCAGGAGGTGCTGCTTCGCCACGGCTTCGGCGAGGTCGGTCTCGTAGGTCCGGTCCGTCTCCAGCGTGACGGCGCGGGCGTCGAGGACGAGTGCCGCGGGCAGCAGGCAGCGCAGGGTGCTGCCGACGAGGTTGCCGCCGACGGTGGCCGTTCGGCGTACGGCACCGGTGCCCACGCCGGCGGCCGCCCGCCGCAGCACCTCCGGTACGCGGTCGTCGATCCGGTTGAGCACCACGGCGGCACCCAGGCTTCCGGGTCCGATCGCGTTGGCCTCCGGCAGGTTCCGCAGCGACATGGCCTGCTCGGGAAAACCGTCGCGCTGCCAGGCGGCCCATATGAGTGTCGCCCCGCCGACGGGGACCGCTCCGTGGGCCATGCACTCCTGCGCTTCGGTCACGGACGTGGGCAGATGCAGCAGCACGGCAGTCGACCCGCCTTCCGGGAGTCGGCGGCGGGAGGCGGAGCACTCCGGCCGCATGATCGCTTGCGCTCCGCATTCTCCCCTCACATGCGGGAGCGCGTACAGGGCTCAACTGTCCCCGTCGTGCGCCCTCCGTGCGCGAGGCGCCACCCGCGCGCCGTGCCCCGGCGGCGCCTGCAGGGCCCGGGGCGCGGTCAGTTGGTCTCGCGTTGCCCTTCGTGCCGCCAGAACCCCGAGAAGGTGATCCGGTCCTTGGGGAGCCCGGCCTTGTGCAGGTGCCTGCGTCCCTTGGTGGCGAGGCTCTGCTCGCCGACGACGAAGGCGTATCCGGAGGCGTCCACCGGTGTGTGCCTGCGGAGTTCGGCGAGCGCGGCGGAGCCGGGGACGGCGTGCGGGTCGTCGCGGACGACCCAGGTGACGGCGATCCCGGCGGGTGCGTCGAGGTCACGCCGGTCGTCGGGGGTGGGGATCTCCTGGATGAGGCGGCCCGTGGTGTGGCGGGGGAGCGACCGCAGGATGCCCGTGGCGGCGGGCATGCCGCTCTCGTCGGCGACGACGAGGACCTCGGAGGCGTCCCCCGGGCAGTCGAACATGGCGCCCTGGTCGAGGAGGGCCAGCGCGTCGCCGGGCCGGGCGCCGCAGGCCCATATCGCCGCGCGGCCCTCGAGTTCGCCGTCCGGAGCGCGGTGCACGACGAACTCGATGTCCATCTCGGCGGCTTCGGGGCGGAAGGCGGCCACGGTGTAGTTCGAGTAGTGCGGGCGCTCGGCCGTCGGGATGGCGAGGTAGGGCTGCCACCACCGGGCGCCGGAGTACTCGGGCAGCCGCAGGGTGTCCTGGTGGGGAAGTTGCATGAAGAGGCGGAACCAGTGGTCGTAGCCCATCCACGGGAAGTCGGCGAGGTCCGCGCCCGTGACGGTCACACGGTGCAGGGACGGGGTGACCCGCTCGGTCCTGACGACCTCGGCGCGGAACATCCTGGGGTTCTGCGGCATGAGCCGCGGGGTCTTCGCCATGCAGGAAGGTTAGCCTAAGTTTACCGGCCGGGGAGGGGGGTGGTTCGGGCGGTGATTAGGTTAGGCTAACCTTCGCTGGTGAGTTCTACGGAAGAGACTGCCGCGGCCTCCGGCGTGCGCGGTCACCGGCTGACGGCCCGCGAGGTGACCGTGGCGTACGACGGAGTCGACGTCGTGCACGACGCGACCATCACGCTCCGGCCGGGCGAGGTGACCGCTCTCGTGGGTCCCAACGGCAGCGGCAAGTCGACGCTCCTGCGCACCGTGGCCCGCCTGCAGCGGGCCCGCAGCGCCACGCTGACGATCGAGGGGGAGGGCGGTAGCACCACCGACGGGCTCGCCCTGACGGCCCGTGAGTTCTCCCGCCGGGTGGCGCTGCTGACGCAGGGCCGCCCCACGCCGAGCGGGCTGACGGTGCGGGACGTCGTGGAGTTCGGCCGCTACCCCTACCGGGGCCGGTGGGGCCGGCCCGACCCGGAGGGGCCCGCGGCGGTGGACCGCGCGCTGGCCATGACGGGGGTGGCGGACCTCGCCGCCCGCGGCGCCGAGCACCTCTCCGGCGGGCAACTGCAGCGTGTCTGGCTCGCGAGCTGCCTCGCCCAGGAGACCGGTGTTCTCCTCCTGGACGAGCCCACCACCTACCTCGACCTCCGCTACCAGGTCGAACTGCTGGACCTGATCCGGGATCTGGCCGACGACCACGGCATCGCCGTCGGCGTCGTCCTGCACGACCTGGACCAGGCGGCCGCCGTGGCCGACCGGATCGCCCTGCTGAGGGCGGGCCGGATCGTCGCCGACGGCCGCCCCGAGGACGTGCTGACACCGCGACTCCTCACCGATGCCTACGGCATCCGGGTCGACGTCGACACCGACCCCCTGACCGGCCTGCCGCGCACCCGCGCCGTCGGCCGCCACCACGTACGCAACGAAAGGCTCAGCACCACCTCATGAGACGCCCCCTCTTCGTGACGGCCGCCGCCGCTGCCGCCGCCATCGCCCTGGCCGGCTGCGGCACCACCGAGCCGGCCGCCACCGCCCCCGCCAAGGACGCCAAGAGCATCAGCCTCACCGACGCGACCGGAGCCAAGGTCACGCTCGACGGGCCCGCGAAGAAGGTCGTCGGCACCGAGTGGAACGTCGTCGAGAGCCTCGTGACCCTCGGGGTGGACCCGGTCGGCGTCGCCGACGTCAAGGGCTACACGACCTGGGACACCGCCGTCCCGCTGAAGAACCGGCCCAAGGACATCGGCACCCGCGGCGAGCCCAGCATGGACACCATCGCCTCGCTGTCCCCGGACCTGATCGTCGCCACCACCGATCTGCCGGCGGCGGCCGTCAAGCAGCTCAGGAAGATCGCCCCGGTCCTCGAGGTGCGCTCCGCCGACGCCGCCGACCCGGTCGGGCGGATGAAGGAGAACCTCGACCTCATAGCCGAGGCCACCGGCACCACGGCTAAGGCGGACGAGGCGAAGAAGGCCTTCGACGCCAAGGTCGCCGAGGGCGCGAAGACCCTCGCGGACGCCGGCCTGAAGGGGGCGGGCATCGCGTTCGCCGACGGCTACGTCGCCTCCAACCAGGTCTCCATCCGCCCCTACACCGGCGGTTCCCTCATCGGCGGCGTCAACGAGGCGCTCGGCCTGAAGAACGCCTGGAGCGTCGAGGGCGACAAGGACTACGGTCTCGCCACCACCGATGTCGAGGGTCTCACCAAGCTCGGCGACGTCACGTTCGCCTACATCGGCAGCGACAGCGAGGGCAGCGACGTCTTCGCCGACGACCTCGCCGACAACTCGGTCTGGAAGTCCCTGCCCTTCGTGAAGAAGGGCGATGTGCACCGGCTGCCCGACGGCATCTGGATGTTCGGCGGTCCGCAGTCGATGGAGTCGTACGTCGACGCCGTCGTCGGCGCCCTGACGAAGTAGCAGTGCCCATGGCCGTCACCGCAACGACCTCCGCCACCCGTCCGCACACGGTCACCTCCAGGACGGGGGCGGCCGCGGTGACGGCCGTGCTCGTTCTCCTGGTCGCCGCCCTCGCGGTCGTCGACATCACCCAGGGCACCGCCTCCGTCGGCCCGGCCGAGGTGGGCAAGGCCCTCACGGGCCGGGCCGATCCCGGCGACGCGTCCGTCGTGATCGCCTCGCGGCTGCCCCGGATGGCCGCAGGCCTCCTCGTCGGCGCCGCACTCGGCATCGCCGGCGCGGCCCTGCAGGCCGTCAGCCGCAATGTGCTCGCCGCACCGGACACCCTCGCCGTGAACGCCGGCTCCTATCTGGCGCTGGGCCTGCTCATGGTCACCGGGATCTCGCTGCCGCTGCTCGCCTCCTCCGGTGTGGCCTTCCTGGGCGGGCTCCTGGCCGCCGCCGCGGTCCTGTCGCTGTCGGGGCTCGGCGCGGGCACCGTACGCCTCGTCCTGGCCGGCAGCGCCCTGACCCTCGGTCTGACCTCGGTCACCGAGGGGCTGATCCTGCTCTTCCCGCAGCAGACCAACGGGCTCTACCAGTGGAGCCAGGGCAGCATCAGCCAGAACGGCTTCGACGGCGTGGCGCAGATGGCCCCCGTCGCCGTGGCGGGTGTGGCCGGACTCCTGCTGGTGGCCCGCCGCGTCGACGCGCTCGCGCTGGGGGACGACGCGGCCCGCGGCCTCGGGGTCCCCGTGCGGGGCACCCGGATCACGGTCGTCGTGTGCGCGGCGCTGCTCTCGGCCGCGTCGGTCACGCTCGCCGGACCCGTCGGCTTCGTGGGACTGTGCGCGCCCGCTCTCGTACGGCCCCTCATGCGCCGCTTCCGGACGCCGGCCCGTACGCGGTCGGGCATGCCAGTCGTGGGCCTGGTCGGAGCGGGCCTCGTGCTGGGCGCTGACGTCCTGCTGCGCGCGGTCGTGCCGGCGCAGACCGCCGTGGCGGTGCCCACCGGCGTCGTCACCAGCCTTGTGGGCGCGGTGTTCCTGGTCGTGATGGCGCTGCGGGCGCGCGACACCGGCGGCGCGAGCGCGCCGGACCGGCTGCGCATCCCCGGCCGCGGTGCGGTCGTGGTCACCTCGGCCGTCCTCGTCGCGGCGCTGATCGGCGTGACCGTCGCCGGAGTGCTGCTGGGCGACTCCAAGCTGCTGCTCGGTGATGTGGCGAACTGGGCGCAGGGCAGGGCCGGTCAGGCGGTCGCGTTCGTCCTCGACACCCGGGTGCCGCGGGTCGCCGCGGCGCTCCTCGCCGGTGGCGCGCTCGCGCTGTCCGGGACGCTGGTGCAGGCGGTCACCCGCAACCCGCTCGCGGAGCCGGGCATCCTCGGGGTGTCCGGCGGTGCCGCGCTCGGAGCCGTCCTGTTCGTGACGACGGTTCCGGTCGCGGGGGCGTGGGGAGTGGCGGGTGCCGCGTTCGCGGGCGCCGCGACCACCGCCGTGGTCGTCTTCGGTATGGCGGCGCGGGGCGGCTTCGGGCAGAACCGGCTGGTGCTCGTCGGCGTCGGCGTGTCCGCGGCGACGACGGCCCTCATCAGCCTGCTGATCGTCCTCACCGACCCCTTCAACGCCACGAAGGCCCTCACCTGGCTGTCCGGTTCCACCTACGGGCGGACACTGCCCGACGCGGTGCCCGTCGCGGCGGCCCTCGTCCTGGGCCTGGTGGTGGCGGTGGCGCGGCGCACCGAACTCGACCTGCTGTCAGTCGACGACGACACTCCCGCCCTGCTCGGGCTGCGCCGCGGACCGGCCAGGCTCGGTTTCCTGGTGACGAGCGTGCTGCTGACCGCCACCGCCGTGGCCGCGGCGGGCACCATCGGCTTCGTCGGGCTGGTCGCCCCCCACGCGGCCCGGGCCCTCGTGGGTCGCCGGCATGTACGGGTCGTACCGGTCGCGGTCCTCCTCGGCGCCGTTCTGGTCTGCACGGCCGATCTCCTCGGCCGTACGGTCATCGCCCCGGCGCAGCTGGGCGCCGGCCTGATGACCGCCGTCATCGGCACCCCGTACTTCCTGCACCTGCTGCTGCGCACCCGGCGGTAGGGCCAGCGCGGCCCGGCGTCGGCGCACATGGTCGCGCACGGTGGAGTACGAGGCGCTGAAGTCCTGTTCGGTGCGGAGCCGTTCGAGGATCTCGGCGATGGTGTACCGGCGTGCCGGCCCTGGGGCCAGCTCCTGCAGCAGCATGTGGTCGATGGCCTGCTTCACCGGCTCCAGCACGGAGCCGGTGCGGCGCGTGCGGGGGCGGACGGTCACGGGGAGGGAGAGGGCCTCCGCGACGACCGCCTGCGGCACCCGGTGGCGCACCGCCAGGGTCTGCGGGCTCGCCTCCGGGTGCCGCAGAGCGTCGCGGCGGATGTGTTCGAGAACCCACTCTCGCGTTCTGTACACCGAGGTCTCCTGATGGTGCTTCAGGGCTCTGTGGTGCTCCGGATGGAGCGAAGGGGGCCGCCGGTCGTCCGGCGGCCCCCTCTTCGCGTGCCTCAGGGGCGGGCGGCGGCGGTGGCGGCCGCGGCCGGCTCGGCCTGGCGGGCGACGAGCGAGGCGAGGATCTCGCCGGCCCGGATGGCGGTGGTGGACAGCAGGGTGGAGGTCAGCCCGTGCGTGTGCTCGGTGCCGCCCTGGACGTAGATGCCCGCGGTGACCTCGGGGGCCACCTCCACGCGGTGGTCGCGCCCGACGCGGACGGCGTCGCCGTCGTCGCGCAGGCAGATCTTGGCGGACTCCCCGAGCAGGGTGCCGACGTCCTGGGAGCGGTAGCCGGTGGCGTGCACCAGGACGTCCGCCTCCAGGGTGTGCCGCTCGCCCGTCGGCAGGAACTCCACGGTGACGTCGAGTCCGCCGTCCGCGGGGCTCACGTCGCGGATCCGCGAGACGTTGAGGAAGCGCAGGCGCTCGCGCCCCTGCACCTTCTCGCGGTAGGAGGTGGCGTACAGGGCCTCGATGAGGTCCATGTCGACCACCGAGTAGTTGGTGCTGCGGTGGTAGTCGAACAGGGACTGCTTCACCTCGGACGGGGAGGTGTAGTACAGGTCCACGGCCTCGGGATCGAAGATCCGGTTGGCGAAGGGGCTGTCGTCGGCCGGCGTGTAGCCGTACTTGGCGAACACCGCGCAGATCTCGGCGTCCGGGAAGGTGCGGTGCAGGAAGTCGACGGCCTCCGCCGCGCTCTGTCCGGCGCCGAGGACGACGGCCCGGCGCACTGGGGTGCCGGTCGCCGAGAGTTCGGCGACCCGGGGCAGCAGCTGGCTGTTGTGCCAGACGCGGTCCGAGAGTTCCGTGCCCGGGGGCAGGTGCGGCTCCAGCCCGACGGCCACGCTGACGTTGCGGGCCCGGTGGGTGACGGTCCGCTCGGGGTCCTCGGGGTGGCGGCAGGTGACGTCGAGGTGGTCGACCTCGCCGTCGGCACCGCGGACCGGAGTGATCGACATCACCTCGGACGAGTAGTCGACCACGTGGGCGACGCGGGCGGCGGCCCACTCGAAGTAGTCGTGGAACTCGACGCGGAGCGGGAAGAGGGTCTTCTGGTTCAGGAAGTCGACCAGCCTGCCCTGTTCCCGCAGGTAGCACAGGAAGCTGAAGTCGCTGGTCGGGTTCCGCATGGTGACCAGGTCCTTTAGGAACGAGACCTGCATCGTCGCGTCGTCGATGAGCATGCCCCGGTGCCAGCCGAAACGTGGCTGGCGCTCCAGGAAGTGGGCGTTGATCCGCCGGGAGGCGGGAAGTTGTGCATTGTGTTCCTCAATGGCTATCGCCAGAGCCAGATTTGACGGCCCGAAACCGATTCCCAGGATGTCGTGGATGGTGTCCGGCTCACTGCGCGGTGCTGTCACCGTTGAATCGCCTCCCTCAGCGCGCCACATACTAGATAAGGTAAGGCTTACCTTGCAATAATGTGCCATCGAGAGGGAGACACCATGCGGGTCGTCATGTTCGGTTATCAGACCTGGGGACACCGGACGCTGCAGGCCCTGCTGGAGTCGGATCACGAGGTCGTCCTCGTCGTGACCCACCCCAGGAGCGAGCACGCGTACGAGAAGATCTGGGACGATTCGGTCGCCGAACTGGCCGATAAGCACGGTGTGCCGGTGCTGCTGCGCAACCGTCCGGACGACGCCGAGCTGCTGCAGGCGATCCGCGACGCGGCGCCCGACATCATCGTGGCCAACAACTGGCGCACCTGGCTGCCGCCGGAGATCTTCGACCTGCCGCCGCACGGCACGCTCAACGTGCACGACTCCCTGCTCCCGGCCTACGCGGGCTTCTCGCCGATCATCTGGGCGCTCATCAACGGCGAGGAGCACGTCGGCGTCACCGCCCACCGCATGGACGGCGAACTGGACGCCGGCGACATCCTGCTGCAGCGCTCGGAGCCCGTGCGCCCCGACGACACCGCCACCGACCTCTTCCACCGCACCTGCGACCTGATCGCACCCCTCGTGCGCGAGTCCCTGGACCTGATCGCCTCCGGCCGCGCCGAGTGGACGCCCCAGGACCGCTCCCGCGCCAGCTTCTTCCACAAGCGCTCGGTCGAGGACAGCCGCATCGACTGGAACTGGCCCGCCGA
This sequence comes from Streptomyces sp. NPDC026673, assembly GCF_040638135.1. Classification (NCBI taxonomy): domain Bacteria; kingdom Bacillati; phylum Actinomycetota; class Actinomycetes; order Kitasatosporales; family Streptomycetaceae; genus Streptomyces; species Streptomyces sp. NPDC026673. The sequence goes on along the minus strand of NZ_JBEZXR010000004.1, from coordinate 235,706 downwards.
GGACCTGGAACGGCTCGTGCGGGCGCAGTCCGACCCGTATCCCAACGCCTTCACCTACCACCGCGGCGAGCGCATCAGAATCGTCTCGGCGGCCGTCTCGCAGGCCAGGTACGGCGGCACGCCCGGCCGCATCTTCATCCGCGAGGGCGACGGCGTCGTCATCGTCGCGGGCGCGGACGCGCGCGGCGGACACCGCCGGGGCCTGCTGGTGCGCACGATCCGGACGGACGACGGCACGGAGTACGCGGCCGGCGACTGGTTCCGCACCATGGGCGGCTACCTGACGACCCGGCCGTGACGACCGCCCTGGCCGGCCCCGGGCCGCTCCCCGCGCTCCGCGACCTCGGGGGCCGCACCGTCGTGGTGAAGGTGGGCGGCAACGCCATGGGCGACGGCTCCCTGCTGCGTACCTTCGCGCAGGACGTCGTCCGCCTGCGGGAGGCCGCGGTGCGGGTCGTCGTGGTGCACGGCGGCGGCCCGCAGATCAGCGCCCAACTCGACCTCGTGGGCATCGAGGCGCGCTTCGTGGGCGGTCTGCGGGTCACCACGCCCGAGGTCCTGGACGTCGCGCGGATGGTCCTGGCCGGCAAGGTCCAGCGGGACCTGGTGGGCCTCCTCAACGAGCACGGCCCGTACGCGGTCGGGCTCACCGGCGAGGACGCGCACACCCTCACCGCGGTGCGCCGCTACGCGGAGGTCGACGGCGAGATCGTCGACATCGGCCTCGTCGGCGAGGTGACGGAGGTCAACACGGCGGCCGTGGACGTCCTGCTGGCCCACGGTCACATCCCGGTGGTCTCCTCGCTCGGCCGCGGCACGGACGGCCAGATCTACAACGTCAACGCGGACGCGGCGGCCGGGGCCCTGGCCGCCGCGCTGGACGCCGAGACGCTGCTCGTCCTCACCGACGTGCCCGGGCTCTACGCCGACTGGCCGCGCCGCGAGCGGGTCCTGGACCGGCTCACCGCGGCCGAACTGGAGGCGATGCTGCCGTCGCTCGGCGGCGGCATGGTGCCGAAGATGGAGAGCTGCCTGCGGGCCGTCCGTGCGGGTGTGCGCACGGCCCGCGTCCTGGACGGCCGCGCGCCGCACGCCCTGCTGCGCGCGCTGTCCGGGGGCGCCACGGGCGGCGGGACGACCGTCCTGCCGGGGTAGCGCGGCGACCTCGCGGCCTCGCCGGGTGGCCGGGCCGCGGTCGCCCGCGCCCGTCCGTGCCCGTTTGCCCCGGCGGGTGCCTCGCTCGCCGTGGCGTCGGGTAGGGGCGGCGGGCGGATGGGCGCTGTCCGGCGCCGGGCGTTCAGGGCCCGGGTCCGGACGGTGTGGCCGCGGTGGTCGGAGCCGGCCGGGGTGAACCGCCGGAACGGTCCGGAGTACGCCTCGAACCCGCCGATGCCGACTCCGTGCCGCGGCCGGCGTGCTGTGGTGGCTGACGCCCCTGCCCGGGTGTCGTGTGCGGCACCGCCGGCCATCGTCCTCCGGGCGGAGACTCCGTCAGGAGCCGCCCGGGCGACGCGTCCGGCGGCCGGTCAGTCGGTCGCCGCCATCCAGTCGCCTTCGTCCCCCGGCTCGGGCAGGATGCGGCCACCCTCGGCGGCGAAGCGAGCGGGGCTGTCCTTGATGATCACGAGGATGCGCGACTCCGGGACGCCGGTCACCCTGCTGCCGGCGGCCGAGATGTCCTTGGCCAGCTGTGTCTTCTCCCTGTCCGCGTGGCCTGCCCGTGTGGTCGCCTCGATGAGAAGGGGACGTGAGGGAGCCGAATCCGTGAAGACGCTGCCTTCGGGCAGTTCGGCGAACGTCACGTGCACGAAGGAGGTGGGCGCCCCGGTGATCACCGAGTGGAGACGCGTGATCTCCGCCGCCAACTCGGCCTTCTGCTGTGCCGAGACGGTGTTCTGCGTGGTGACCACGTGGTAGACAGGCATGGACGGCTCCGATCCCCGTGCGTTCCCCGTATCAACACGGTAGGGCGCCCCCGCACGCCGCGCAGGTCGAAGGCGCTCCGCTTCCCGCGGTGGGGCTTCAGGGCGGCCGGGACGGTGGAGACGACCTCCGCGGACTCGGCCCGCACGGCCACCGGGGCCGCCCTCGACGGTCGTCCGGCTCCCGGTTCTCCTTCGGCCCCGGGCCGCGAGTGCGGTGGGCCCTCGCCCGCGGGTCCGGGCCGGGGTCGCGCTCGGCGACGAAGCCGAAGGCGCGTCGGCGCCTCCGCGGGCCCGGCGGAGGCCGGCTCCGTCACGACCGCGATTGTCCGGGGACCCGGTCCGTGCGCCGCGGCGTCACTCGGCGGCGACGGGGACCGCCTCGTGGTGCCGGCCCATGGGGATCACCAGGGGGGTGCCGCTGACCGGGTCGGTGGTGACCTGGCAGCGCAGATCGAAGACGTCCTCGACGGTCTCCGCGGTGATCACCTCGGTCGGTGTGCCCTCGGCGGCGATCCGTCCGGCCTTCATCGCGATGACGTGGTCGGCGTAGCGGCAGGCCTGGTTGAGGTCGTGCAGGACCATCACCACGGTGCGGTGCTCGCGGCGGTTGAGGTCGGTGACGAGGTCCAGGACGTCGATCTGGTGGGCGAGGTCCAGGTAGGTGGTCGGCTCGTCCAGCAGGAGCACCGGGGTGCCCTGGGCGACGGCCATGGCGATCCAGGCCCGCTGGCGCTGGCCGCCGGAGAGCTCGTCGACCGCGCGGTCGGCCAGCTCCGTCATGTCGGTCGCCGCCAGGGCCTCGTGGACGGCCAGTTCGTCGGCCTTGGACCACTGCCGCCACCAGGTCTGGTGGGGCGAGCGGCCGCGGCTGACGAGGTCGATGACGGTGAGGCCCTCGGGGGCGACCGGGGTCTGCGGGAGGATGCCCAGGCGTTGTGCGAGTTCCCGCGTGGGCAGCGAGCGCAGCGCGCGGCCGTCGAGCTCCACGACGCCCTGGCGGGGCGCGAGCAGCCGGGCGAGCGCGCGCAGCAGGGTGGACTTGCCGCAGGCGTTGGCGCCGACGATGGCGGTGATGCGGCCGGAGGGTATGACGAGGTCGAGGTCCTCGACGACCAGCCGGTTGTCGTAGGCCAGATGCAGGCCGCGCGCCCGCAGTTCGGGCCCTTCGGCGGGCTGGGGGGCGGAGTCGGTGGTCGCCATGGATTCAGCCTCCTGAGCCCGCGCGGTTGGCGCGGATGAGCAGCCAGAGCAGGACCGGCGCGCCGATGACGCCGGTGACGATCCCGACCGGGAGTTCCGTGCCGGGGATCGCTTCACGCGCGATGAGGTCGGAGCCCAGCACGACCAGGGCCCCGGTCAGCCCGGAGGTGAGCAGCGGCGGGTACGCCGTGCCCGCCATCCGCTGGGCGATCTGCGGGGCGGCCAGGGCCACGAAGGCGACCGGGCCGGCCGCGGCCGTGCCGAAGGCGATCAGCCCGACGCCGATCAGCAGCAGGGCGAGGCGTACCGGTTGTACCGGGGTGCCGAGCCCCGCGGCCACGTCGTCGCCGAGTTGCAGGGTGCGCATCCACCGGCCCATGCCGAGGGCGAGCGGCACGAGCACGACCATGGCGGCGGCGAGCATCGTCACCTGGTCCCAGGTGCGGCCGTTGAGGTTGCCGACCAGCCAGCCGAGGGCGGCCTGCGCCTCGAACCGCTCGCCGCGGGCGACGAGGTAGTCGGTGGCGCTGGTGCAGATCCAGGAGACGCCGATGCCGACCAGGATGATGCGGTAGCCGGTGGCGCCGCCCTTCCAGGCCAGTGCGTACACCAGGAGCGCGGTGACCAGCGCGCCGAGCAGCCCGAGGCCCTGGGTGCCCAGACCGCCGTCCCAGCCGAGCACGATGCCGGCGACCACGGCGGTGCCGGCGCCCTCGGTGAGGCCGATCATGTCGGGGCTGGCCAGCGGGTTGCGGGTCATCGTCTGGTACAGCGCGCCGGAGATGCCGAAGGCGATGCCGACGAGCAGCCCGGTGAGCGCGCGCGGCAGCCGCAACTCCCGGACGACCAGGACCGTTCCGGGGTCGCCGGCGCCGGTGAGGGCCTTGACGACGTCGGCGAGGCCGATCGGGTAGTCGCCGAGGGACACGCCCCAGCAGAAGAGCAGGAACACCCCGACGGTGAGGGCGGCGCAGAGCGCGACCAGCCGGGGCCGCAGCACACCCGAGACCGGCGGGGCCGCGAGCCGGTACGGCCGGCGGCCGCGGAGGGGGGCGAGGACGGTCACGCTCAGACCTCCGCGAGCTTGCGCCGGCGCACCAGGGCGATGAAGAACGGGCCGCCGATGAAGGCGACGAGGACGCCCGCCTGGATCTCGGTGGGCCGCGCGACGACCCGGCCGAGGATGTCCGCGGTGAGCAGCAGGCACGGCGCCAGCGCCGCCGACAGCGGCAGCAGCCAGCGGTGGTCGGGGCCGATGCCCGCGTACTGGGCGAGCACCCGGGCGACGTGCGGCACCACCAGGCCGAGGAAGACCACGGGGCCGATGACGGCGACCGAGGCCCCGGTCAGCAGCATGACCGCGAGGACGCCCTGCAGGCGTATCAGCCCGAGCCGCCGGCCGAGCGAGGCGGCCACGTCGTCGCCCAGGGCCAGGCTGTTGAGCGCCGGAGTGGTGGCGAGTGCCAGCAGCGCGCCGATCAGGAGGAACGGCAGGATGCTGCGGACGACGGCGCCGTCCTGGTCGGCGAGGGTGCCGGCGGACCAGAAGCGGTAGCGGTCCAGGGCGTCGGGATCGGTGAGGACGATCGCGTTGGTCAGGGAGAACAGCAGGAAGGTGACCGCGACTCCGGCCAGCGCGAGTTTCACCGGCGTCGCGCCGGAGCGTCCCATCCTGCCGAGCAGGAAGACCAGCACGCTGGTGGCGAGGGCGCCCGCGAATGCGAACCAGACGTAGCCGTGCAGCGACCCCAGCCCGAACAGGGCGATGGCGACGACGATCCCGAAGGACGCGCCCGCGCTGACGCCCAGGATGCCGGGGTCGGCGAGCGGGTTGCGGGTGAGGGCCTGCATGAGCGCGCCGGACAGGCCGAGCGCGGCGCCCGCGGTGAGCCCGAGGACGGTACGCGGGACGCGGACGGTCCAGACGATGTTGTCGACGAGATGGCTGGAGGGGTGTCCGAAGAGCGCCCGGACGACCTCGTCCGGGGGGATGTCCACGGCACCGAGCCCGATCGAGAGCAGACACAGACCGGTGAGCGCGGCGGCGAGCAGCATGACGAGCAGGGCTGGGCGCAGCCTTCTGCGCGCGGTCACCGGTCGGGCTCCACGGCCACCATCCTTAGGTTAGGCACACCTTAACCCTACCGCTGTGAGCTGTGCGCTTGCCGCCTCGAGGGTGGGGCTACCTAGTTAGGTAATGCTTACCTTAATATGGCGAACGGTCACGGCTCGGCCGAGTCGATTCCGCACGCCTGGGGAGGCACGGCACCTGTGTCGGGTTACGAAGAACTGACGGTTGAGGCAATGGAGTTCTGGCGTGGGCGGCTGATTCCGCTCGCACAGGAGACCGTTCTTCCGATCGACTTCCCCTATCCGCAACAACGGCCCGCGGAAGCGCTCCCAGTCCGCTCCCGCGCCCTGCCCGGCCGGGTTCCGGGGGAGGAGCGGCAACTCGCCGCCTACGTGGCCCTGCTGCACCACTACGGCAGCGGCGCCGCCGACATCGTCCTCGCCCACGACGGGCTGCCGCTGCGCGTCGCCGTCACCGCGGACACCACCTTCGGCGAGCTCACCGCGCGGGTGTCCGCCGCCAGGGAGCAGGCCCGGGCCCACCGGACCCCCGTTCCGGCCCTCGCCGCCGCACTGGGCGCCACGGCGACCCGCGGCGGCGGCCTGATCTGCAACACCGGACTCGCCGCGGGCGCCTGGGACGGCGGCCCGCTCGACCTGGACCTGCGGATCGCGGGGGGCGAGGTCCACGCCGCGTACCGCCCCGACCTGTTCGAGGCCGCGACCGTCGACCGCATCCTCGGCCACTACGCGACGCTGCTCGCGGACGCGACCGCGCACCCGGACCGCGCCGTCGCCGACCTGGAACTGCTGGACGGGCCGGAGCGCCGGCGTCTCCTCCACGAGTGGAACGACACCGCCCACGACGTGCCGCTCGCGACCTGGCCGGCGATGTTCGCCGAGCAGGTCCGCACCCGGCCCGACGAGACCGCCCTGGTCTTCGAGGACGTCCGCCTGACCTACGCCGAACTCGACGCCCGCGCCAACCGGCTGGCCCACGCCCTGATCGCCCGGGGCGCGGGTCCCGAGACGGTGGTCGCGCTGGCCGTGCCGCGCTCGGCGGAGCTCATCGTCGCCGAGGTCGCGGTGCTCAAGTCCGGCGCCGCCTATCTGCCGGTCGACACCGACTACCCCGCCGACCGGGTCGGCTACATGCTCCAGGACGCCGCGCCGGTCTGCCTCGTCACCACCTCCGAGGTGGCCGGCGACCTGCCGGGCGACGTCCCCGCCCTGCTGCTCGACGCCCCGGCGACCGCGGCCGAGCTGGCCGGGCTGCCCGGCCACGACCCCGACCTCGGCGGACGGCTGTCGGTGGCGAGCGCCGCCTACGTCATCTACACCTCCGGCTCCACCGGGCGGCCCAAGGGCGTCGTGCTCTCCCACGCCGGCGTCGCCAAGCTCGTGGCCACCCAGAGCGAGCGCTTCGGCATCGGCCCCCACAGCCGGGTGCTGCAGTTCGCCTCCCCGAGTTTCGACGTCGCCTTCTGGGACCTGTGCCTCGGCCTGCTCTCCGGCGGACGGCTGGTCGTCGTACCGTCCGAACGCCGCGTCCCCGGCCCGCCGCTGGCCGACTACGCCAACGCCCACGGCATCACCTTCATGATCCTTCCGCCCGCGCTGCTCGCCGCCATGCCCGACGACGTGCACCTGCCCGCGGAGGCCACGCTGCTGGCCGGCACCGAGCGCGTGTCGCCCGAACTCGTCGGCCGCTACGCGCGCGGCCGCATGATGTTCAACGCCTACGGCCCGACCGAGGCGACCACCAACTCCACGCTCGGCCTGTGCGATCCCGACATCCCGGCCGGCACCATCGTGCCCATCGGTGTGCCCGACCCGGGCACCCGCGCCTATGTCCTCGACGCCCGGCTGCGGCCGGTCCCGGCAGGTGTCGCGGGAGAGCTCTACCTCGGCGGCGCCGGACTGGCCCGCGGCTACCTCGGGCGGCCCGACCTGACGGCCGAGCGCTTCGTCGCCGACCCCTTCGGCGAGCCGGGGGAGCGGCTGTACCGCACCGGCGACCTGGTGCGCTGGAAGGCCGACGGGCGGCTGGAGTTCCTCGGCCGCGTCGACAGCCAGGTCAAGATCCGGGGCTTCCGCATCGAGCCCGGCGAGATCGAGTCCGTGCTGCGCTCCCACCCCGCCGTCGCCCAGGCCGCCGTCGTCGTCCGCGAGGACCGGCCCGGCGACCGGCGCCTGGCCGCCTACGTCGTGCCGTCCCTGGACGGCGACGCCGAGGTCGCCGAGTGGAAGGACCTGCACGAACTCCTGTACTCCGCCGCCGGCTCCGAGGGCTTCCAGGAGAACTTCGCCGGCTGGAACAGCATGTACGACGGGCTGCCCATCCCGCTCGCCGACATGCGCGAGTGGCGGACGGCCACCGTCGAGCGCATCGCCGCGCTCGCGCCGCGCCGCGTCCTGGAGATCGGCGTCGGCAGCGGCCTGCTCCTGTCCCGCCTGGCCCCCGACTGCGAGGCGTACTGGGGCACCGACGTCTCCGAGGAGGCCGTCGCCGCGCTGCGCGCCCAGATCCGCGACGTACCGGAACTCGCCGGGCGCGTCGAGCTGTCGGCCCGCCCCGCGCACGACACCACCGGACTGCCCGAGGGCCACTTCGACGTCGTCGTCGTCAACTCCGTCGCCCAGTACTTCCCCGGCGCGGACTACCTGGAGGACGTGCTCCGCAAGGCCGCCGCGCTGCTCGCCCCCGGCGGTGCGATCTTCGTCGGCGACGTGCGCAACCTGAGGCTGCTGCGCACCCTGCGCGCCGCCGTGGAGAGCCGCCGCGGTGCCGGCGACGACACCGACGACAAGGAGGCGCTGCGCGCCGCCGTCGACCGGTCGGTGGCATGGGAGGGCGAACTCCTCGTCGACCCCGACTGGTTCGCGGGCCTCGACGGTCTCGCCGCCGAGGTGCGGATCAAGCGCGGCGTCCACCACAACGAGCTGACCCGCTACCGCTACGACGTCGTGCTCCGCCCGGCACACGCCACGGCGGTCCCGGACGCGGGTGACGAGGTCGCCTGGGCCGCGCTCGGCGGCCTGGACGACCTGGACGCCCGGCTCGCCGCGCGGCCGGAGCGGCTGCGCGTCACCGCCGTGCCCAACGCGCGCCTCGCCGAGGACCTCGACGCCCTCGCCGTCCTCGACGACAGCAGCCGCCCCGGCACCGGCGGCGCCGACGGCGTCGATCCCGAATCGCTGCACGAACTCGCCGCGCGGCACGGCCTGTCCGCCGCCCTGACCTGGACCGGCGACGCCGACGACGGCAGCCTCGACGCCGTCTTCACTCCCCAGGGCACCGACCCGGGTCCCCTGTACCGGACCGGCGGCGGCCGCCCGCTCGCCAACCGGCCCGCCCCCTTCCGGGACGTCTCGGCGCTGATGCGGACGCTGCGCGCGCACGCCGCCGAGTTCCTGCCCGAATACATGGTCCCCGCGGCCCTGGTGCCGCTGGACCGCCTCCCGGTCACGCCGAGCGGCAAGCTCGACGGCGCCGCCCTCCCCGTCCCCGACTACGCCGCGCTCAGCTCGGGCCGCGTCCCGCGCGACGCCCGCGAGGAACTGCTGTGCGCCCTGTACGCGCGGGCCCTCGGCGTGCGATCGGTCACGATCGACGACGACTTCTTCGCTCTGGGCGGCGACAGCATCGTGGCGATCCGGCTGCTCGTGCTCGCCCGCGAGGCGGGGCTGCGGCTCACCCCCCGGGACGTCTTCCGGCACCGTACGGTCGAGGCGCTCGCGCGCGTCGCCCAGGACACCGCCGAAGACGGCGACGACAGCGCCGCGGAGCGGGACACGCCCCTGGTGCCGCTGACGGAGACCGAACTCGCCGTCCTGCGCGGCGACCTCACCGTCGAGGAGGTGCTGCCGCTCGGACCGCTCCAGGAGGGCTTCTTCTTCCACGCCCTCGTCGACGGCGCCGACCACGACGCCTACGTCGTCCAGCAGGCCGTCGAGCTCTCGGGCCCCGTGGACGGCGCCGCGCTGTGCCGCGCCGCGGAGCGCCTCCTGGCGCGGCACGCGCCGCTGCGCGCCTGCTTCCGTCAGCTCGCCGACGGGCGGCCGGTCCAGGTCGTCCCGGACGGTGCGGTGCTGCCGTGGCGCGAGGTGGATCTGTCCGCGCAGGAGGACGGCGTGCGCCGCGGCCTCGCGGACGCCGTCGCCGCCGACGAGCGGGCCCGCCCCTTCGACCTGTCCCGGCCGCCGCTGCTGCGGTGCGCCCTCGTCCGCCTCGGCGACGGCCGCAGCCGACTGCTGCTGACGTTCCACCACATCATCGCGGACGGCTGGTCGCTGCCGGTCCTGCACCGCGAGTTGATGGCCCTGTACGCGGACGACCCGGCGCCGCTGCCCGAGGTGCCCGCGTACCGGAACTACCTGCGCCGTGTCGCCGCCGCCGACCGGGACGCCGCCCGCGCCGCCTGGCGTACCGCGCTTGCCGGGCTGGAAGGCCCGACCCGCCTGGTGGAGGCGCCCGCGGACGGCGGCCCGGTCGAGCCCGCGCAGATCCGCGTGGAGCTCTCCGAGCGGGTCACGGCCCGCCTCGCGGCCCGCGCCCGCGAACTCGGCGTCACCCTCGGCACCGTCGTGCAGGGCGCCTGGGGCCTGCTGCTGGGCCGGCTGACCGGACAGCAGGACGTCGTCTTCGGCACCACCGTGTCGGGACGCGACGTCGCCGTGGACGGCATCGCCTCCATGGTCGGCCTGTTCATCAACACCCTCCCGACCCGGCTGCTCTGGGATCCCTCCGTCAGCCTCGGCACGCTGCTGCGCCGTCTGCAGGACGAGCAGAGCGCCCTGCTGGACCACCAGCACCTCGGGCTCGCGGACGTGCAGAAGGCCGCCGGGCACGCGGGCGGCGGCGAACTCTTCGACACCCTCGTCGTCTTCGAGAACTACCCCGCCGAGACCGGCCTCGCCGACCCCTCGGGCGCCGTGCGCGTCACCGGCCACGCCTTCCACGACACCGTCCACTATCCGCTCGCGCTCATCGTGAAGCCCGGCCGCCGTATGGACCTGCGGCTCAAGCACCACGCGCGCAGGATCGACGCCGACGCCGTCCGCGCCGTCGCCGCACGCCTCACGCTGCTGCTGGAGGCCGTGGCCGACGACCCCGGCCGCCCCGTGGCCTCCGTCGACCTGCTCACCCCGCGCGAGCACGACACCGCCCACCTCGAAGGCGCCGTCCGCGACGTCCCGGTCACCACGCTGCCCGCCGCCATCGCGGAGCAGGCCGCCCGTACCCCCGGCGCCACCGCCGTCGTGTACGGCGACACCACCCTCACGTACGCCGAACTCGACGCGCGCGCCGAGGCGCTGGCCGCGCGGCTGCGCGCCCGCGGCGCCGGGCCCGAGCGCTTCGTCGCCGTCGCCGTCCCGCGTTCCGCGGAGCTGATGGTGGCGCTGCTCGGCGTCCTCAAGTCCGGCGCTGCCTACCTCCCCGTCGACCTGGACTACCCGGCCGACCGCGTCGCCTACATGCTCGGCGACTCCGGTGCGGCCACCGTCGTCACCACGGCGGCCGACGCCGCGCGGCTGCCCGCCGTCGAGGGCCTGACGCCGCTGCTGGTCGACGCCCCCGCCGAGGACGGCACGGAGACCCTCGCGGGCGACGCGGCCGGGCCCGACGACCCGGCGTATCTGATCTACACCTCCGGCTCCACCGGCCGCCCCAAGGGCGTCGTCGTCACCCACCGGGCCATCGTCAACCGCCTCGCGTGGACGCAGGGCGAGTACGGGCTGACGGCCGACGACCGCGTCCTGCAGAAGACCCCGTCGAGCTTCGACGTCAGCGTGTGGGAGTTCTTCTGGCCGCTGTGGGAGGGCGCCGCCGTCGTCCTCGCCCGGCCCGACGGGCACCGCGACCCGGCCTACCTCGCCGGGCTCGTCCGCGACCAGCGGATCACCACCATGCACTTCGTGCCCTCCATGCTGGAGGCGTTCCTCAGCACGCCGGAGGTGACCACCGACGCGTCGTGGGCGGCGAGCCTGCGCCGCGTGCTGAGCAGCGGCGAGGCCCTGCCGGGCGGTGCCGCCGCGCGCTGGACGGCGCTCACCGGAGTGCCGCTGCACAACCTGTACGGGCCCACCGAGGCCGCCGTCGACGTCACCCACCACGCCTTCGACGGCGCCCCGGACACCACCGTGCCCATCGGGCGCCCCGTGTGGAACACCGGACTGCGGGTGTTGGACGCCTGCCTGCGCCCGGTCCCGGAGGGCGTGCCCGGCGAGCTCTACCTGACCGGTGTGCAGCTCGCCCGCGGCTACCACGGCCGCTCCGCGCTCACCGCCGAGCGCTTCGTCGCGGACCCGTACGGAGCCCCCGGCGAGCGGATGTACCGCACCGGCGACCTCGTGCGCCGCTGGGCGGACCAGACGGTGGAGTACCTGGGCCGCACCGACCGCCAGGTCAAGCTGCGCGGCAACCGCATCGAACCCGGCGAGACCGAGGCCGCGCTCGTACGGCTCCCGGACGTCGCCCAGGCCGCGGTGACGGTGCGCGAGCAGCGCCTCGTCGCGTACGTCGTCCCCGCGCGCGGCTCCCGACCGGACGCCGCCGCCCTGCGCGCCGCCGTGGCCGAGCTGCTGCCCGCGCCTCTGGTCCCGGACGCCTTCGTCGTGCTGGACGCGCTGCCGCTGACCCCCAGCGGCAAGCTCGACCGCGCCGCGCTGCCCGCTCCCGAGGCCGAACGCGCCGCCGCCCGCGCCCCGCGCACCGACCGCGAGCGGACGCTGACGGAGGTCTTCGCGGCCGTCCTCGGCCTGCCCGACGCCGGCCCCGACGACGACTTCTTCCTCCTCGGCGGCGACAGCATCAGCTCCATCGGCGTGGCCAGCCGCGCCCGCGCCGCCGGTCTCGAACTGACCCCGCGCGACGTCTTCGAGCACCGCACCCCCGCCGCCCTCGCCCTGGCCGCCCGCACCGGCGCCGCCACCGCGGACCGCACCGGGCCCGTCCGCCCCGAGCTGACGCCCGAGGAGACCGAGCGCGTCCACCGCACCGCCGGGGGAGCGGTCGCCGAGATCTGGCCCCTCGCCCCGCTCCAGGAAGGCCTGTTCTTCCACTCCGCCTACGACGACGGCGCCCTGGACGTCTACACCGTCCACGAGACCTTCGACTTCGCCGAGCGCCTGGACGAGGACCGGCTGCGCGCCGCCGCCCGCACCCTGCTCACCCGCAACCCCGGGCTGCGCGCCGGGTTCACCAGCGACGGGCTGCGCCAGCCGGTGCAGTTCATCGTCGCCGAGCCCGAGGTGCCGCTCGAGACCGTCGACCTGTCCGGCCTGCCCGCCGCCGAGCAGGAGGCGCGGCTGCGCGCCCTGATGGACGAGGAGCGCACCCGCCGCTTCGACCTGTCCGCGCCGCCCCTGTTCCGCATGCTGCTCGTACGCCGCGGCGCGGAGCTCGGCGACCGCCTCGTCATCGGCCGCCACCTGATCCTGTGGGACGGCTGGTCCGCCTGGCTCTTCCTCGACCAGCTCTTCGCCCTCTACGCGACCGGCGGCGACGACGCCGGCCTGGCGCGCCCCGGCTCCTACGGCGACTACCTGGCCTGGCTCGGCACCCAGGACGACACCGCCGCGACCGCCGCCTGGCGCGCCGCCCTGGCGGGCCTGGAGGAGCCCACCCTGCTCGTCCCGGCCGTCGCCGACGCGGGCCTGGAACCCGTCATCCCCGAGCAGCTGGACGCGCTGCTCACGGCGCAGCTGGGCGACACGCTGCGCGAGCGGGCCCGCGCCCACGGCCTCACCCTCAACACGGTGCTCAACGCCGCCTGGGGCCTGACCCTGGCCTCGGCGACCGGCCGCACCGACGTGGTGTTCGGCACCACCGTCGCGGGCCGCCCGACCGAGGTGCCGGACGTGGAGAACGTCATCGGCATGTTCCTCAACACGGTGCCGGCCCGTGTCGCCCTCGACCCGGCGGAGCCCGTCCTCGACCTGCTGCGGCGGATCCAGGGCGAGCGGCTGGAGCTCATGCCGTACGAGTACCTGGGCCTCGGCGTGCTGCAGGCCGAGACCGGCCACCGGCGGCTGTTCGACACCCTCTTCGTGCTGCGCAACAACGACACCGAGGACCGGCTGGAGCGGCTGCGCGCCGAGCACGGCGCCACCGCCGTCGCCAACGTCGACGCCACGCACTACCCCGTCAACCTGATCGTGACGCCGGGGCAGCGCGTCCTGGTCACCCTCGCGCACCGCCCCGACGTCGTCCCGCACGCCGCCGCCCGCGCGCTGCTGGACCGCTTCACCCTGCTGCTGGAGCGCATGGCGGCGGACCTGACGGCGCCCGTCGGCCGTCTCGACCCGCTGCTGCCCGCCGAACACGCCGCCCTGGAGCGGGAGTGGGCCGGCAGCCGCGTGCCGGAGCCCACCGAGACCATCGCCGACCTCCTGGCGGCGCAGGCCGGCCGCACCCCGGACGCCACCGCCCTCGTCTTCGGCGAGCGCACCCTCACCTACGCCGAACTCGACGCCGCCGTGAACCGCACGGCCCGGCTGCTGCTCGCCCGCGGCGCGGGCCCGGAGAAGGTCGTCGCGCTGGGCCTGCCGCGCTCCGCCGAGATGGTCGTGGCCCTCTTCGCCGTGCTGCGCACCGGCGCCGCCTACCTGCCGCTGGAGCTGGACCACCCCGCCGACCGGCTCTCCCTGATGCTGGAGGACGCCCGGCCGCTGCTGCTCCTGACGAACGCCGCCGTCTCGGCCACCCTGGACGCCGGCACCCCGCGCGTCCTCCTCGACGACCCGGCCGTCGCCGCCGAGCTGGCGGAGCTGTCCGACGCCCCCGTCGTGGCGAGCTTCAGCCTGGAGCACCCCGCCTACGTCATCTACACCTCCGGCTCCACCGGCCGCCCCAAGGGCGTCGTCACCCCCTACCGGGGCCTGACGAACATGCAGCTCAACCACCAGAAGGAGATCTTCGAACCGGCGATCGCGGCGGCCGGCGGGCGGCGCCTGCGCGTGGCGCACACCGTCTCCTTCGCCTTCGACATGTCGTGGGAGGAGCTGCTGTGGCTCGTCGAGGGCCACGAGGTGCACGTCTGCGACGAGGAACTGCGGCGTGACGCCCACGCCCTGACCGCCTACTGCGAGCGGCACCGCATCGACGTCGTCAACGTCACCCCGACCTACGCCCGGCTGCTCATCGAGGAGGGGCTGCTCGAAGGGCACGTCCCGCCGCTGGTGCTGCTCGGCGGCGAGGCCGTCCCCGAGACGGTCTGGACGCGGCTGCGCGACACCGAGGGGACCTACGGCTACAACCTGTACGGCCCGACCGAGTACACCATCAACACCCTCGGCGGCGGCACCCACGACAGCGCCACGCCCACCGTCGGCCGCCCGATCCGCGGCACCCGCGCCCACATCCTCGACGCCTGGCTGCGCCCGGTGCCGGACGGCGTCCCCGGCGAGCTGTACATCGCGGGCATCGGCCTGGCCCGCGGCTACCTCGACCGGCCGGGCCTGACGGCGGAGCGGTTCGTCGCCGACCCCTTCGGCGAGCCCGGCGAGCGGATGTACCGCACCGGCGACCTGGTGCGGCGCAATGCCGATGGGAATCTGGACTTCCTCGGGCGCACCGACGACCAGGTCAAGATCCGCGGCTACCGCGTCGAGCCCGGCGAGATCGAGACCGCCCTCAGCCGCCACCCGCGCGTCTCCCAGGCCGCCGTCGTCGTCCGCGACGACCGGCTGATCGGCTACGTCGTCCCGGCCCCCGCCGACGCCGCCGAGCGCGAGTCCACCGAGCGCGCCCAGGTCGGCGAGTGGCAGGAGATCTACTCCGACGAGTACGAGGAGATCTCCACCGCCGTCTTCACCGAGGAGTACGCGGGCTGGGACAGCTCCTACGACGGGCAGCCCATCCCCTTCGACGACATGCACGAATGGCGCGAGGCCACCCTCGCCCGCATCCGCGAACTGCGCCCGCGCCGCATCCTGGAGATCGGCGTCGGCTCCGGCCTGCTGCTGTCCCGGCTGGCCCCGGACGCCGAGGCGTACTGGGCGACCGACTTCGCCGCCCCCGTCATCCGCAAGATCGGCGAGGAGCTGCGGCGCGACCCGGAGCTCGCCGCCAAGGTGGAGCTGCGCTGCCGCCCCGCCGACGACCTGGAGGGCCTGCCCACCGGGTACTTCGACACGGTCGTCATCAACTCCGTCATCCAGTACTTCCCGAGCGTGGCCTACCTGGAGTCGGTCGTGCGCGGCGCCATGGAGCTGCTCGCCCCCGGCGGCGCGCTCTTCGTCGGCGACGTCCGCAACCTGCGGCTCGCCCGCACCTTCCACTCCGAGATCCAGCGCGCCCGCGGCACGGGCGGTGCGGAGTTTGAGCGGGCCGTGGAGCGCGGCCTGCGCCTGGAGAAGGAACTCCTGGTCGACCCGGACTTCTTCGCGAGCCTCGGCTACGGCCTCGACCTGCGCACCAAGCGCGGGCGTCACCACAACGAGCTGTCCCGGCACCGCTACGACGCCGTGCTCCACCGCGGCGAGCCCTCGCTCAGGCTGGGCGACGAGGCCGCGGCCGCGTGGACACCCGGTCTGCCCGGGCGGCTGCGCGAGGAGCGGCCGGAGCGGCTGCGCGTCACCGCGATCCCCGACGGCCGCGTCACCCCGGACGGCGTGGACCCCGAGACCCTGCACGACCTCGGGGCCGGGCTCGGCTACCGCGTGCTCACGACGTGGGGCGCGGAAGCCGGCACCTATGAGGCGGTGTTCGTCCCCGCCGGGACCGCCGGCACCGCCGGCATCACCGCCGGGCTCTACCGTCCGGGCGGCGGCACCGCCCCGTACGCCAACGACCCGGCGGCGGGCCGCGACGCGAGCGCCCTGGTCCGCGTACTGCGCGAGGACCTGAAGCGCGAGCTGCCCGAGTACATGGTCCCTGCGGCCTTCGTGACCCTCGACCGGCTGCCGATGAACGCCAACGGCAAGCTCGACGTGCGGGCGCTGCCCGACGCCGAGCCCGCCGTGGCCCTCGGCGGCGGACGCGGACCGCGCACCCCGCAGGAAGAGGTGCTGTGCCGCCTCTTCGCCGAGGTGCTGGGCCTGCCGACGGTGGGCGCGGAGGACAACTTCTTCGACCTGGGCGGCCACTCGCTGCTCGCCACCCGGCTGGTCAGCCGGGCCCGCACCGAGCTGGGTGCCGAACTCGCCATCCGCGACCTCTTCGAGGCCCCGACACCCGCGCAGCTCGCGGGCCGCGCGGACGCCGGGCGGCCCGCCCGCCCCGCGCTCACCGCGGTGGCCGAACGGCCCGGGCGCGTCCCGCTCTCCGCCGCGCAGCGCCGTCTGTGGCTGGTGGAACGTCTGACCGGCGGCGGCGCCGCCTATAACTTCCCGCTCGTCTTCCGGCTGCGCGGCGCCCTGGACACGGACGCCCTGCGCCTGGCCCTGTGCGACGTCGCGGACCGGCACGAGGCGCTGCGCACCCTCGTCGGCGAGCAGGACGGCGAGCCGTACCAGCGGATCGTCGCCGCCGAGGAGGCGCGGCCGGAGTTCACCGTCACGGGTTGCGCCGAGGCGGACCTCGCCGGGCTGATCGAGGCGGCCCAACGCCGTCCCTTCGACCTGTCGACGGAACTGCCGCTGCGCTGCGAGGTGTTCGCGGTCGCGCCCGACGACCACGTGGTGGCCGTCGTGCTGCACCACATCACCACCGACGAGTGGTCCGACCGCCCCTTCATGGCCGATCTGACCGCCGCCTACACCGCCCGCGCCGCGGGCTCCGCCCCGGCCCGGCAGCCGCTGCCCGTCCAGTACGCGGACTACACCCTCTGGCAGGAGCGGCTCCTCGGCGCGGTCGGCGACGCGCAGCTCGGCTACTGGACGGAGCGGCTGCGCGACCTGCCCGAGGAGCTGGCGCTGCCGCTGGACCGGCCGCGCCCCGCCTCGCCCACCGGCGCCGGGGCGATCGTCCGCGGCGAGGTCCCGGTGGACCTCGGCCGGGAGCTGCGGGAGCTGTCCACCGCGACCGGCACCAGCATGTTCATGCTGTTCCAGGCCGCCACCGCCGCTCTGCTGCACCGCCTCGGCGCGGGCGAGGACGTGCCGCTCGGTGCGCCCATCGCGGGCCGCACCGACAGCGGCCTGGACGACCTCGTCGGCTTCTTCGTCAACACCCTCGTGCTGCGCACCGACCTGTCCGGCGACACACTGACGTTCCGTCAGCTGCTGGGTCGGGTGCGTGAGTCCGCCCTGGCGGCGTTCGAGCACCAGGACCTGCCCTTCGACCGGGTCGTGGAGGCGGTGAACCCGCCGCGCGCGGCGGGCCGCAACCCGCTGTTCCAGGTGATGCTGGGCTACCACCACCGCCCGGACGGCGACCCCGACGTCCTCGGGCTGCCCACCGAGTGGTTCGACATGGACACCGGCACGGCCAAGTTCGACCTGGACTTCACCTTCGTCGACCACGGCGAGGCGCACCCGCTGGCGCTGCTCCTGGAGTACGCCACCGACCTCGCCGACGAGGGCACCGCCGCGCTGCTCGTCGAGCGATTGGTGACGCTGCTGCGGCAGGCCGCCGCCGATCCCGACCTCCCGCTGGCGGAGTTCGACCTGCTGACGCCCGCCGAGCGCGCGGCCGTCACCGGCGTGTGGAACGACACCGCGCGGTACCCCGCGGAGACCCGGGCGGTGCCCGAGATCCTCGCCGACACCGTCCGGGCCCACCCGCTGCGGACGGCGCTGGTCACCGCCGAAGGCGCGCTGACCTTCGCCGAACTGGGCGCCCGCGTCCACACCATCGCCGCCCTGCTGCGCGGCCACGGCGCGGCCGAGGGGACCGTCGTGGGCCTCGCGCTGCCGCGGCACGCCATGGTCCCCGCGATCCTCGGCGTGCTCGCCTCCGGCGCCGGCTACCTGCCGCTCGACCCCGCCCTGCCCACCGACCGGCTGGAGTTCATGCTCCGCGACGCAGGCCCGGTCTGCCTGCTGACCACCGCAGAGCTCGCCGAACGCCTCCCGGTCGCACCGGGCGTCACGCGGCTGCTGCTCGACGGCACGCTGCCCGACGGTCCTTCGCCCGAAGCCGAGTTCGCTCGCCCCGCCGGGTACCCGGCCCTGGGCGCGGCCTACACCATTTACACCTCCGGTTCCACCGGCACCCCCAAGGGCGTCGTCGGCACCCATCAGGGCCTGTCCAACCTCTACGGCGCGCACCTGCGAGACATGATCGAACCGGCGGTCCGCGCCACCGGCCGCGAGGCGCTGAAGGCCGCGCACACCGCCTCGTTCAGCTTCGACGGGTCGTGGGACCCGCTGCTGTGGCTGCTGGCGGGCCACGAACTCCACGTCGTGGACGAGGCCACGATGCTCGACCCGGCCGGTCTGCCGGCGCACCTGGCCGAGCAGGCCGTGGACTACGCCGACTTCACCCCGACCTACCTGGGCGAGCTGATGCACCACGGCTTCCTCGCCCCCGGCGGCTACGCGCCCGCCGTCCTCACCGTGGGCGGCGAGGCCACCCCGGCCGCGCTGTGGCGACGGCTCACCGCGCTTCCCGGCACGGTCGTCCACGACCTGTACGGGCCGACGGAATGCGCCGTCGACGCCTACGGCTGGCACGGCGGCCCCCCGGAGTGGGCGGCGCCGCTCGACAACATCCGCGTCCACGTCCTGGACGCACGGCTGCGCCCCGTCCCGGTCGGCGTGCCCGGCGAGCTGTACCTCGCCGGTGCGGGTCTGGCCCGCGGCTACCTCGGCCGCCCCGGCCTGACCGCCGAGCGCTTCGTGGCCGACCCCTTCGGGGAGCCGGGCGAGCGCATGTACCGCACCGGTGACGTGGTGCGCCGCCGCGGGGGAGGCACCCTGGAGTTCCTGGGCCGCGCCGACGACCAGGTCAAGATCCGCGGCTTCCGCGTCGAGCTCGGCGAGATCGAGTCCGTCCTCACCGCCGATCGCGGCGTGTCGGCGGCCGCCGTCGTCGTCCGGGAGGACACCCCGGGCGTGCCGCGCCTGGTCGCCTACGTGGTGACCGCCACCGGCCACGAGCCCGACCCCGCCGCCCTGCGCGCCCGTGTCGCCGCCGCGCTGCCCGAGCACATGGTGCCCGCGGCGTTCGTCGCCCTCGCGGCCCTGCCGCGTACCGTCAACGGCAAGCTGGACCGGGCCGCGCTGCCCGCGCCCGACCTGTCCGCCGCGGTCGGCGGCCGCCTGCCCCGCACCCCGCGCGAGGAGCTGCTGGCCGAGCAGTTCGCCGCCGTGCTGGGCCTGGAGCGGGTCGGCATCGACGACGACTTCTTCGTGCTCGGCGGCCACTCGCTGCTCGCGATGCGTCTGATCAGCCGTGTCCGTACCGCGCTCGGCGCCGAGGTGACGCTGCGCGCCGTCTTCGACGCGCCCACCGTCGCCGGTCTCGCCGCCCTGCTGGACGGCGGGAGCGCGGTGGAGCGCCCGCCGCTGGTCGCCGGCCGTGCCCTGCCCGAGCGGCTGCCGCTCTCCTCGGCCCAGCACCGGCTGTGGCTGCTGCACCAGGTCGACGCCGACGACCCCTCGTACAACCTCCCGGCCGCCTGGCGCCTGACCGGCGCCCTGGACCGCGCCGCGCTGGAGGCGGCGCTGAACGACCTCGTCACCCGCCACACCACCTTGCGCACGGTCTTCCCGGCCGTTGAGGGCGTGCCCCACCAGCACGTCCTGGCGCCGGAGCAGGCGCGCGTGACGCTCGGCACCGCCGCCCGGGAGGAGCTGCCCGGGATCGCCGCCCGCCCGTTCGACCTGGAACGCGAACTCCCGCTGCGCGCCGTCCTGGCCGCGGCCGGGCCGGACGAGCACGTGCTGCTGCTCGTGCTGCACCACATCGCCACCGACGAGTGGTCCGACCGGGCCCTGCTCGCCGACCTCGGCACCGCCTACGCCGCGCGCACCGCGGGCCGTGCCCCCGACTGGGCGCCGCTGCCCGTGGGTTACACCGACTACACGCTCTGGCAGCGCGAGCTGCTGGAGCACTCGGGCGACGACCTGCTCGCGTACTGGACCGAGACCCTGCGGGGCCTGCCCGAGGAGCTGGCGCTGCCCACCGACCGGCCGCGCCCCCAGGAGCCCTCGCACACCGGCGGCACCGTCGGCTTCACGGTGCGGCCCGAGCTGGAACGCGCCCTGCGCGCGCTCGCCCGCCGCGAGGGCGCCAGCATGTTCATGGTCTCCCAGGCCGCCGTCGCCGCGCTGCTCCACCGGCTCGGCGCGGGCGACGACATCCCGCTCGGCGCGCCCGTCTCCGGCCGTGCCGACGAGCGCCTCGAGGACCTGGTCGGCTTCTTCGTCAACTCCCTCGTGCTGCGCACCGACCTGTCCGGCGACCCCGGCTTCGCGGAGCTGCTGCGCCGGGTCCGGGCGACCGACCTGGCCGCGTACGAGCACCAGGACCTGCCCTTCGAGCGGCTGGTCGAGGCCCTCAACCCGGGCCGCTCCCTCGCGCGCCACCCGCTGTTCCAGGTCATGGTCGTCCACCTCGCCGAGCGCGGCGGCACGCCCGTGCTGCGGGGCCTCACGGCGAGCCCGGAGCCGGTCGGCCAGGACACCGCCAAGTTCGACCTCAGCTTCGACTTCGTCGAGCAGGGCGAGGGCAACGGCATCCAGGGCTGGATCGAGTACAGCGCCGACCTCTTCGACCGGCCGACCGCCGAACTCCTGGCCCGCCGCATGGAGCGGCTGCTGGAGCAGGCCGCCGCCGAACCCGGGCGGCCGGTCGGCCGGCTCGAGGTGCTGGACGACGAGGAGCGCGCCCGGGTCCTGGGGGAGTGGAACGCCACCGGTCACGCCGTGCCCGCCCTCACCCTCCCCGAGCTGTTCCGCGCCCAGGCGGCGGCCACCCCGTCCGCGACCGCCCTCATGGTCGAGGGCGACGCCGTCGGCTACGCCGAACTGGACGCCCGCGTCGAACGCCTCGCCCACGTCCTCGCGGGCGCGGGCGTCGGCCCGGAGTCCACGGTGGCCGTCGCGCTGCCGCGCTCGGCGGCCCTGGTCGTCACCCTGCTCGCCGTGCACCGCGCGGGCGGCGCCTATCTGCCGCTCGACACCGACTACCCGGCGGAACGGCTGGCGTTCATGCTCGCCGACGCCCGCCCGGTCTGCGTGGTGACCGCCGACGGCGTCGCGCTGCCGGACACCGAAGCGCCGCGCCTGCTGGTCGACGCCGACGGCGTACCCGCTGCGGAGGCCGCCACCGGGCCGCTCCCGCTCGCGTACGACCCGCGCCACCCGGCATACGTCATCTACACCTCCGGCTCGACCGGCCGCCCCAAGGGCGTCGTCGTGCCCCAGGAGGGCATCGTCAACCGCCTGCTGTGGATGCAGGACGCCTACGGCCTGACCCCCGACGACAACGTCCTGCAGAAGACGCCGTCGAGTTTCGACGTCTCCGTCTGGGAGTTCTTCTGGCCGCTGATCACCGGCGCGACGCTCGTCGTGGCGCGCCCCGAGGGCCACAAGGACCCGGCCTACCTCGCCGGGCTGATCCAGGGCGGCGGCGTCACCACGGCGCACTTCGTGCCGTCGATGCTGCGCGCCTTCCTCGACGAACCGGCGGCGGCCGGCTGCACCGGCCTGCGCCGCGTGATGTGCAGCGGCGAGGCGCTTCCCGCCCCGCTCGCCGCCCGGTTCCACCAGGTGCTGGGCGCGAGCGAGCTGCACAACCTGTACGGCCCCACGGAGGCGTCCGTCGACGTCACCGCCCACCAGGTGACCCCCGGCGCGGACGCCGTGCCGATCGGCCGCCCGGTGTGGAACACCCGCACCTATGTGCTGGACGGCTCACTGCGCCCGGTCCCCGCCGGCGTGCCCGGGGAGCTGTACCTCGCCGGTGTCCAGCTGGCACGCGGCTACCTCGGCCGTCCCGGCCTGACGGGCGAGCGGTTCGTCGCCGACCCGTACGGGGAGCCCGGCGCCCGTATGTACCGCACCGGCGACCTGGCCCGCTGGACCCGCGACGGCGAACTGGAGTACCTGGGCCGCGTCGACGACCAGGTCAAGCTGCGCGGATTCCGCGTCGAACCGGGTGAGATCGAGGGAGTGCTGACCCGGCATCCCGCGGTCGCAGCGGCCACCGTCCTGCTGCGCGACGAGCGCCTGGTGGCGTACGTCGTCCCCGCCGCCGGACCGGACGCCGACACCGCGGCCCTGCGCGCCCACGCCGCGGCCGCGCTCCCGGAGCACATGGTGCCCGCCGCGTTCGTCGTCCTGGACGCCCTCCCGCTCACGCCCAACGGCAAGCTCGACCGCGCCGCGCTGCCCGCGCCCGACTTCGCCGCCGAGGTCGGCACGGCCGAGCCGCGCACCCCGCGCGAGGCGCGGATGTGCGCCCTGGTCGCCGACGTCCTCGGGCTCGAACGCGTCGGCCCGGACGACGACTTCTTCCGCCTCGGCGGTGACAGCATCGTCGCGATGCAGCTCGTCGTCCGGGTCCGTGCCGCCGGTCTGACGATCACCCCCCGCGACGTCTTCCGCCACAAGACCCCCGCGGGTCTGGCCGCCGTCGCGGTGGACACCGTCCGCCCGGACACGGCGGACGAGGCCGCGCTGCTGCCGGACCTCACGGACGCCGAGCGCGCCGAACTCGGGGGCACCGGCGCGGCGGAGCTGCTGCCGCTCTCCCCGCTCCAGGCCGGACTGCTCTTCCACGCCTCGTTCGACTCCGGCGACCAGGGCCCGGACGTCTACACCGTCCAGGTGTCGTACGACATCGAGGGCCCGGTCGACGCCGAGCGCCTGCGCGCCGCCGGGCAGGCCCTGCTCGACCGGCACGAAAGCCTGCGCGCGGGCTTCCGCTACCTCGCCTCCGGCCGGCCGGTGGCCGTCGTGCCGCGCTCGGTGCCGCTGCCGTGGCGGCACGTCGACCTCACGACCGCCGCCGACCGCGACGGGGAGTGGGAGCGCCTGCTGCTGCAGGAACGCCGCCGGTTCGACCCCGCCGAACCGCCGCTGCTGCGGCTGCTGCTGGCCCGTACGGACGACGGCGGCCACCGCCTCGTCCTGTCGCATCAGCACCTGCTGCTCGACGGCTGGTCGGTGCCCCGGCTGATGGCGGAACTGACCGCCCTGTACGACGGGACCACCCCGCCCGCCGGCGCGCCCTACCGCGACTACCTGCGCTGGCTCGCCGCCCAGGACCAGGCGGCCTCCGCGGCCGCGTGGGCCGAGGCCCTGGACGGACTGGAGGAGCCCACCCACCTGGTGCCCGCCGACGCCAACCGGGCGCCGGTCGTGCCGCGCACCCACACCGTCGAGGCCGGCGAGGAGCTGACGGAGGCGCTCGGCGCACTCGCCCGCCGCCGCGGGCTGACCGTCAACACCCTTGTGCAGGCCGCCTGGTCGGTCGTGCTGTCCCGGCTCACCGGCCGCGACGACGTGGTGTTCGGCGCGACGGTCGCGGGCCGGCCGCCGGAGCTGGACGGTGTGGAGTCGATGATCGGCCTGTTCATCAACACCGTGCCCGTCCGGGTCCGGCTGAACGAGCGGGAGCCGGTCGGCGCCTTCCTGGACCGGCTCCAGGACGAGCAGTCCCGTCTGCTGCCGCACCAGCACCTCGGCCTGGCCGACATCCAGCGCGGCGCCGGGCTCGGCGACCTCTTCGACACGCTGATGGTGTTCGAGTCCTACCCGGTCGCGGACGACAGCGACGACGCGGGTCTGCGTCTGTCGGTGCGCGAGCACGAGGACTCCACGCACTACCCGTTCGCCTGGGCCGTCGAGCCCGACGACCGCCTGCGCCTGACGGCCGAGTTCCGCCCGGACCTGTTCACCCCGGCCGCCGCCGGGCGCATCGCCTCGGCGATGCTCTCCGTCCTGGAGGCGATGGCCGCCCACCCGGACACCGCCGTCGGCCGCATCGACATCCTCGGCGACGCCGACCGGCGCCTGCTGCTGGAGACCTGGAACGACACGGCCCTGCTCCCGCGGGCCGGCGACGCCACCGTCCCCGCCCTCTTCGCGGCGCAGGCCGTCGCGTCCCCGGACGCGGTCGCCGTCACCGACACCTCCGTGACGTGGACCTTCGCGGAACTCGCCGCCCGCACCGACCGGCTGGCCCGCGTGCTGGCCGGCGCGGGCGCGGGCCCCGAAGGGATCGTGGCGCTGGCGCTGCCGCGCACCGCCGACCACATCACGGCGATCCTCGCCGTCATGACGGCGGGCGCCGCCTACCTGCCGATCGACCCCGACCTGCCCGCCGACCGTGTGCTCGACATGCTCACCGACGCGGCGCCGCGGCTGATCCTCACCACCCGGGAACTCGCCGCGTCCCTGCCGGACACCGACGTCCCGGTGCTGCACCTGGACGCCCTCGACGGGCTGCCCGAGGCGGCGCCGCAGGCACCGGCGCCCGACCACCCCGCGTACGTCATCTACACCTCGGGCTCGACGGGCCGCCCCAAGGGCGTCGTCGTCACCCAGCGCAGCCTCGCCAACCTCTTCCACAGCCACCGCCACGACCTCCACGACCGCGCCAAGGAGCTGACCGGCCGCCGTCACCTGCGCGTCGGGCACGCCTGGTCGTTCTCCTTCGACGCCTCCTGGCAGCCGCAGCTGTGGCTGCTCGACGGGCACGCGCTGCACATCGTCGACGACGAGACGCGCCGCGACGCGGAACTGCTCGCCGCCCTCATCCGCGCCGAGGGGCTGGACTTCATCGAGGTCACCCCGTCCCTGCTCGCCCAGATGGCCGACGCCGGACTGATCCGCGACGGCCACTGCCCGCTGGCGGTGGTCGGCGTCGGCGGCGAGGCCGTGCCGGACGCCCTCTGGTCGCGCCTCGCGGCCCTGGAGAGCACCGAGGCCTTCAACCTGTACGGGCCCACCGAGGCCACCGTCGACGCCCTCGTCGGACGGGTCGCCGACAGCGACCGCCCCGTCGTCGGCCGCGCGGTGCGGGGCACGCGGGCCTACGTCCTGGACGGCTCGCTGCGCATGGTCCCGCCCGGCGTCACCGGAGAGCTGTACCTGTCCGGCGCCGGACTCGCCCGCGGCTACCTCGGCCGCCCCGACCTGACGGCGGAGCGGTTCGTCGCCGACCCGTACGGGCCGCCCGGCGCCCGGATGTACCGCACCGGCGACCTCGCCCGGTGGACCGAGGAGGGGCAGCTGGAGTACTCCGGCCGCTCCGACGACCAGGTCAAGATCCGCGGCTACCGGGTCGAGCTCGCCGAGGTCGAGACCGCCCTCGCCGCCCACGACACGGTGGCCCAGGTCGTCGTCGCCGCCCGCGAGGACCGGCCCCGCGTACGGCAGCTCGTCGGCTACGTCGTCCCCGCCGAGGGCCGCACCGCCGACCCCGCCGCCCTGCGCGCCCACGTGGCGGCGACCCTGCCGGAGTACATGGTCCCGGCCGCCGTGGTCGTCCTGGAGCGGCTGCCGTTGCTGTCCAACGGCAAGCTGGACCGCAAGGCGCTGCCCGCCCCCGACTTCACCGCGGGCACGGGCGGCCGCAGGCCCGGCAACGACACCGAACGCACCCTGTGCGGCCTCGTCGCCGAGGTGCTGGGACTGCCCGCCGAGGCCGTCGGCACCGACGACGACTTCTTCGCCCTCGGCGGCGACAGCATCGTGGCGATGCAGTTCGTCAGCCGGGCCCGCGCGGCAGGGCTGCGGATCACCCCGCGCCAGGTGTTCCAGCACCGCGACGTGGCCTCGCTCGCCGAGGTCGCCGTCCCGCTCGCGGGCGACGACCTGGTCCGCACCCACGACGACGGCACCGGCCTCGTCCCGCTCACCCCGATCATGCACGCCCTGCGCGAGCGCGGCGGCCCGATCTGGGGCTACCACCAGGCCGCCCTGCTGCGGACCCCGGCCGGCATGGACGAGGACGGTCTGCTCGCGGTGCTGCGCGCCGTCGCCGACCGGCACGACATGCTCCGCGCCCGTCTGGAGCGCACCCGCACCGAGCCCTGCCACAAGGGCGACAGCGGCGAGCAGTGGGCGCTGCGCGTGCCCGCCCCGGGAACCGTCGACGTGGCATCCTGGCTCGTCCGCGCCGATGTCTCCGGCGCGGACGACACGGCGCTGCGGCAGACGATCGCCGCCCGCGCGGCCACCGCGCGCGCCGGACTCGACCCGGACAACGGCGCCATGGTGCGCGCGGTGTGGTTCGACGCGGGGCCGGGCGGGCCCGGCCGGCTGCTGCTGCTCCTGCACCACCTCGTCGTCGACGGCGTGACCTGGCGCATCCTGCTCCCGGACCTGGAGACCGCCTGGGCGGCCGTCGCGGCGGGCCGCGCACCGGAACTCCCCCCGGTGGACGTCTCCTTCCGCCGCTGGTCCGAACTGCTCACCGCCCGCGCGCAGGACCCCTCCCGCGAGGACGAACTGCCCCGCTGGACGTCGGTCCTCGCGGACGGCGCCGGCCTGCCCCTGTCCCGGCCGCTCGACACGGCACGCGACACGGTGGAGAGCACCCGCTATCTGTCACTGACCCTGCCCGCCGAGGTCACCGAACCCCTGCTGGGCCGGGTGCCCGCCGCGTACGGGGCGAGCGTCAACGACGTGCTGCTGACGGCCTTCGCCCAGGCAGTCGCCGACTGGCGGACCCGGGTGCTCGGCGCGGAGCCGGGCAGCGCGGTCCTGGTCGACCTCGAAGGACACGGCCGCGAGGAGGAACTGGCCGGCAACGCCGACCTGTCCCGCACCGTCGGCTGGTTCACCAGCGTCGTCCCGGTCCGCCTCGACCCGGGCCCCGAGGGCAGCGACCCCGAGGACGCCGTCGCCCGCGTGCGCGAGCACCTGACGGCCCTGCCCACGGCGGGCGTCGGGCACGGCCTGCTGCGCCACCTCAACCCGGTGACGGGTCCCGAGCTGGCGAGGCTGGGCGAACCGCAGATCGAGTTCAACTACATGGGCCGCTTCGACGTCCCCGAGGCCGCCGACTGGTCGTACGCCGAGGAGGGCGACGCCGCCGACCTCGACGCCGACCCCGGGATGCCCATGTCCCACGCCCTCACCCTCAACGCCCTCACCGAGGACCGCCCCGGCGGCCCCGAGCTGAGCGCCCACTGGGCCTACGCCGGCGAACTCCTCACCGAGGAGGCCGTCCGGGATCTGGCGCAGACCTGGTTCCGGGCCCTTGAGGCCCTGGTCACACGGAAGGAATCCACCCGATGAGCAGCAACCCCTTCGAGAACCCCGACGGCGTCTACTCCGTTCTGGTCAACGCCGAGGGCCAGCACAGCCTGTGGCCGGACTTCGTCGACGTCCCGGCCGGCTGGACGGTCGCCCACGGCCCGGCCGCCCGCCAGGAGTGCCTCGAGTTCATCGAGAGCAACTGGACGGACCTGCGCCCGAAGAGCCTCGTCGAGGGCCGGTAACCCGGAAGGCACGGCGACAGAGCGAGAGGGGGCCGCCCTGTGGGCGGCCCCCTCTCGTACCTCCACGCACCGCGTAGGGGAGACGACCTGCCCACCTCCCCGTGATGCTCCGTCACCATGCGGTGCACGCACCGGGGACTGCCCGGTATCCACCCCATCAGGTGCGGGCGCTTGATCCGTACTCTTCGCGCATGAGACTCTTCCGGCCGCGCGGCCGACATGAGGCCGGTCGGCCGAAACCCACCCCCGTGGACGCGGTCATCGCGCTCTACACAGCCGGGCGTTACGCCGAGGCGGAGACCGAGGCCCATGCCGTGGCGGCCGCCTGGGCCGGGCGGCGCGGCACCCCGTACGCACCGCTGGCCCTGAGCTTCGCCGCCCTGGCGGCGGGGGCCCAGGGCCGTCACGCCGAGGCCGTCACCGCGTACGACGAGCTGCTGCCCGTCTTCGGCAGGACGTTCGGTGCCGAGCACGTGCAGACCCTGAAGCTGCGTTCGGATCGCGCGCAGGCGCTCGCGGCGCTCGGCCGGCACGCCGAATGCGAGGCGGAATGCCGGGCCGTCGCAAGGGTCGCGGCCCGCGGCACCGGCCCGGACATGCCGAACTTGACGGCGGCCGCGCGCAACGGGCTGGTCTTCGCGCTCACCGCTCAGGGCCGTCACCCGGAGGCGGAAGCCCTCGTCCGCGACGCCCTCGCGGCCCATTCGGCACACGACCGGTTCACTCTGGTGCTGCGGCTCGGGCTGGCCCGCAGCCTCAACGCCCAGGCCCGTCACGAAGAGGCTCTCGCCGAGGCGGAACGCGCGGATGGCCTGTGCCGCGGCATGTCCGCGGAAGAGCACCGCCCGGAGACCGGCGCGGTCGAACTGGCCATGGCCACCGCCCTCCACGGGCTCGGCCGCGAACGCGAGGCCCGCAGCCGGGCCGAGACCGCGCACGATGCGTGCCTGGCGAAGTTCGGCCCGGACCATCGCCGGACCGTCGAGGCCCGGGACCTGCTCGAACGTATCGCCGGGGACCGACCGGCCACCGACGCCCGGTAGTTGGCGTGCCGACCGGCGGGACGCGGTGCCCGCTCCATCCCGATCCCGCACGGCCGGTGTGCGCGGGACGCAAACGGGCCGGGGCCCGCTCTGCGCACAGAGCGGGCCCCGGCCCCGGGTTACCCGGCTTCGGTCCGGCGGCGCACGGAGCACCGCGGGACGCGGCGATCAGGACGCGGGCTGCTCCACCTTCGTGGCCGGGTCGCCGTCCACCGCGGCGGCGAGCTGCGGTACCAGGCGGTCCAGGACGTAGGGGATGCTCAGCACGGTCGACAGGGACACGGCGTTGCCGTAGTCGCCGGTCTCCGGAACGAAGACCTCGCGGCCCTCCTTGACCACCTTCAGGTCGGCGTACAGCTTGTTCTGGTGCAGCTTGGTCACGGCCTTGGTGGCGTCGGGGAGGATCCACACGGCGACGCTCTGGTCGAGCAGGTCCGTGCGCTCCTTGCTGATGTTGGCGCCGAACTGGTCGCCGATCACCTTGTCCAGGTCCGCGGGGAGCTTCAGGCCGAGGTCGGCCAGCAGCCGCGAACGGGCGTCCTGGCTGCCGTAGACGAAGGTGCCCTCGTACGGGGTCGCCATCACGGCGGTGGCGTCGGCGAAGGCCGGGTTGGCCTTCTTGGCCTCGGCGAACTTCGCCTCGACGCCCTCGACGAGCTTCTTCGCCTCGTCGGGCTTCCCGAGCGCCTTGCCGATGGTCTCGGTCTGCTGCTGCCACGGGATGCCGTAGTCGTTGAACTCCTTGGGCTGGGCGACCACCGGGGCGAACTTCGACAGGGTGTCGTACTGGGCCTTGGTCAGGCCCGAGTACAGCGCGAGGATCAGGTCCGGCTTGAGCGCGGCGATCTTCTCCACCTGCGGCCCGGTGCCGGTGTCCTTCAGGACCGTCGGCGCGGCGGCGGACCCCAGCTTGTCCTGGGCCCACGGGCCGACGGCGCCCTTGTAGCCGCCGATCCACTCGGTGGTGCCGACCGGGACGGTGCCGAGGGCGAGAACGGCGTCCTGGTCGGTGAGGCCGACGGTGACCACGCGCTTGGGCTCGGCCTTGACGGTGGTGCTGCCGTACTTGTGGGCGATGGTGACGGGGAAGGCCTTGCTCGCCGACGCCTTGGTGGAGCCGGACCCCGGCTTCGACGCGTCGGAGGGCGAGTCGGAGGAGCCGCAGGCGGCTACCGCGCCGACGAGCATCAGTACGGAGGCGAGCAGTCCGGCGAACCGGGTGGCTCTGGTGGCGCGGGGCATCGGATGATCCTTCGTTTCGTGTCCCTGTACGGGACGGGGTCGGGACAGGTTGTTGCGGGGGGCGGCGGGGCGCGAGGCGGCGGCCGCGGCCGGCTACGGCCCGGTGGTGCTGCGGTTCTCCGCCCACGCGCGCCACAGGGCGGCGTAGGGCCCTCCCGCGGCGCGCAGTTCGTCATGGGTGCCGCTCTCGGCGACGCGGCCGTCCTCCATCACCACGACCCGGTCGGCCGAGGCCGCCTGGCTGAGCCGATGGGCGACGACCAGGGCGGTACGGCCCTCGAGCGCGCGCTCGGCGGCCTCCTCCAGCAGTCCGGCGCCGGCGCTGCCGGCCTCCGCGGTGGCCTCGTCGAGGACGGCGACCGGCGGGTCGGCCAGCACCAGCCGTGCGAGGGCGAGCTGTTGTGATCGGTCGGCGGTCAGCCGGTGGCCGCCCTCGCCGACGACCGTCTCGAGGCCCTCGGGCAGCGCCCGCGCCCAGCCGAGGGCGCCGACCCGCTCCAGTGCCTCGCACAGCTCCTCGTCGGTGGCGTCCGGCCGGGCCAGGCGCAGGTCCTCGGCGAGCGGGCCGGAGAAGACGTGTACTTCCTGCGTCACCAGGGCCACCGTGCGCCCGGTCTCGGAGGGTTCCGCGCCGCCGACGTCGACCCGGCCGGACGAGGGCCGGTGGATGCCGACGACGATCTTGGCCAGAGTGGTCTTGCCCGCGCCGCTGGCGCCGACGAGGGCGACCTTCTCCTTCGGCCGCAGTACGAGGTCCACATCGCTCAGCACCGGCCGGCCCGGGACGTAGGCGTGGCCGACGCCCTCGACGGTGACGGCCGGGGCACCGGCGGCCCCCGCACCCGCGGACGCCTCCCGCTCCGCGGTCGCGGTCGCGGGGTCCGGCTCGTCGACGACGCCGACGAGCCGGGCCAGGGCGGCCGTCGCGGACTGGGCGTCGTCCAGCAGCACCAGCGCGGTGTTCACCGGGCCGAAGAGGCTGTGGAAGTACAGCGCCGCGGCCGTCGCGGTGCCGATCGAGGCGGAACCGCCGCGGACCAGCAGGAAACCGGTGACCAGGACGGCGGCCAGACCGGTGTACTCGGCCACGTGCAGCCGGCTGTAGAAGCGCAGCACGAGGTGCACCCCGCGCAGCGTCAGGCCGACGGCCTCGTCCGACCGTTCGGTGACCCGCGCGGTGTGCCGGGCCTCGGCCCGGTAGGCGCGCACGGTCGCCGCGCCCCCGATCGTGTCGAGCAGCTGCTGCTGCTGGGCGCCGGTGGCGATGCGCTCCTTGGCGTACAGCGGCGTGGCGTTGCGTACGTACCACCGCGCGGTGTGCGCCTGCACGGGCACCGCGAGCAGCGCGGCCAGCAGGAACCGCCAGTCCAGTACCGCGAGCGCCGCCAGCGTCAGCACGATCGACAGCCCCGACCGGACCAGCTCCGGCAGCGCCGTGCGCACCGCCTCGGCGACTCGCGACACGTCCCGCGTGACACGGGCGTTGAGGTCGCCCGAACCGGCCCGCTCGAGCCTGTCGAGCGGCAGCGACAGCGCCCGTTCGACGAAGCGCTCCCGCAGCTCGGCCAGCACCGTCTCCCCGAGCCGCGACACCAGCGACATGCCGGACGCCGTGGCCACGCCCTGGGCCACCGCGACGAGCACCAGCAGCACCACGGGGAGCGTCAGCGCGCCGGCCGGGCGCTTGTCCGTCACCAGGTCGACGATGTACCCCAGCAGCGGCTGCGTCAGCAGCCCGACCGCGGTTGCCGCCACCATCACCGCGGCGCCGCCCGCGGCCAGCGCCTTGTGCGGGCGCAGCAGTTCGCGTACGGCCGCCCGGGTCCTGGCGGGGGTCGCCGTGGGCAGCAGCTCGCGCGCCGCGGATCCCGATGCCGTCGTCATGCGAGAACCGCCGTCCGGTAGGTCGCGTCGCCGTGTATGAGGTCGTCGTGCGCGCCGTCCGCGGCCACCCGGCCCCCGTCGAGGAGCACGACGCGGTCGGTGACGGACAGCAGCGCGGGGCTGTTGGTGACCAGCAGCGTCGTACGGCCGCGGCGGTGCTCGCGCAGCCCGGCGGCGATGCGGGCCTCGGTGACGGCGTCGACCGCCGTGGTGGGGTCGTGGACGACGAGGACCGGCCGCTCGGCGACGAGGGCGCGGGCGAGGGCGACCCGCTGGCGCTGGCCGCCCGAGAGCGAGCGGCCGCCTTCGGTGACCTCGGTCGCGGTGCCCAGCGGCAGGGCCCGGGCGACCTCGTCGGCGCAGGCGGCGGCGAGGGCGCCGTCGATGTCCGCCGTGACGTGCGCGCCGATGTCCGCGCCCATGTCCGCGCCGACACCGACGTCGATGTCGCCCGTACCGCCCAGGTTGTCGGCGAGGGTGCCCTCGAACAGGTCGGCGTCGTGCGCGGCGACCAGGACCGCGGTGCGCAGGCGCGCCGGATCGAGCTCCGGCAGCGGCACGCCGTCCAGTTCGACCACGCCCGCCTCGGGGTCGGCGGTACGGCCGAGGCACTCGAGCAGGGCCTGTGCCGCGGCCGGTTCGGTGGTGGCCACGCCGAGCAGCTCGCCGGGCCGGACCTCGAGGTCGGCCTCGCGCAGCGCGCCGAGGCTGACACCGCGCAACCGCAGGCCGCCGCGCACCGGTTCCGGCAGCGTGCCCGCGCCGGGCAGCACGTCGGGCTCCGCGGCGAGTACGGCCGCGATGCGTCCCGCGGAGGCCCGGCCCTGGGCGAACTCGGTGTTGACCCAGGCGAACACCTCCAGCGGTCCCAGCAGGAACAGCGCCAGACCGACGGCCGACACGAGTTGCCCCAGCGTGATGTCGCCCGCCGCGGCGAGCCGTCCGCCGATGAGCGCGACCACCGCGATGAAGACTCCGGTGAGGGTGAGCACGACGCCGCTCTGCCACGCCTCCGCGCGCGCCGCCCGCACGGTGGCGCCCAACGAGGCCCGGCTGGTGCGCCGGTAGCGCTCGACGGCCGCGGCCTGCGCCCCGATGCCCTTGAGCACCCGCAGCCCCGCCACCAGGTCCGCCGCGACGCCGGAGGCGTACGCGGCCCGCTCCTGCTCGGCCTCGCTGCGCCGTTCCAGGGGCTTGCTGAGCAAGTGCCCGAGCCAGAGCAGCAACGGCGTGCCGAGCAGGACGACCAGGCCCAGGACCACGGAGATCCGCAGCAGGGCGACGGCGCTCACCAGGAGTCCGGTGAGTGCCGAGATCCCGGTCATCACCGCCATGTTGACGGCGCCGACCCGCTTGGCGTCCTCGGTGGCCGTGTTGGCCAGTTCACCCGGCAGGTGGCCGCGCTCGGCGCCGCCGCGGGGGTCGAGGACGCGCCGTACGAGGGCGACGCGCAGGTCGTGCGCGGCCAGTTCGGCGGCCCGTTCCCCGGCGCGGGCGCCGAAGCGGAAGCTGAAGGAGAGCCCGACGTACACCACGGCCAGTACCGCGAGCCAGGCGACCAGCGCGCGTCCGTTTCCCTCGGATACCGCCTGGTCGATGACGAGGCCGATGAGGACGGGGACGAGCGCCTCCCCGAACTGATGGCCGGCGCCCAGGACGGCGCCGACGGCGACGTCCCTGCGTCGGCTCCTGACTGCCCGCAGCAGGACATCACGCCCCGGCGGCACCTTCGTTCCCACCCCGCGAACCCCTCCGGCCGTCGGCGACCAGCACCCTGCATCAAAGTTTAGGTAAGGCTACACTAACTCGCTCTTCGGGGTGAGGCCCGTGGGGGACATTCACGATGCCCGCCGTGACAGCCGGTTCGCCGTCCCGTCCCACGCCGCGGCGGTGCCGGCGGCCGCGTTCCCCGTGCACGCCGGCCGCCGGGGCGACGCGCCCGGGCCGGTTCAAGGTGACCCCGGACACGTGCGCGCCCCCACGCTTGACCTCAAGCGCTTGAGGTTTCGAAGACTGAGGACGTGGCTATGACAGACGCCCCGCCGGTGTCGATCCAGGAAGTGTCGCGACGGAGCGGCCTCTCGGAGCCGACGCTGCGCTACTACGAGAAGATCGGCCTCATCGGCCCGGTTCCCCGTGACGAGAGCAGCGGACACCGCCGTTACAGCGCTTCCGTGGTCGAGAGGATCGAGGCACTGAGCTGCCTCAAGGCGACCGGGATGAGCGTGCGCGACATGCACGCCTACCTCCGTCACCTCGACGGGGAGGCGGACGCCGACCGGGCCGCGCAGTTGCGCGACCTGTTCCGGCGCAACGCCGACCGGGTGGCCGAGGAGCTCGAGCGGATGCGGGTCCGCCTGCGGTACCTGCGGCTCAAGACCGATCTGTGGGACGCGCGTGAGCGGGGCGACGCGAACGCCGAGCAACGTGCCGTGGAGGAACTCACGCGCACGGTGCCCGACCTGAGATAGAGAAGAGCACCCATGTACGACATGACCCCCGGCGACCGACCGGTCCTGGTGACGGGCGGCAACGGCTACCTCGGCTCGCACGTGATCGACGCGCTGCTGCGCTCCGGTCACCGGGTGCGCACCACCGTCCGGTCGCTCGACCGCGCGGAGGGGATCCGGGCGACGGCCGCCCTCCGGGGCTCCGCCCCCGGCGAACGGCTGGAGATCGTCGCCGCCGATCTGGGCGCCGACGAGGGATGGGCGGAGGCGGTGAAGGGCTGCGACCACGTCCTGCACGTGGCGTCCCCCTTCCCCGCCGCTCAACCCCGGCACGAGGACGAGGTGATCGTCCCCGCCCGGGACGGTGCCCTGCGCGTGCTGCGGGCCGCGCGGGACCACGACGTCCGGCGCGTCGTCCTCACCTCGTCCTTCGCCGCCGTCGGCTACAGCGGCAAGGACGGCGGCGTCTACGACGAGAACGACTGGACGAACCCCGAGGACGACCTGACCCCCTACATCAAGTCCAAGGCCGTCGCGGAGCGCGCCGCCTGGGACTTCGCGGCGGCCGAGGGCGGCGACCTCGAACTGTCCGTGATCAATCCCCCGGGCATCTTCGGGCCCGTCCTGAACCGGCATCTGTCCGTCTCGGTGGCGCTGGTCAAGGCGATGCTGGAGGGGGCCATGCCGGTGGTTCCGCCGCAGTACTTCGACGTGGCCGACGTGCGGGACGTGGCGGACGTCCACCTGCGGGCGATGACGGAACCGGCCGCCGCGGGCGAGCGCTTCCTTATCGGCAGCGGCACGGCGACGAGCTTCTTCGGAATGGCCCGGGTCCTGAAGGACGCACTGGGCGAGCGCGCGGCCAAGGTGCCGGCCCGGGAACTCACCGCCGACGAGGTGCGGGAGGGCGCGCGCACCGACCCGGCACTGCGCGAGTCGGTGAGTCAGCTGGGCAAGGTGCCGGTGCTCCGCACGGACAAGGCACGCGCCGTCCTGGGCTGGCAGCCCCGTGCCGTGGAGACGACCGTCCTCGACACCGCCGAGAGCCTGTTCCGCCTGGGGCTGGTGGACGGCTGACGGTTCACGCCCCCGTGGCCCGGCGTGCCGCCCCTGCGGCGCGCCGGGCCACGGCCGCACACCTCAGGTCGGCCAGTGGTACCCGATGGTGAAGTCGACCACGACGGCGAAGGTCAGGTACAGCAGCCAGGCGGCCGTCAGCAGGCGGAACAGCCCCATCACCCGCTCGGCGACGGGGACGCCGACCGACATGACGAACTTGCTCAGGTACACCAGGAAGAGGCCGATGAAGACGAGCCCGACGGGCCAGTCGGTGGCCCCGAAGAACACCGTCGCGCCGAGCGCCGACAGGACCATGTAGGCCACCGCGACACCGGCGTTCACCCGTGCGTCGTTGCCGCGGTAGCGGTCCCAGCCGAGCGCGAACCAGTGGATGCCGTACGCGGAGAACGCCAGGGCGGCCATGTAGAGCGGCGGCTCCTTGAAGACCTCGAACCAGGTGAGGCCCACGAAGAGGATCATGCCCGCCAGGAACTGGCAGAAGCCCGGCAGCCAGATCCCCCAGACACCCATGGCCCGGTCCACCCGCTCGTCTCTCGCGGGCCAGCCGAACAACTCCTGTGATCCCCAGATCAGGTAGCCGGTGGCCAGGCCGAAGAAGCCGAGCGCGAGCGGCGGATACACCGACGGTTCAAAGACCACGTCCATTGATTCATTGTTCACCTGAATGGGTCATTACGCACATTTCGCCCCATGGGGAACTCTGGTGCCCCTGCGCTCGCGCGAGACGCTCACATACGGCTTCGGTCACCTGCCCGCCGGGGCGATTCGCCTATGTAGACGAACGGTCGTATAATCAACGTAGAGTCTCCCCTGAGCGGTGGGAGGCCCCCGTGCGTGCCGACCCGTGGGGACCGGGTGCGGTGCGGACGGCCCGGTGCGGGCTTCGCGTCGCGCGCAGGTCGCGCCGGGCTCCTCGCGCGTTCCGCGCGCGTGCGCGGATCCGTGGGGGGTCCATCGTGCGCGCGGGGGCCGCGGAAACGGCCGCGCCGAGGGGAACGCGGGTTCCCCTCGGCGCGGTGCTGCGTGATGCGAGGATCAGGCGGCGAAGCCCTTCTTGAGCGCCGCGGCGAGCTCGACGACGCGCTCGGCCTGGTGGCGAGCGGCGTTGCGGGTGGTGTCGCCGACGGGGTTGTTGCCCTGGGCGTCGACGTGCGAGGTGCCGTAGGGGTTGCCGTCGACGAACTTCACCGGGTCGGTGTAGCCGGGGGAGACGATGATGCCGCCGAAGTGGTGGATGGAGTTGTAGAGGGCGAGGAGCGTGGACTCCTGGCCGCCGTGGGCGGTGGCGGTGGTCGCGAAGCCGCTGTAGACCTTGTTGGCCAGCTTGCCCTGGGCCCACAGGCCGCCGAGGGTGTCGATGAACTGCTTGAGCTGCGAGGAGATGTTGCCGAAGCGGGTCGGGCTGCCGAAGATCACGGCGTCGGCCCACTCGACGTCGGCGGGGGTGGCGACCGGGATGCCGGCGCTGGCGGCGGCGTGGGCCGCCCAGGCCTCGTTGGACGCGATGGCGGCCTCGGGGGCCAGCTCGGCGGCCTTCAGCAGACGCACCTCGGCGCCGGCCTTCTCCGCGGCGCTGCTGATCTCCTTGGCGATCTCGGCGCTGAAGCCGGTCGAGGAGTAGTAGATGACGGCGAGCTTGACGGGAGAAGTCACGGGGGTGGTCTCCGATTCGTTGGTGGTGCGGTTCTTGCGGCGGAAGAAGCCCATGGTGCTGTTTGCGGCTTTCGGATTGTTCTGTACATCCCAGCAGGCGCGGGGTGGCGCCTGTGCGCCTGGTTGAAAACTAAACCATCCTGGCGGGTAGTGCAAAATTCAACAGATGGCGAGCGGGGTGCGGGCCGCGACGCCTTCGTACGCCCCACCGGCAGCGCCGCAGGTCAGCGCGGGTGCGCACCCGCCGCCGTCCACCCGTCCACCCGTCCACCCGTCCACCCGTCCAGCCGCCCAGCCGCCCAGCCGCCCACCCGTACGGGCCGGACGGCTGGACGGACCCGCGCATACGGCCCGGCGCCGAGCGGTGACAACCGCTCGGCGCCGGGCCGTGGAGGACGGGGGACGCGGGTTCGGCCTACCGGCCGCCCTCGCCCGCCGCGATGCGGAGCCTGATTGTGCGGGCCTCCGGGCGCAGCGCGTACTCGGGCCACACATCGGGTCCGCACGCCCGTGAGCCGAGGCCGTGCTGGGCGGCGTCGACGATCAGGTGGCTCGTCGTCGAGGCCGGAAGCTCGAAGGGATGGCCGGCCCGGGCGATCTGCTGCGGGGTGTGGCGGCTGAGGGTGAAGCCGGGGCGGCGTCCGCGGGTGTCCGGGATGGTCACGAAGCGCAGCACCGCGCTGCCGCCACTCGTCAGCTCCAGCCGCCGCAGCCGGGAGCGGTGCCCGGTCTCCTGGGGCCGCGCGTAGTCCACGGAGAGACCGTCGAGTGTGGCGGAGAAGCGGCCGGTGCGGGCCGCGCGGAGGCTGTCGGGGTAGGACTCGTGCGGGCCGAGGCCGAACCACTCGGCGCCGTCGACGGGAGCGGTGCCATCGGGCAGGTCGAAACGGATCCCGATCCGCGGCCACACCGTCCGCCACCCCCGCGAGGGCGCCACCTCCACCCGCAGTTCGAGCTCGTCGCCCTCGAGCGTCCAGACGGTCTCCACCGTCACCGACAGGGCCGAGTTCGCGGCGGAGACCCTGGAGACGGTGCGCAGGGCGTCCGCGGCGCGCTCCACGGACACCCGCCGCGTGGTCAGCCGGTCGAGACCGTCGCGGCGCCACAACTCGGCGTTGGAGACTCCGGCGATGTCTGCGTCGCTCTCCCCGACCTCGTCGGACGCGCCTTCGTCGTTGTCGGTCGGGGCACGGAACAACTCCAGCCGCGGGCCCGCCACATCACGGCCGGCGAGGCGGACGAGAGATCCGCCCGCGAACTCGGCGATGCCCAGCCTCAGCGTTCCGTCGCTCGGCCGCCAATCGGTCCGGGGCTGGACGGAGGGTGCGGGACGGCGGCTGGAGCGGTCCAGCTGGGCGCTCGCCAGCAGATGCCCCTCACGCGCCCAGGCGGTTTCGGCCGCCAGCACCGCGTCGACGGTCAGCCATGTCTCCGCCTCCTCCGACACCTTGATCGGTGGCAGCGGCACCCGCGCCGAATCGCCCGCCGCGACGACCGGCACCTCCAGGTCGCCGGAGTCCACCAGTGTCCCGTCGTGCTCGACGCGCCACTGGAAGCGCAGGTCGGAGGTGTCCGCCGAGTGCCGCAGATTGGTGATCACCACCGTGTCGCCGTCGCCGTCGCCGTCGCCGAAGGCGAAGCGGATCGGCTGCACGACCGCCTTGTACTCGTGGAGGCCGGGGGTGGGGACGCCGTCGCTCAGCACCATCCCGTCCATCACGAAGTTGCCGTCGTGGACGACCTCCCCGAAGTCGCCGCCGTACGCGTAGTAGGGGGTGCCGTCCGGAGTCGTCGTCAGGATGCCGTGATCGCGCCACTCCCACACGAAGCCGCCGTGGAGCCGCGGATGCTCGTGCACCAGCGCCTCGTACTGGTCGAGCGCACCGGGACCGTTGCCCATCGCGTGGGCGTACTCGCAGAGCAGGAACGGCCGGGTGCGCTGCCGAGCGCCCTGCGCGGGAGTGCAGTGCAGCAACGGCGCACGCGAGCCGTCGGTCCCGATCTGCTCGGTCTCGGGCACCGAGGCGTACATGCGCGAGTAGACGTCGGTGTACTCGCCGGTGTGGTCGCCCTCGTAGTGCACGGGCCGGCCCGCGTCGCGGGCGTGGACCCACGCCGACATCGCGGCCAGGTTGCCGCCGGTGCCCGCCTCGTTGCCGAGCGACCAGATCACCACACTGGGATGGTTCTTGTCCCGTTCGACGGTGCGCTGGATGCGGTCGAGGTACGCCGCGCGCCACGCCGGGTCGTCGCTGGGGTTGCCCACCCAGTCCACGGTGTCGAAGCCGTGCGTCTCCAGATCGCATTCGAGGACGACCCAGAACCCGAGTTCGTCGGCGAGGTCGAGCAGCCGCGGATGCGGTGGGTAGTGGCTGGTGCGGATCGCGTTCACGTTGAACCGCTTCATGCGGGCCAGGTCCTCGCGGGCGTCCGCCTCGTCGAAGACCCGGCCGCGCTCGGGGTGGGTCTCGTGGCGGTTCATCCCGTGGAACACGACGCGGCGGCCGTTGACCAGGAAGCGGTCGCCGCGGATCTCGACGGTACGGAAACCCACCCGCTGGGTGATCGTCTCAGCGGCCGTCGACACGGTGGCGTCGTACAGGCGGGGCCGCTCCGCCGACCAGGGCTCCACCTCGCCGACGTCGAACGGGGCCACGTCGGCGGCCGACTCCCAGACCCGCTCCACACCGAGTTCGGGGAGGCGCAGGGTGACCGGGAACGCCGCGGCGTCGGCGGTGACCTCGGGCTCGAGCCGTCCGCGCCCCTGCTCGAAGCCGGTGCGCAGCCAGACGTCCTCGATGCCGCCGGCCGGCCGTGCGATCAGGGTGACGTCGCGGAAGATGCCCGGCAGCCACCACTGGTCCTGGTCCTCCAGGTAGCTGGCCGCCGACCACTGGTGCACGCGCACCGCGACGACGTTGTCCCCCGGGCGCACCGACGACGTCACGTCGAACTCGTGGGCCAGCCGGCTGCCGCTCGCGCTGCCGATCTCGTCGCCGTTGACCCAGACCCTGAAGAGCGACTCGACGCCGTCGAACCGCAGCACGACGCGCTCGGCCTCCGACCACCGCGCGGGCAGGTCGAAGCGGCGGCGGTAGTCGCCGGTGGGGTTCTCGTCCGGGACGTGCGGCGGGTCGATGGGGAAGGGGAACCGGATGTTCGTGTAGATCGGCCGGCCGTAGGCGCCGTCCCCCTGGAGCACCCAGTGGGAGGGCACCGGGATGCTGTCCCAGCCGTCGTCGTCGAAGGTCTCGGCCGCGAAATCGTCGGTCGCGGGCACCGTCGGCGACAGCCGGAAGTGCCAGGGGCCGTTCAGCGAGCGTGAGGGGGCGTCGGAGTGCAGCCACGAGCGCGCG
Source organism: Streptomyces sp. NPDC026673 (assembly GCF_040638135.1). Lineage (NCBI taxonomy): Bacteria > Bacillati > Actinomycetota > Actinomycetes > Kitasatosporales > Streptomycetaceae > Streptomyces > Streptomyces sp. NPDC026673. The sequence continues at coordinate 195,517 of NZ_JBEZXR010000004.1, read as the reverse complement.
GGGCGCAGCGCGCCGCGCCCTGGTGTGGTGTCCGAAACGTACGCGGAAGGCTCGGAGGGCAAGAGGTCACACACTTTCTTGGTAGCGAGGGGGGATCCGAACGCGGGTCGCGGGCGCTTACCGGACCACGACCGTCCGGATCTCCCACGGACCGAGGACGAGTTCCAGCCCGTTCGCGGCCGGCGTGGCGGACAGCGGCCGGCCGAGCAGGTCGACCGTGGTGGCCTGCGTGAACGCGCCGGTCACGCGAGCGGTCGAGCCCGAGTCGCTCATCGCGGTCAACCGCAGCTCGGTGCCGGCTCCCGGACCGTCCCCGGCGACACGGCGGATGCCGGAGACGAGGACGTCCGCACCGTCGACCCGCAGGCCGGCCGCGTCGGGGGGCAGTTGGCCGCCGGCGGGCGCGGTACCACGGGTGACCAGCACGTCGTTGCGGAAGTCCTCGGCGAGGGCGACGGCACGGGCGCTCTGCCAGCCGGCCGCCGAGGGCACGACGGCGAAGCGGTTCTCGATGCGCACGCCGAGGTCCTGCGCCCCCGGCGCGGGGATCTCACTCGCCGCCGGCTCGTCGCGGAGCGGATGGATGTTGACGCTGATCGAACCGATCGCCCGCAGCAGGGTGACGGCGAGTTCGGAGCCGCCGTCCACGAGTTCGTACTCGGTGACGTGGTCGAGCAGAACGGTGGCGGCACCGGCCGAGACGAACGAGTCGGCGGGGAAGGTCGGGATCGGGTACTCGCCCCAGCCACCCTCGGCGGTGAGCCCGCGTTCGGTGACGGCGAACTGCCCGGCGGAGGCGGAGACCGCCGCCGGCTCGGGCAGCGGCACGTGCAGGCGCAGCCGGTGGTCGGCGGACTGGTTGAGGAAGGACGTGGAGACGCGTACGAACGGCTCGCCCGCGCGTACCTCCACCAGGGTCTCCACCGGGGTCGGCACGGTCCGGCCGCCGCGCACGTCACGGTCGGCGGACAGGGCGGTGGGCCACTCGTACACCCGGGTGATCCGCATCCTCGACCGCAGCGGCCCGCTCTCGAGGAGTTCGACGGCGACCTCGGCGGGCTCCGACACGAGCACATCCCGCGCCGGCGGAGCGTAGTTGTAGCTGTCGCCGCGGTCACCGCCGTCGACGAGGCGGCCGACCCCGCGCAGCAGCGTGCCGTCCGCGCCGGTCACGTCGAGGGTGCCGTCGGCGGCCGCCACGACCTCGACCAGCCCGTTCGCGAGGGTGCGCGCCGTCGCCGTCGCGGGTGCGAACGCCGGCGACGGCGCGGCGGCCGTCTCGGCCGGTGCGACCCGGAAGCTCGCGAGCCCGGAGGCGGGGACGTTCACCGGCACGAGAGCGGTCGCGCGTGCCTCCTCCAGCGTCAGCACCCGCCACTCACCCGGGTGCGCGGCGGCCGCGGCGGCGACCTCGCGGCGCAGGATCAGCAGGTCGAACGGCCCGCTGGTGGGGACCTCGGCGAGGTGGAAGACCAGTGACCCCGGGGTGAGTTCGTACTGGTCGATCTGCCGGCCGAAGAGCTCGCGGCGGTGGATGCGGCGCAGGACGCGTTCGAGTTGCGAGGCGTCCATGCGTTCGTCGCTGAGCACGGTCGGCGCCTCCGCGACCGGCTGCACGGGATATGCCGTGCCGTCGGCCGCGGTGGCGACCAGCACGGTCCCCTCGGGCGCGGCCACGACGTCCACCTCGACCAGCGCGGTGCGCGCGAACGGCAGCGGATTGGCGACCAGGTGGCCGTCGCTCGGCACCAGGGCGGCGGGTTCGGCGAGCGCGGCGTCCCGCACCGCCCGCGCGGCGTGCGCGGCCTCGGCCAGTCGTGCTTCGACCTGATCGGCGGTCTCGTCCGTGCCGGAGCCGACGACGGAGTCGTGCGCGCTCGACTCGATGACCTTGTGCCAGGCGAGTGAGAGGAACCGCGAGTCGTCGCGGCCGGACCACTGCGCGTTGAGCCGCTCGGCGTGGTCGATGGTGCGCTCGGCGACGGCCATCCGCCGCTTGAGCCCGCGCCGTACGGAGATCACGCCCGGGAGGATGTTGCCGCGTACATGGCTGCGCAGCTCACCGGTGACGATGGCCGTGACCTCGTCGCGCGCGTGCTTGCGGATGTACTCGTCGAGCGTCGCGATGGTGATGGGGCGGTCGTCGCCCGACGCGCGCCGCAGCCACTCCGCGAGCCGCGGGTCGGGAGCGTTGTGGTCGGTCCCGGCCATCGCGAGCACCGGGTCGTCACCCCACCGCTCGGCCGTCATCTCCGCGTACTCGCCCAGCGCGCGCCCGATCTGATCGGGGACCAGCAGGACGTCCAGGCCGTTGTCGTAGCCGTCGAAGAGGAACTCGGTGCGCACCTCGGAGCCGTCCGGAGCCCGCCAGCGGAAGGCGTGCCCGTCGACCGAGCCCGGGACGCCGCGCCAGAGCGCCGCGTGCTCGATCCCGGCCCGGGCCAGGATCTGCGGCATCTGCGCGACGTGGCCGAACATGTCCGGCAGATAGCCGATGGGCATCGAGCCGCCGAGTTCCGCCGCGGCGGCCCAGCCCATCCGCAGGTTGCGGACGATGGTCTCGCCGGAGCAGAGGAACTCGTCGAGCAGGATCAGCCACGGCCCGATGGCGAGCCGGCCCTCGGCGACGAGCGCCGCGACGCGCTCGCGGTTCTCCGGCCGCATCTCCAGGTAGTCCTCGACCGCGGCCATCTGACCGTCGACGGTGAACCGGAAGTCAGGGTTCGTCTCGGCCGTCTCCAGCACGGTGTCGAGGGCGGTGACGAGCCGGTGCCGGAACACCTGGAAGGGCTCGTACCATTCCCGGTCCCAGTGGAAGTGGGGCACGAAGACGGCGGATCTGCGCATGCGGGGAGGACCTTCTGTGCTGGCGGGGCGACCGGGACGACCGGGACGACGGAGAGCGCGGACGCGGGGGCTACTTGAGGGAGCCGGCGGCGAGTCCGGTGCGCCAGAACCGCTGGAGGAGGATGAAGACGAGGATCACGGGCACGATCGAGACCAGCGAGCCGGTGATCACGGATTGCTGCAGGAGCGGGGCGCGGGCGGTCTGACCGTTCCACTGGTACAGGCCGAGGGTGATCGGGAAGAGCGACTCCTTCTGCAGCATCACCATCGGCAGGAAGAAGTTGTTCCAGATCGCGACGAACTGGAACAGGAAGATGGTCACCAGCGACGGCGTCATCAGCTTCAGCGCCACCGAGAAGAAGGTGCGGAACTCGCCGGCGCCGTCCAGCCGCGCCGACTCCAGAAGCTCCTGGGGCACGGCGGCGGAGGCGAAGATGCGGGCCAGATAGACGCCGAACGGGCTGACGATGCTGGGCAGGAACACCGCGAGGTAGGTGTTGACGAGCCCCGTCGCCGAGAAGAGGAGGAACAGCGGCAGCGCGAGCGCGGTGGTCGGCACGAGGATGCCGCCGAGGATGACGGAGAACAGGAACTCGCGGCCCCGGAAGGCGAACTTGGCGAGGGCGTAGCCGCACAGCGCGGAGATCAGGGTTCCCACGGCCGCGCCCACCACCGCGTACAGGACGCTGTTCAGGGCCCACCTGCCGAAGATGCCGCCGCTGCGGGTGAAGAGGGTGTCGAGGTTGTCGAACAGGTTGAAGTGCGAGAAGGCCAGCCCGTTGGTGGAGGCGAGGTCGCCCTGCGGCTTCGTCGCCGCGACGATCAGGAAGTAGACGGGCAGCAGGAAGTAGATCGCCAGGAGGAACATCAGGGCCATGGCGGCCGTGCGGCTGACGCGGCTCTCGCGGATCGGGGGCTGGTTGCTCACAGGCCGGCCTTCTTCGAGGTCAGTCGCATGAACCCGAAGCTCAAGACGAAGGTGATGACGGCGATGACCACGGAGACCGCCGCCGCCTGCTGGTAGTTGTTCCCGGAGGCCACCGTGTAGGCGAGCATGTTCGGGGTGAAGGTGCTCGAGATGTTCGAGGAGATCTGCCGCAGCACGGCCGGCTCCGCGTAGAGCTGCAGTGTGCCGATGATGGAGAACACCGTGGTCAGGACGACCGACGGGGCGATGATCGGGACCTTGATCCGCCATGCGATCGCCCAGTTGCTCGCACCGTCGAGCCTGGCGGCCTCGTAGAGCTCCTGCGGGATCGACTGCAGCGCCGAGAACATGATCAGCATGTTGTAGCCGGTCCACAGCCAGGTCGAGACGTTCGCCGCCGACCACAGCACGGCACCCGGGCCGAGGAAGTCGGGCTCCAGCCCGATGCCCTTCAGCAGGTCGACGACCGGGCTCAGTTGCGGCGAGTACAGATACGACCACATGATCGCGGCGATGACGCCGGGTACGGCGTAGGGCATGAACGCCGAGATGCGGAAGAACGACTTGAGCTTCAGCAGGGGAGTGTCGAGCAGCAGGGCCATGACCAGCGCGACGAACAGCATGACCGGCACCTGCACGATGCCGAACAGTCCGATGCGCCCGATGCTGGCCCAGAACTCGATGTTCCGGAAGACCTGTTCGTACTGCTCCAGACCGCCGAAGGTCGTGTACGACGTGCCGTACTGGCCGCCGGTGCGACGCACGACGAGCAGGCTCTGCCAGAGCGCGTAGCCGATCGGCACCAGGTAGAACAGGACGAACGGAAGGAAGAACGGGGTCACGAACGCGGCGATGGTGCCCGCCCGGGGGCCGCCGCCGTTACGGCGACGGCGGCCCCGGGTGGTCGCCACCACGCGGGTCGCGCGGGTTGCGATGTCGGTCATGCTGTGGTCACTTGCCCGCCGCGGCCGGGATCGCCTGGTCCTTCATGGACTTCAGCGCGGCCTCCTGGGCGGCCGACAGCGCGTCGCCGACGGTGCCGTCACCGGCGGCCGCCTTGGCCATCGCGTCCTGGAGCGCCAGGTTCACCGCCTTCTGGGTCGGGCCCCAGGTGAAGCTGGTGTCGATGTTCTTGGACGACTCGGCGAAGACGTCGAAGATCTTCTCGTTGTTGTAGTAGGGCACGCCCTCGGAGAGCGCGGGCAGCGCCAGACCGGCGGTGGCCGCGGGGTAGAGGCCGCCCAGCTTGTTCTCCAGCGCGAGGGCCTCCGGGTCGGTGTTCAGCCAGTTGTTGAACTTGACCGACTCGTACAGGTGCTTGCCGCCCTTCATGAAGGCGACCGTGGATCCGCCCCAGTCACCGGACGCGGCGCTCGTACCCCAGGTCGGCATCGGCACGATCGACCACTTGCCGGCCTGCTTGGGCAGGTTGTCGCGGAACATGCTGTAGCCCCAGGCGGCACCGACGTAGGTGGCGATCTGGTTCTTCTGGTACGCGGTGTACATCTGCGTCGAGCCGTGGGCGAGATCGGTGCGCACCAGCTTGGCGTCGATCAGCTTCTGCCAGTACTCGGCGACCTGCTTGCTCTGCTCGGACTCGACGGTGACCTGCCACTTGTCCCCGGAGTAGGAGTACATCTCGGCGTTGTTCTGCCACAGCAGCCCGTTGAACCACTCGGCGTTGTTCGGGTCGAAGAACGTCATGCTGAGGTTCGGGTCCGCCTTGTGCAGCTTCTGCGCCTCCGTCGCGTACTCGTCCCAGGTCTTCGGGATCTCGAGGCCGTGCTGCTTGAAGATGTCGCTGCGCACATAGAGGGCCATCGGACCGGTGTCCTGCGGGAAGGCGAACACGCCCGTGCCGCCGAAGCTGGTCTGCGACCAGGTCCACGGCACGAACTTCGACTTGGCCGCGGTGGCCGCGGAGCAGGCCGACGCGTCCACGAAGGCGTCCTGGCTGCGCAGGTTGGGCAGCTCGTCGTAGCCGATCTGGGCGAGGTCCGGTGCCTTGCCCGCCTTGAGGGCGTTGCCGATGGTGCCGTACTGGTCGTTGGAGATGTTCTTCGTCTCCACCTGGATGTCCGGGTTCTTCTTGTTCCACAGCGCGACGACTTCGTCCATGCCGGGAACGGTGTTCCAGTACTGGAGGGTGACTTTGCCCTTCGCGGGCGCACAGGAGTCTGCTGATGCGCTGTTACCCGACGGCGCCGGCGATGAGCATCCGGCGAGTACGGCGATGCTGGCTGCCGCGGCGACGACGGCGAGGCGGATGCGCGTGACTGTGCTGCTCATATTTTCCGTTCCAGAGGACGACTAGCGGTGGCGCTAGACGGGTCGACGTTGACACCTCAGGCGGGACGATCGCTGATGGGAAGGGGTGGGCCGCAGCGGCGTCGGTTGCCTTGCCGAACGCCGTTGCGAGATAGGGCAAAACCTCGTATTCCGGTCCCGTGAGCGTTCACGTGAGCGTTCACGTGAACGCTCACGGGATCATTGAGAATTGTTCGGAAGTGTGCGCTCCGGTGTGGTCAAGTGTCAAGACTTCGGGGCGTACACGAGTCCGGCGGGTTAAGCGGATCCGCTCAGCCGCAGTTCGGCCCGGACGACCAGGTCCTCGGCGCCGAGCGGGTCCATCCCGGTCAGCAGCCGGGCGACCTGGTCGATGGCGAGCGCGCCCAACTTCCGCGTGTCGAGGGCGACGCTGGACAGCGGGGGCTCGACCAGGGTGCCGAGTTGCAGACCGTCGAAGCCGATCACGGCGAGGTCCGCGGGAACGCTCCTGCCGAGCCGGCGCGCCTCGCGCAGGGCGCCGATGGCGATGATGTCGTTGAAGGTGAAGACCGCGGTGACCTCGGGATGGTCGGTGAGCAGGGCGCCGAGCGCCGCCCCTCCGCCGTCGGCCGACTGGGCGGCCCCGACCACCAGGCCGGCGTCGATCCCGTGGGCCGCCGCGGCCGCCGCGAACCACTCGCGCCGGATGCTGGGCTCGGAGCGGCCGTCGTGGTCGAGCATCCCGATGCGCTCGTGTCCGGCGGCGACCAGGTGCGCGACCGCGGCGCGGACGCCCTCCTCGCCGTCGATCCTGATGGAGCTGAACCCCGCCGTGTGGTGCTCCCGGCCGATGAGCACCACCGGAAGTCCTCGGGTGAACCGCTCCAGATCGTGCTCGGAACAGCTGAAGTAGCCGACGACGGCGTCCACTTGCGAGGCGATCACCTGAAGGGTGCCGAACTCCTCCTCGGCCCGGTCCGCGGTGTCGTACACGACGACGTGCCAGCCGCGGGCCCGGGCCGCCTCCAGCGCGGCCGCGGCGACCTCGGTGAAGAACGGATTGAGCAGGTCGGGGATGACCAGCCCGATCGTGGTGGTGTCCTGGCGGACCAGACCGCGGGCGAACCGGCTCGGCCGATAGCCGAGCTCGCGGGCCGCGTCGAGGACCCGCTGCTTCGTGGCGGCGTCGATCTCGTCCTTGTCGTTGAGCGCCCGCGACACGGTCTGACGGGACACCCCGGCGGACCGGGCCACGTCATGGATCGTGACCTTCCGGATTTCCGCCCCCGACGACGACACCATCGCGTACCTCCCGCTCCTCGCGGGTGCCGGCGCGCCCGCAGGGCCTGAGTATGCACGTCCCGGGCGCGGCGGCGCGAGATCGTGCCGCCCGGCGGGCCGGGGCACGGCCGGGCCGCTGATCACGGTCACGACCTCGGGAAACGCCGCTCAGGTGGCGACCGTGCGGAACACCGCGCCGAGCGTCTTGAGGTCCAGACCCTCCAGGTGGTCGAGGAAGCGCCGGCGTACGGAGGCGAGGTGGGTCGGCCAGGCCCCTTCCAGGCGGGACAGACCGGCATCCGTGAGGACGGCGTTCCATCCCCGGCCGTCCTGCTCGGACTTGACCCGCCGGATGAACCCCTGGTCCTCCAGCCGACGTGCGACGCCCGTCATGCCGCTGAGCGACATGTCGCAGGCGGCGGCGAGATCGCTCATCCGCAATCTCCGGTCCGGGGCCTCGGAGAGGTTCATCAGGGCCTGGTACTCGATGAGGGGAAGCCGCTGCTCATGGGTCATGTCGGCGTCGAGGGCCCGGGGCAGGGAGTAGATGACGCGGCTGAGGGACCGAACGAGGGCTTCTTCATCCGGATTGAGGGGTATCGGCGGCTCCGCATCCGATTTCATCCGCTGTGTGGCGTCTGGCATGCCCCCACTTTACTTGCTCGGTGAAGCATATATATTTGCTATGCCAAGCAAATATCTTGGAAACGCGGTCCCGCGGCCGTTCCCGCCTGCGCGTCAGCGCCGGATCGGCGGCACTCCTGGAAAGGGAAGCAGATGCCCTACTCGATGACAGACCCCCAGTCCTCCGCCGCGAGCGGGACCGCGGCCGCCGGTTTGACCGCCGGTTTGACCGCCGGTTCGGGCACCGGCTTGACCGCCGGTTCGGGCACCGGCCGGCACCGGGGCCGGCGAGCCGACGGGGACTCGTGCGCACGGGGGAGCGGAGTGGGCGCGGGGGGCGGCCGGCACCGCCGGATCGTGCGCTCGCTGCGGACGCGGGCGGGCGACGAGGAGCCGACCCGCCTGATGACGGGCGACGACGGCGGCACGCCCGGTGCGGACCGGGACTCCGCCCCGGTACGCGCCGAACGCGCCGAACGCGCCGAACGCGACGCGCGCTTCGAGCGGGAGGTGCTGGCCCATCTCGACTCCGTGTACCGGGCGGCCTCGGGTGTCACGGGTGATCCGGCCGACGCCGAGGAACTCGTCATGGAGGTGTTCACGCGGGCGTACGCGGCATTCCCGCGCGTCGTCGACGGCGTCGACCACAAGGCCTGGCTCTACGACCTCCTGGCCTCGGCGTTCGTCGGCCCCCACCCGGAGGTGTGCGTGCTGCCGCCGGAGTCCGGGATTTCGGAGGGGCTGCGGGTGTCCGCGCTGGACGAGTTCGTCCTGATCCCCGAGTCGGACGTCCGGGGCGCCCTCCTCGCGCTGCCGAAGGAGCAGCGGTTCGCCGTGTACCTCGCGGCCGTTGAAGGCTTCACCTATCACCAGATAGCAGACATCATGGATGTTTCCTCGGCAATTGCCGCGTACTGGCTGCACGACGCCCGGCTGCGGCTGTGGGCGGCCGAAGGCCCGCGCGTGGCCGCGTCCGAGGAGGAGTACGTCGCCGGCGGCCTCGTCGGTGCCGGGCGGTCCGGATCCGCGTGACGCGCCGTCGCGGGGGGAGGCCGCGGGGAAGGGCCGGCGGGGCCGCGCCGCCCCCGCGCGAGGTGTGATCTTCGTCGCCTCGTCACATTCCCGGGGCCCGCGCGGTCATGCCCGCGGGAGGCACACCTCCGTCACCTGCGGAAACATGGCCCCCCGCAGCCGGGAATCCTTTGCGGCCCCGCGAGGTTGATGCGAGCGCAGAAAGAAGATGATCACAGTGAACGAACAAGCAACCGCAACCGCGGAACCGTTGCAGCGCCTGGCCGCCGAGGGAGTCTCGATCTGGCTGGACGACCTGTCGCGCAGAAGGATCGCCTCCGGCGACCTCGCCGAACTCGTCGCCTCGGGGCGTGTGGTGGGCGTCACCACGAACCCGTCGATCTTCCAGGCCGCCATCGGCTCGGGGGAGGACTACGGGGAGCAGCTCGCCGAGCTGGCCGTGCGCGGGGTCACCCGGGACGAAGCCGTCCGCATGATGACCGCCGCCGACGTCCGGGCCGCCGCCGACATCCTGCGTCCGGTGTACGAGGCGACCGGCGGCCGGGACGGCCGGGTGTCGATCGAGGTCGACCCGCGTCTGGCCCATCGCACCAGGGCGACCGTCGCCGAGGCCAGGCAACTCGCCTGGCTGGTCGACCGCCCCAACGTGATGATCAAGATCCCGGCCACACCGGCCGGGCTCCCCGCCATCACGGAGGTCATCGGCCTCGGCATCAGCGTGAACGTCACGCTGATCTTCTCGCTGACGCGCTACCGGGAGGTCATGGCGGCCTACCTGGCGGGTCTGGAGAGGGCACGGGCGGCCGGCATCGACCTGTCCACCGTGCACTCCGTCGCCTCGTTCTTCGTCTCCCGCGTCGACACCGAGATCGACAAGCGCCTGGAGAAGCTGGGCACCGACGAGGCCAGGGCCCTCAAGGGCAAGGCGGCACTCGCCAACGCCCGGCTCGCCTACGAGGCCTACCAGGAGGTCTTCGCGGGCGACGGATGGTCCGCGCTCGCCGCGGCCGGCGCCCACGAGCAGCGACCGCTGTGGGCCTCGACGGGCGTGAAGGACCCCGCGTACAAGGACACCCTCTACGTCGACGAGCTGGTCGCGCCCGGAACGGTCAACACCATGCCCCAGGCGACGCTCGACGCCACAGCCGACCACGGCCGCGTCGTAGGGGACACGGTCACCGGCGGATACGACCGGGCCCGCGCCGACCTGGCGGCCGTCGAACGGCTGGGGATCTCCTACGAGGAGGTCGTGAATCAGCTGGAGGACGAGGGCGTCGCGAAGTTCGAGGCGGCCTGGGGCGACCTGCTGGAAGCGATCGGAACCGCACTCAACGACAAGGGAGCCGACGGGCGATGAGCAAGTCCGAGACCACACCCACCATCCCGTGGTCCAACCCCCTGCGTGCCCCCGGCGACCGGCGGCTGCCGCGCATCGCGGGCCCGTCGGGCCTGGTGATCTTCGGCGTCACGGGCGACCTGTCCCGCAAGAAGCTGATGCCGGCCGTGTACGACCTGGCCAACCGCGGGCTGCTGCCGCCGGGCTTCTCGCTCGTCGGCTTCGCCCGCCGCGACTGGGCGGACCAGGACTTCGCCCAGGTCGTGCACGACTCGGTACGCGAGCACGCACGCACCCCCTTCCGAGAGGAGGTCTGGCAGCAGCTCGCCGAGGGCATGCGCTTCATCCCCGGCGACTTCGACGACGACGTGGCGTTCAAGCAACTGGCCGTCACCGTGGACGAACTGGACGCCACCCGGGGGACGAGCGGCAACTACGCCTTCTACCTCTCGGTGCCGCCGAAGTTCTTCCCCAAGGTCGTGCAGCAGCTGAAGAAGCACGGGCTCGCCGACGCCCCCGAGGGCTCCTGGCGGCGCGCCGTCATCGAGAAGCCGTTCGGCCACGACCTGGCCAGCGCCCAGGAGCTGAACGCGATCGTCCACGAGGTGTTCGCCCCGGAGCAGGTGTTCCGGATCGACCACTACCTGGGCAAGGAGACGGTCCAGAACATTCTGGCGCTGCGCTTCGCCAACACGATGTTCGAGCCCGTGTGGAACCGCTCCTACGTCGACCACGTGCAGATCACCATGGCCGAGGACATCGGCATCGGCGGGCGCGCGGGCTACTACGACGGGATCGGCGCCGCGCGCGACGTCATCCAGAACCACCTCCTCCAACTCCTCGCGCTGACCGCGATGGAGGAGCCCGCCTCCTTCGACGCCAAGTCGCTGGTGCGGGAGAAGCTGAAGGCGCTGCAGGCGGTCAAGCTGCCGGCGGACCTGGGCAGGCACACCGTGCGCGGCCAGTACGCGCACGGCTGGCAGGGCGGCGAGGAGGTGCTCGGCTACCTGGAGGAGGACGGCATCGACCCCAAGTCCAAGACCGACACCTATGCCGCGATCAAGTTGGAGATCGACAACCGCCGCTGGGCGGGCGTCCCCTTCTACCTCCGGGCCGGCAAGCGGCTGGGCCGCCGTGTCACCGAGATCGCGGTCGTCTTCCAGCGCGCCCCGCACTCCCCGTTCGATCCGGCGGCGACGCAGGAGCTCGGCCAGAACGCGATCGTCATCCGCGTCCAGCCGGACGAGGGCGTGACCGTGCGCTTCGGGTCGAAGGTGCCCGGGACGTCGATGGAGATCCGGGACGTGACGATGGACTTCGCCTACGGCGAGTCCTTCACCGAGTCCAGCCCGGAGGCCTACGAGCGACTGATCCTCGACGTGCTGCTCGGCGACGCCAACCTCTTCCCGCGGCACCAGGAGGTCGAGGAGTCCTGGAAGATCCTCGACCCGATCGAGGAGTACTGGGACCGCCACGGCAGGCCCGCGCAGTACACCGCCGGTACATGGGGTCCGAAGGCGGCGGACGAGATGCTCGCACGAGACGGACGGAGCTGGCGCAGGCCATGAAGATCGACCTGACCGACACCACGGCAAGCCACATCAACAAGGCCCTGGTGCAGGGCCGCCGGGCGATCGGGAGCCCCGCCGTCGGCATGGTGCTGACGATGGTCGTCGTCACCGACGAGGAGAACGCCCACGATTCCCTGAAGGCGGCCGAGCAGGCCTCGCACGAGCACCCCTCGCGCATCCTGGTCGTCATCAAGCGTCCGGCCCGGACCGCGCAGCGGCCCGTGCCCTCGCGTACCGACGCCGAGGTCCGCGTCGGCTCGGACGCCGGATCCGGCGAGGCGGTACTGCTCAGACTGCACGGTGAGGTGTCCGAGCACGCCGACTCCGTGGTCCTGCCGCTGCTGCTGCCCGACGCCCCCGTCGTCGTGTGGTGGCCGGTCGACGCCCCCGCCGACCCCGCCGCCGACCCGCTCGGCGCGCTGGCGCAGCGCCGGATCACCGACGCCTACGCGGTCGAGCGGCCGCTGGAACAACTGGCGGCCCGGGCGGCCGCCTACGCCCCCGGCGACACCGACCTCGCCTGGACCCGGACGACGCCGTGGCGCTCGATGCTCGCCGCCGCACTCGACCAGGCCCGCGCGCGTGTCACGTCGGCCGTCGTGGAGAGCGAGGCCGACAACCCCAGCGCCGAGCTGCTGGCGCGCTGGTTCACCGACCGGCTGCGCGTACCGGTCGAGCGCGTCGTCACCGACGGCCCCGTCGTCACCGCGGTGCGGCTGAGCACCGCGGACGGCGACATCCTCATCGACCGCCCGGAGGGCGCCGTCGCGCGCCTGTCCATCCCCGGACAGCCCACGCGCACCCTCGCACTGAAGGTGCGCACCACCGCGGAGCTCATCGCCGAGGAGCTCCGCCGCCTCGATCCCGACGAGGCGTACGCCGCGGCGCTCCGGGCCCGGATCACCGCGCCCCCCGCGGCGGCGGCCCCGCCCGCGTCCCCCGCGGCGGCTCCGCCCGCGCCGGCACGGCGGCGGGCACCCCAGCAGAGGAACCAGGAGAAGCACGATGCCTGACACACCCGCACCGAGCCACCGCCCGCAGTGGGCCGCGCTGGCGGACCACCGTGCCGCCGCGCAGCCGGAACTGCGTCTGCGCGAGCTGTTCGCCGCGGACCCCGCGCGCGCGGAGCGGTACACGGTGGAGGTCGGCGACCTGCGCATCGACTACTCCAAGAACCTGATCACGGACGAGACCCTCGCCCTGCTGCGCGACCTGGCCGCCGCCACCGGTGTGTTCGCACTGCGCGACGCCATGTTCCGCGGCGATAAGATCAACGTCACCGAGGGCAGGGCGGTCCTGCACACCGCGCTGCGCGCCGCGCGGGACGCGGTGATCGACGTCGACGGCGAGAACGTCGTGCCGCAGGTGCACGCCGTGCTGGACAAGATGTCCGCCGTCGCCGAGCGGGTCCGCTCCGGTGAGTGGACCGGCCACACCGGCAAGCGGATCAGGAACGTCGTCAACATCGGCATCGGCGGTTCCGACCTCGGTCCGGCCATGGCGTACGAGGCGCTGCGTCCCCACACCGACCGCTCGCTGACGTTCCGCTTCGTCTCCAACGTCGACGGAGCCGACCTCCACGAGGCCCTGCGGGACCTGGACCCGGCCGAGACGCTGTTCATCGTCGCGTCCAAGACCTTCACCACCATCGAGACCATCACCAACGCCACCTCGGCGCGCGGCTGGCTGCTGGCCGGTCTCGACGGCGAGGAGAAGGCGGTGGCCCGGCACTTCGTCGCCCTGTCCACCAACGCCGGCAAGGTCGCGGAGTTCGGCATCGACCCGGACAACATGTTCGAGTTCTGGGACTGGGTGGGCGGCCGCTACTCCTTCGACTCGGCGATCGGCCTGTCCCTGATGATCGCGATCGGTCCGGAGCGTTTCCGGGAGATGCTGGACGGCTTCCGGACCGTCGACGAGCACTTCCGCACCGCACCCGCCGAGGCCAACGCGCCCCTGATCCTCGGCCTGCTCGGGGTCTGGTACGGCAACTTCCTCGACGCGCAGTCGCACGCCGTGCTCCCGTACTCCCACTACCTGTCCAAGTTCACCGCCTACCTGCAGCAACTGGACATGGAGTCCAACGGCAAGTCGGTGGACCGCGACGGGAATCCGGTGGAGTGGCAGACCGGCCCCGTCGTGTGGGGCACTCCCGGCACCAACGGGCAGCACGCCTACTACCAGCTGATCCACCAGGGCACGAAGCTGATCCCGGCCGACCTCATCGGCTTCGCGCGACCGGCCGACGAGCTGAGCGACGAACTCAAGGCCCAACACGGCCCGCTCATGGCCAACCTGTTCGCCCAGGGACAGGCGCTCGCCTTCGGCAAGTCCGCCGACGAGGTGCGCGCCGAGGGGGTGCCCGAGGAGCAGGTGTCCCACCGCACCTTCCGCGGCGACCACCCGACCACCACGATGCTGGCCGCGGAACTGACCCCCTCGGTCCTCGGGCAGCTCATCGCGCTCTACGAGCACAAGGTCTTCGTCCAGGGCGCGATCTGGAACGTCGACTCCTTCGACCAGTGGGGCGTCGAACTCGGCAAGGTCCTGGCCAAGCGGGTAGAACCGGCCCTGACCGGCGACGCCGACGTGGCCGGCCTCGACCCCTCCACCGCGGGACTGGTGGCGGCGTACCGCTCGCTGCGGGGCAACTGACCTGAGCAGACCACGGCGGCGCCGCCCGGCCCCGGGTGAGCGCCGCCCGCCGGCAACGATCCCGCGCCCGGCGACCACAACCCCGCGCACAGACAAGGAACACGTACATGCAACTCGGACTCGTCGGCCTCGGCAAGATGGGCGGCAACATGCGCGAGCGGATCCGCCGCGCCGGCCACACCGTCGTCGGCTACGACCGCGACCCCGACCTCGCCGACGTCGGCAGCCTCACCGAACTGGTCGACAAGCTCGACGCCCCGCGCACGGTCTGGGTGATGGTCCCGGCCGGTGCCCCGACCCAGTCCGTGATCGACGAGCTCGGCGGCCTCCTCGAACCGGGCGACATCGTTGTCGACGGCGGCAACTCCCGCTGGACGGACGACGAGAAGCACGCCGAGGAGCTCGCGGCCAAGGGCATCGGCTTCGTCGACGCCGGGGTCTCCGGCGGCGTCTGGGGCCTGCAGAACGGCTACGCCCTCATGGTCGGCGGCGAGGCCGACCACGTTGCGAAGGTCCGGCCGGTCTTCGACGCCCTCAAGCCCGAAGGAGCCCACGGCTTCGTCCACGCGGGCAGGGTCGGCGCCGGCCACTTCGCGAAGATGGTCCACAACGGCATCGAGTACGCCATGATGCAGGCCTACGCCGAGGGCTGGGAGCTGCTGGAGAAGGTCGACTCGGTCACCGACGTGCGCGAGGTCTTCCGCTCCTGGCAGGAGGGCACGGTCATCCGCTCCTGGCTGCTGGACCTCGCGGTCAACGCCCTCGACGAGGACGAGCACCTGGACAAGCTCAAGGGCTACGCCGAGGACTCCGGCGAGGGCCGCTGGACCGTCGAGGCGGCCATCGACAACGCCGTGCCGCTCCCCGCGATCACCGCCTCGCTCTTCGCCCGCTTCGCGTCCCGCCAGGACGACTCCGCGCAGATGAAGATGATCGCCGCGCTCCGCAACCAGTTCGGCGGCCACGCCGTCGCCTCCTCGGACGACCGGGCCTGACCACCACCCGCGCCCGGGACGGCGCCGGCCGGAGATCCGCCGGCCGGCGCCGTCACCGTCCCGGGCACCGCTCCCTCCCTCCCACCCTCCCGGACCGCTCCACCCTCCCCCCTCGTTGCCGAAAGTGGATGAACGACCATGGGTGATCTGCTCCTGCTCCGCCACGGCGAAACCGCGTGGACCCTGTCCCGACAGCACACCAGCCACACCGATCTGCCGCTCACGGCACACGGCGAGAGGGAGGCCGCTCGCGTCGCCCCCCTGCTCGCCGGACACGACCTCTCCCTCGTCCTGACGAGCCCGCTGCGCCGCGCCGTACGCACGGCCGAGCTCGCCGGGGTGACCGGTGCCGAGATAGATCAAGACCTGCGTGAATGGGAGTACGGAGGGTACGAGGGCGTCACCACCGCGCAGATCCACCGCACCCGGCCGACGTGGAACCTGTGGACCGACGGCGTCGCTCCCGGCTCCGCGGACCATCCGGGGGAGGGCCCCCGGGACGTCGGCGACCGCGCCGATCGCGTGCTCGCGCGCATCGAACCGATGCTGCGCGACCCCGCCGCCGGTGACGTGCTCCTCGTGGCCCACGGGCACATCCTCCGCGTCCTCACGGCCCGCCGGCTGGGCCTGCCGCCCTCCGCCGGTTCCCTGTTCGCCCTGGACACCGGTACGGTCAGCCGGCTCGGCACGGAACACGGCCGCGCCGTCATCAAGGCGTGGAACGCGACCGGGACCTCACCGGCCGGTACCGCCGCACCCGTTCCCGGCGGCATCCCCCGGCAGCGGCACCCCGCGCACGACTCCCGGGGAAGGTGAGACGGGCCCGCGGGTCCCGGAAGGGGCGCTGCTAGCCTGCTCGGCATGATCGGGAGGGGCTCCAGGCAGCGGACGTCCGGCTCGCCGGCGCCGAACGGCCCGCAGCGCGCTCTGATCATCTCGAGCTTCGTCAGCCGGGTGGGCAACGGGCTGTTCAACTCCGCCGCGGTGCTCTACTTCACGCTGGTCGTGCACCTGCCCGCCGCCCAGGTCGGTGTCGGCCTGACGATCGCCGGGCTGACCGGTCTGCTGGCCGGGATCCCGGCGGGGAATCTCGCCGACCGGTACGGGCCGCGCACGGTCTGGCTGACGAGCGTGGCGACGCAGGCCGCGACGATGGCCGCCTTCGTCCTCATCCACGACTGGGTCACGTTCACGCTCATCGCCACCCTGGACCGGCTGGCGGCAACGGCGAGCGGCGCCGCGGGCGGTGCGCTCGTCGCCCGCGCCGGCGGTGAGCGCCCGGCCGCGTTCAGGGCGAGACTCCGCACGTTCGTCAACCTCGGCGTGGTCCTGGGCACCCTCGGCGCCGCCTTCGCCGTCTCGGTCGACACCCGCTCGGCGTACACCGCGCTCATCCTTGCCAACGCCGCCAGCTTCGCCTGCGCCGGCCTGATCGCCCTGATCGGCCTCCCGAACTACCGGCCCCTGCCCCGGCCCAAGGGGCACCGCGGCTGGGCCGTCCTGGCCGACCGGCCGTACGTGTCCTTCGTCGCGCTCTACGGCGCCATGGGCCTGCAGTATCAGACCGTCTCCCTGCTGCTGCCGATCTGGCTCTCCGCTCACACCGACGCGCCCCGCTGGACCGTGGCGGCGGTCTACGCGGTCAACAGCGGAGTGTGCGTGCTGCTCCAGAGCAGGATCGGCTCCCGGGTGGAGACTCCGCGTCAGGGAGGCCGGGCGTTCCGCCTCGCCGGGCTGCTCTTCCTGGTCAGCTGCCCCTTGATGGCCCTGACGGCGGACGTTCCGGCATGGATCGCGCCAGGGCTCGCCGTCCTCGCCGTCTGCGTGCACAGTCTCGGAGAGGTATGGGAGTCCTCGGCCGGCTTCGCGCTCGGCTTCGGGCTCGCCCCCGACCACGCCCAGGGGCAGTACCAGGGCCTCTTCGGCATCGGCTTCGACGCCGGACAGGCCCTGGCCCCGGTCATCCTCACGGGAGCGGTCCTCGGGCTCGGACACACGGGCTGGCTGCTGCTCGGCGTGTTCCTCGCGACGCTGGGCGCGGCGGGCCCGCCGGTGGCCGCGTGGGCGGAGCGAAGCCGTTCCACGGGCAAGGACACCGGCTGCGCCACACCTGGTCGGCGGAGCGAGGCCCTGCTGCTCGACGCCGACCAGTCGCCGCGGGTTCTCGGAGGCTGAATCCCCGTACGGCACGGCGGCAAGGCGGTACGGCGGTACGGCGATACGGACACCTCGGCGCCCCGGTCGTCCGGGGTTCGCGGAAGCGTGCGCTCGCGACTGTGCGGCGCCCGGGAGTTCCCGCGGCGCGGGGCGTCCCGAGGTGGGGGAACTCCCGGGCGCCGCGGGCCGGAGACGCCCCTCGGCCCCCGGCCGGGCGGTGAGGGGCGGCGTCCGGGACGGCGGCCGCTCAGGTGCCGGGCGTGTCGCTTCTCCCCAGGGGGGCGCCGCCCGCGGCGAGGCGCATGAGGGGGGTGCCGAAGTCGACATCGGCGGCGGTGCGTTCGGCCCGCGTGGCGTTGCCGTCGAAGTGGTGCTGGTAGCCGGACCACGCGCGGTCGGCGATCGTGCGGCCGATGCCGCCGGCCATGAGGGCGGCGAGTTCGGTGGTCGCGCGGGTGATGCGGTCGCCCAGCGCGGGTGTGCCCCAGTCGTCGGGCGCCGCGAAGACGGAGGTGGGGAGGGTCAGGGCGCGCAGGTAGGCGAACATGGGCCGCACCTGGTCCTCGACGGCCAGCGCGTGCCGGGGGCTGCCCGCGGTGGCGGCGACCAGGACGGGGGTCGCGACGATCAGGTCGCTGTCCACGACGTCGAAGAACGACTTGAACAGGCCGCTCATGCCCGCGGTGTAGACGGGGGTCGCGGTGATGACGCCGTCGGCGGCGGCCAGGTCGGCGATCGCCGACCGCAGGGGTTCGCCGGGGTGCCCGGAGACGATCGCGCGGGCGATCTCGACGGCGAGCGGGCCGAGCTCGACGACGCGGGTCGTGGTCTCCCGGTCGAGTTCGCGCAGCGCGGCGACGGCCTTGTGGGCGATGCGGTCGGCCAGCAGCCGGGTGGAGGAGGGGTCGCTGACGCCGGCGTTGACCACGACCAGGTTGAGCGGGCCCCCGGCGGGGGCGCGGGTGGGGGAGTGCGTCACGGTTCAGCCGATCGCGGGGTAGCGGGTGGCGACGGCGGGGTCGCTGTCCTGGTAGGGCGAGGCGCCGGTGACGTTGTCCCCGCGGTTGGGGTTCGGCCGCGGCCGGCGCGGCTGCGCGTCGCCGTACGTCGCCTTCACCCGCGCGGCGTGCGTGGGTGCCTGCGGCACGCCCGGCGCGCGCACGGCGGCCATCTCCTTGCGCAGCACCGGCACCACCTCGGTGCCCAGCAGTTCGACCTGCTCCAGTGCGGCCTCGATGGGCAGGCCCATGCCGTCCACGTTCCACAACTGGCGCTGGTAGTCGCCGAAGCGCTCCCGGAAGTCCATGGTCTTGTCGATGATCTCCTGCGGGCTGCCCACCGACAGCGGGGTGAGCTTCATGTACTCCTCCAGCGACTGCCCGCTGAACATCGGGAAGCCGTTGAAGTAGGGACGGAACGCGGCCACCGCGTCCTGCGACCGCCTGGCGATGTGGACCTGGCCGCCCAGCCCCACGATCGCCTGTTCCGGGGTGCCGTGCCCGTGGTGGGCGTAGCGCTGCCGGTAGAGGTCCACCAGCCGCTCGAAATGGCCGTACGGGGCGAGGATGTTGTTGGCGAAGAAGCCGTTGCCGTAGTAGGCGGCCTGCTCGGCGATCTCCGGGGTGCGGATCGACCCGTGCCACACGAACGGCGGGACTCCGTCCAGCGGGCGCGGCGTGGAGGTGAACCCCTGAAGCGCGGAACGGAAGTTGCCGTCCCAGTCCACCACGTCCTCGCGCCACAGGCGGTGCAGCAGGTTGTAGTTCTCCAGCGCCAGCTCCAGCCCCCGCCGGATGTCCTGCCCGAACCACGGGTAGACCGGCACGGTGTTGCCGCGGCCCAGCACCAGGTCGACCCGGCCCCCGGCCAGGTGCTGCAGCATCGCGTACTCCTCCGCGATGCGCACCGGGTCATTGGTCGTGATCAGCGTCACCGACGTGCTGAGCACGATCCGCTCGGTCATGGCGGCGATGTGCCCCAGGATCGTCGTCGGCGAGGAGGGGATGAAGGGCGGGTTGTGGTGCTCCCCGATCGCGAACACGTCCAGGCCCACTTCCTCCGCCCGCTTCGCGAGCCGCACCACCCCCTGGATCCGCTCCGCCTCACTCGGCGTACGACCGGTCACCGGGTCACGTGTGACGTCCCCGACCCCGAAAATCCCGAACTGCACGATGATCCGCCTTTCCTGGTGTGGGGCCGGCGCGTCGCGCCGTCGCAGCACGGGCGCGCCGGGAACCCGCTGGTGTGTACCGCGCGACGCGGTGCCCGGAGTGGGTCGCCCCATCCTAAGGTATTTGCTTGACGTTGCAATAAATCTCTCCGGGATACCTCATCGGATGGACATCGGGGCCGTTCGGGCCGTGTCGCCCGGGCCGCGCGCCGCTGGGAGGCCAAGCTTG
Source organism: Streptomyces sp. NPDC026673 (assembly GCF_040638135.1). Taxonomy (NCBI): domain Bacteria; kingdom Bacillati; phylum Actinomycetota; class Actinomycetes; order Kitasatosporales; family Streptomycetaceae; genus Streptomyces; species Streptomyces sp. NPDC026673. The sequence continues at coordinate 175,424 of NZ_JBEZXR010000004.1, read as the reverse complement.
TGTGCCGGTTGTCGCAGGCACAGAGAGGTCGCGCCGTGGAGGGCATCGCCGACATGGGGGGCACACCGGGCTGGGGCCCCGTACGTCCGCCGAGAGCGGGCGAACCGGTCTTCGAGGAGCCCTGGCAGGGCCGGGCGTTCGCGCTGGCGATCCTCTCCACCCGGGTGTCGGGGTACACCGTGGACGGCTTCCGGCACGCGCAGGAGCGCCTGGACCGCGCCGCGTACCTGGACGAGGGCTACTTCGGCCGCTGGCTGAACGCCGCGGAGCTGATGCTCACCGAGAGTGCCGTCCTGGCGCCGTCCGCCGTCGAGGCCCGCGCCCGCAACCTGCGCGGCGAGCGCGTCGAGGAACCCCCGGCCCCCGAACCCGCCCGGCCGGACCACACGCCGACCGCCGAGGGATCGCTGCGCACCGTCGACACCCCGCCGGCCTTCGCCGCCGGCGACCGCGTGCGCGCCAGGGACTTCTCGCCGCCCGGGCACACCCGGCTCCCGCGCTACCTGCGCGGGCACACCGGCGTCGTCGACCTCCTCCAGCCCGCCGCGGTCCTGCCCGACACCCACGCGCACTTCCTGGGCGAGAACCCGCAGCACGTCTACTCGGTGCGGTTCGACTCCCGCGAACTGTGGGGCGAAGGCGCCGAGCCCTTCTCCGTCACCGCGGAGCTGTTCGAGAGCTATCTGGAGACACCCTCATGACCTCCACCGGCGGATCGCACGACCGCCTCCCCGCGGCCCTGCGCACCGAGGCGCTCGAGCAACTGCTCACCGAGCGCGGCCTGATCGACCCGGACGTGCTGGACGGGATCATCGCCACCTACGAGACCCACGTGGGCCCGCTCAACGGCGCCAAGGTCGTCGCGAGGGCCTGGACCGACCCTCGGTACCGGCAGCGGCTGCTCCGGGACGGCACCGCCGCCATCGCGGAACTGGGCTTCTCTGGGCGGCAGGGCGAGCACATCGTCGTCGTGGAGAACACGCCGACCGTCCACAACGTGGTGGTCTGCACCCTGTGCTCGTGTTATCCGTGGCCGGTGCTCGGCCTCCCGCCGAGCTGGTACAAGGACCCCGCCTACCGTGCGCGCATGGTCAGGGAGCCGCGCCGGGTGCTGTCCGAGATGGGACTCGAGCTCGCCGACGACGTGCGGATCACCGTCCGCGACTCCACCAGCGAAGTGCGCTGGCTGGTGCTCCCCGAACGCCCCGCCGGTACCGAGCACCTGCCGGAGGAGGAACTCGTGCCACTGGTGACCCGGGACGCGATGGTCGGCGTGGCGAAGGTGGCGGCACCATGACGGCGCCGCTGGACATCGAAGGGCCGGCCGCGCCGCCCCGTTCCAACGGCGAGCTGGTGTTCGCCGAACCCTGGGAGAGCCGTGCCTTCGGCATGGCCGTCAGCCTCCACGAAGCGGGTGCGTTCACCTGGCCCCGGTTCCAGGCCGCGTTGATCGCCCGCATCGCCGCCTGGGAGAACCCGCCGGGGCGGGACGGGCCCTGGAACTACTACCGGCAGTGGCTGGCCGCCCTGGAGGACGTACTCGCCGAACACGGCGCGGTGTCCGAGCGGGAGGTCACCGCACGTACCCGGACCCTGGCCGGTCGCCACCCGGGCCATGACCACGGTGACGACGGCGACCACGGTCACGCGCACTGAGGGCGGGAGCGGGCGGGGCTCAGCGGTCCGGGATGGGCAGGTCCAGCGACACGGTCTTGCCGCGGCCGTTGGGGGAGGTGTTCCACGCCCCGGCCAGGGCCTCCACGATGAGCAGGCCCCGGCCGTGCTCGGCTTCGGCGTTCTCCTCCTCGTCCAGGGCCAGCGGCGAGGGGACCGGCGGATTGGTGTCGGAGTCCCGTACTTCCAGCCGGATGCGGTCGGCGTACGCCCGCAGGCGGACGTCGACGTCGCTGCCCGCGTGGATGAGGGCGTTGGTCACGATCTCGGAGACGATGAGCTGGAGGGTGTCCGACATCCGGGTCAGCGCCCAGGAGCGCAGGTGGTCGTCCACGAAACAGCGGGCCTCCTTGACCCCGTGCAGGTCCCGGCGCTGGACCTGCAGGCTGGCGGTCCGCGGTACGTCCGCGCCGACGGCGCCTTCGTACCGGGCCAGGAGCAGCACCGCGTCGTCGCGGCGCTCCTCCGGGCCGGAGGCCTCGGCGATGAGCTGGTCGGCCAGCTCCTCGAGGTCGCTCCCGGCCTCCCGGCTCGCCACGCCCAGCGCCGCTCGCACATGGGTCCCCGGATCTCGGACGCTCCAGTCGGTCAGTCCGTTGGTGTACAGCATCAGGACGGACCCCGGCGGGAGGGTGTGCTCACAGGCCCGGTAGGCGTGCCGTGCGGTGATGCCCAGCGGGAGGTTGGCGGGCGCGTGCAGGGTCGCGACGCTCCCGTCGGGCTTGCGGGCCAACGGTTCGGGGTGGCCGGCCAGGGCCACCTCGGCCGTGCCGTCACAGGTGTCCAGGGCCACGACGCAACAGGTCACGAGCCGGTCCGTACCGAGCGCGGCGAGCAGCCCGCCCGTGCGGTCGATCACCGCGGCGGGCCGGTGGCCCTCGGTGGCGTAGGAGACCAGGGCGGTGCGCACCTGACCCATGACGGCGGCGCTGTCCAGGTCGTGGCCTTCCACGTCGCCGACGACCAGCACCGTGCGATGCCCCGGCACTTTGATCACGTCGTACCAGTCGCCGCCCACCTTGAAGGTGACCGTGGCGGGCCGGTACCGCGCGGTGGTGGTGAGCCGGGGCAGCTCGGAAAGGGTGGTCGGCAGGAGCCGTCGCTGCAGGTGCTCGGCGACCTCGCGTTGCCGTGTGCTCAGTTCGACACGCTCCACCGCCGTGCCCAGCAGGCCCGCCATCATGCCCATCACGGCCCGTTCTTCGGGCGGGAAGTCGCGCGACCCTTCGAAAGCCAGGCAGCATACGCCGACGACCTGTGAGGTCTGGGTGAGCGGCGGGCTCATGACGTGCCTGGACCCGATGAGCGGCAGATAGGCCTGAGCGCCGGTCTCGCCGTCGGGCCGGTCGGATTCGGCATCCGCGGTCGGGCCGTCGGAGAGGAACAACGGGCGCCCCCGGATCGCCTCGGCCGCCGGGGTGTGGGCGTCCAGCCTGACGCCGTGAACGGTACGGACCAGGCCGGAGGTGGATCCGCTGTGCCCCAGGACCCACAGGCGGCCCTCGCTCGCCGAGACCAGCATCAGCGCCCGGGCACGGAACGGGGACATGAGGCAGTGGCGGGAGGCCGCGACGATGTGCTCCATGGTCGTGGACTGGTTCAGCAGGTCGGCGAAATTGCGCAGCGGGTACATCAAGCTGGTGCCGGCCGAGCCGGGGACGTCCGGCGATCCCCAGCCCGGCGTGCCGACGCTCGTGTGGAACACCGGAATGAGCGTCGGCGCGGGACCGGCTTCGATGGGGACACCGCTGTCGGTGAGCCTGACGAGGGCGGTGGCCAGCTCCTCCCCGATCTCCCGCAGCGCCGCACGGTCCGTGCTCCGGAAGCCGCCCTGCGTCTCCAGTTGCAGGACGGTGAGCGAGCCGAAGCGGTGGCGACCCGCGATGACGGGGGCCGCGAGGGCCGCGTAGGGATAGGGCAGTACATACGGCCGCCCCGCCGTGGCGGGGTCCGGATCGGTCAGTGCCGCCACCTTCCCCGAGGCCAGGGCGCGGGCGGAGGCATAGGGCGCGTCCAAGGCGAATCGGTACGGCAGCGTGAACATCGAGGGCGGGCTGCCCGCGATCATCGCGACCCGGAGTGCCTCGTGTTCCTCGTCCAGCAGGTAGACCGCCGCAGCGACGCTGTCCAGCCGGTACAGCGCCTCGCGGACGGCGCCGTGCAGGACCTCCGCGAGACCGGTGCCCTCGATCCGTGCGGACCCGCCTCCGCGGGGGTGCTCTCCGACTGCGCTGCTGCTCGTCATCGAACGGCTCCCTCGTGGCGAGTATAGGTGCGCGGAGGGCCGTTCGCTCAGGTGTGCGGTCCGACCCTTGCCCCTCCCGAGATAGGAGCATATGCTCGTAAATATGCGAGCCGGGTCCCCCGAAGGTGTGGTCGCGCTCGGAAATCCAGTCAGCCAGGAAGGGAGCGACCTATGGTTGCCGGCAATCTTGTTCTCATGACCGGGGTCGGCGGTGTGGGCCGCGCGGCCCTCGAGCACCTGCGGGCCCAGGACGTCCCGGTGCGGGCGATGGTGCGTCGCGACGACGAGCGGGCGGACGCGTTGCGCGCCCTCGGCGCGGAGGTCGTCCTCGGCGACCTGACCCGGCCCGAGACCGTGGCGGCCGCACTGGAGGGTGTCAGCCGCATGTACTTCGCCATGCCCGTGTCGCCGGACCATCTCCTCGCGGCGACCACGGTGGCCTCCGTGGCGCGGGAGTACGGGCGGTTGGACGCCCTGGTGGGCATGTCGCAGATGACGGTGTCGCAGATGACCGCGACCAGCACCGGGGAGTCGCACCAGCAGCGGCTGCACTGGCTGGCGGAGCAGGTGCTCAACTGGTCGGGTCTGCCCGTGGTTCACATCCGCCCGACGTCCTTCCTGGACAACCCGCTGTTCACCGCCCTGGCGGCGCGGTCCATCCGGGAGAGGGGGACGATCGAGCTGCCGTTCGGCAAGGGGCGCACCTCGCCGGTGGCCGTGGCGGACGTCGCCAGGGTGGTCGCCACAGTGCTCCGCGACCCCGCTCCGCACATCGGGAGCGTCTACGAACTGACCGGGCCGCGCACCGTCGACATGGTGGAGATGGCCGAAGAGTTCTCGCGGGCGCTGGGGCGCGAGGTGTCCTATGTGGACGTGCCGCTGGACCGGTGGCGTGCGGAGGTGCTCGCCCAGGCCGGGCTGCCGCCGCACATCGAGGCGCACATCGCCACGATGGGACGCCTGCACCAGGAGAACCGCTACGACCGGGCGTCGGCCGACGTCGAGCGCGTCACGGGCGTGCCCGCCGGCACCGTCGAGGACTTCGTGGCCGTTCGCAGGGACTTCTATCTGGGGTGAGCCGTCGCGTGCCGGGGCGGTCGGGAGCAAGGCGGGGGCGCGGGGAGTGGGGAGCGGAGGGCGGGGCCGGACGTCGGTCGCCGGGCCGCGCGGCTCCGCGTCCCGGCCACCGCCCCGCTCCGCGACCTCGCGCCCCGCAACCTCCCGCTGCGCCGACGGCCGCTGTGACCGCCCTCTTCTGACCGGGTGACACCTCGGGGTCCGGCTCCGGATGAGCGATCCGTCCGCCTGTGGACGGTTCGCATCCTCCTCCCGATTGATGGTGACTCAAGCTACTTGCCCGTACAAATGTTTCAATGTTCTACTTGTTTGACCAAGCAAAAAGAGGTGCGAGGGCCCGGCTCGGCTGGGAACTCCTGTCTGCGGCGCCGCCCGACAGCGGATTCGCAACAGGCGTGCTCCTGCAGCACCGAACGACGGGTACCTCGTCTCGAACGGCCGACGGGCCGGCCGAGCTGCCCCGACCCGGGATGTCCTAGGCGGCGAACCTGCCGACATCCCACCGAGTCGGAGGCCCTAAGCGTCGTTCGGTGTGTGTCCGTGCAGCCCGTCGCCCGGCCGGCTTCGCCGTCCGTACGCCAGTCCCGCATCACCGTCACGTACCCCTGTCACGTCGTGATGCCCGGGGCCGGCCGCCGGAACGTCGGCGAAGCGGCGCAACGCTCCCATCGGGCAGATGGGGCGCGTGCGCCCACGGCCTCGAAGGGGGTCTTTCCCGCACCCAGATCACCCAGAACAGGATGAGCATTTACATGGCAACGACCAGTAGGCGGACCGTCTTGGGTATGGCCGGCGTGACCGCGGCGGCGGTCGCGGTGGCCGGGACCGGGGTCCTCGGGTCGACGGGTCTCTTCGAGGGTACGGCGGAGGCGGCCGACGCGCTGCAGGGTGTCAACGAGCCGACGTTCAAGGCTCTGACGCCGTTCCGGGATCCCCTGCGGGTCCCGCCGACGCTGCGCCCCAAGAGCCAGGGGCTGACCGAGATCGATCTGGTCGAGTCGCGGGTGCGGTTGCACTCCCAGATGCCGCCGAGCCGGCTGTGGACGTACGGCGGCCACTTCCCCGGTCCGACGATCGAGGTGCGCAGTGGGCGGCAGGTGCGGGTCGCGTGGAACAACAAGCTTCGCGGCAAGACGCCCATCAAGGCGGTGTGGGTGAACCCCGAGGGCCCCGGCCCCGGTCTTCTGCCCTACAACCGTCCCGGCTCCGAGGGCGCCACCGCGCGTCCGGAGGTCGACAGGCTGAGCGCCTGGACCACCGTTCACCTGCACGGCGGCCATCAGAACGCCATGAGCGACGGTGCGGCGGATTACGGGATCACCGCGGGTGGCGCGCAGTTGGCCGAGTACGCCAACGACCAGGCGGCCACGCACCTCTTCTACCACGACCACGCGATGGCGGTGACCTCGCTGAACGTCGCGGCCGGTCTGGTCGGCAACTATGTGGTGCGTGACGCCGAGGAGGACCGGCTCGGTCTGCCCCAGGGCGAGCACGAGATCCCGCTGATGATTCAGGACGTCAACTTCGACACCGACTCGCAGGGCCTGCTCACCGGGCAGGTGCTGTCCAAGCGGGTCGTGGGCGGAGGCGCGATGCCGATGCCCGGCACCATCCCCCCGGCACTGGCCGCGCTGGCCCCGTTCACCATGGTCAACGGTGTGGTCTGGCCGCATCTGGAGGTGCAGGCCCGCACCTACCGCTTCCGGATGGTCAACGTCGCCAGCACCCGCATCTACCGCCTGGTCGTGGTGGACGAGGAGACCGGCAAGCCGGTGCGCGGCGCGATGAAGCTGATCGGCACCGACCTGGGTCTGCTCGGCAAGCCGCAGACGATCGACGAGGCGCTGTCGCTGTCGCCGGCCGAGCGCGCCGACATCGTCATCAACTTCGCCGCCCACCCCGGCAAGAAGCTGAAGCTGGTCAACACGATCCCGGGCCAGACCCCGGGGGCGGCCCTGCCGGACTTCCTGATCCCCTTCCCGGAGGTCATCCAGTTCCGCGTGGAGGAGAAGCGGCGCCCGGTGCCTTCGCTTCCGACAACGTTGTCGGCGTCGTTCCGGAACCTCACCCTCGCCGACGTCCCCAAGGACGCCACCGAACGCTTCGTGCTGCTCGGCTTCGACACCACCGGCGCCATGCCCCAGATCTGGGAGATGGAGGAAGCCCCGAAGGGCACCAAGCCGGGTGAGGGCATCGTCACCGTCGACATGCCCGACGGCACCCGCACGCTGCGCCGAACCGGCACCATGTTCGAGGACACCACCACCTTCTTCGCCGCCGCCGGCACCTGGGAGAAGTGGCACTTCATCTCGGTCGCCCCCGAAGGCCTTCCCATCTACCACCCCATGCACATCCACCTGATGAACTTCCAGGTCATCGACCGCCGCGCCGTCGACGCCTCCGGCGTGGACTTCCCCACCGCGCAGACCAAGCGCCCGATCACCCTGGGCGCGGCCCTGCCGGTCGCCCCCGAGGAATCGGGATGGAAGGACACCATCACCGTCAACGCCAACACCCTGGTCACCGTCGCCGGACGGCTCGCCGACCAGACCGGCAAGGTCATGTACCACTGCCACCTGCTGGACCACGAGGACGAGGGCATGATGCGGCCCTTCGTCATCATGCCCTCCGCCGTCCATGACATCCACCACATGATCATGGACATGAACGGCGGGATGGCGACGGGCATGCGCCACGGCAAGAGCGCGCACCACGGGATGAAGATGTAAGCCACCCACCCCGCGCGTACGCCGGCCCCGCTGTGGGGAGTGGGGCCGGCGTACCCACCCGCGATGGCCGGCGATCCGGTCCGCGGCGAAGGCCGCCCCCGGCACACGGGGGCGGCCTTCGGTCCGTCCGGTGGGGAGGTACGCCGATTGCGTCCCGGCGGTGTGCCGTTGGGATACTCCGGCCATGGAGACGGGCACGGGAGCGGACGGGAATCCGGCGGGCCGGGCGGAGTCGGGGATCGAGGCCGGGATGGCGCCCGCGATCGAGCCGGGCCGGCCCGTCGTATGGGCGCTGCGTTCCGCGGCTCCTGCGGACGTGGAGGCGATCGCGGAGCTGCGGGCGACGGTCATGCGCCCGGACCTGGAGCGGTTGGGGCGGTTCGACGAGCATCGGGTGAGGCAGCGGCTGCGGGACTCCTTCTCGCCGCGGCACACCTCGGTCATCGAGGCCGACGGCGCCTTCGCGGGCTGCGTCACGGTCCGCCCCGTCGAGGACGGTCGGTGGCTCGAGCACTTCTATCTCGCTCCGGGCCTCCAGGGCCGGGGGCTCGGATCGGCCGTCCTGCGGAGCCTGCTGGAGCGGATCGACGCCGACGGTGTGCCGGTCCGCCTGATCGTGCTCCAGGGCAGCGCGGCCCGGCGGCTCTACGAGCGCCACGGGTTCACGGTGGAGGCGCAGGACCCCGTCGACGTCTCCATGGTGCGGCGACCGGCCGCGGGCTCCGCCTGAGGCGGAACACGTCCGTCACGGGGCCGTGGCCTGCCGGTGTCAGGCCGATGCCGAGGCGGCCTGCTCCTTCTTCCTCCGCCGGTAGGCGCGCATGGACGCCTGTGAACCGCACCTCGGACCGCAGAATCCCGCCGAGCTGTTGCGCGTGCGGTCGTAGAAGCAGAAGTGGCACGGCTCGTGCCGGCAGGCCCGCAGCCGGTCCCACAGTCCCGCCTGGGCGAGTTCCGTGATGCTCGCCAGGACGGTGCCGAACAGCCCCGGGACGCCCGACTGCGCGGTCGTCAGTGAGGCGCCCGAGGCGGTGATGACCGTCACCAGCGGATACCTGGAGGCGATGCCGCCGAGGTAGGCCTCCGCCTGGGAGAGTTCCTCGGGGGTGGTCTCCTGGTCGCCCGCATGGGCGAGCAGCACGGTGATCAGGGCGTCGCGGAACTCGCGCGCGGTCACCGCGTCGGCCTCCGAGACGGGTGTGTCCGGTGTGCCGAGGCCGTTCTCCAGCAGCCATGCGTGCATGCTCCGCGCGTCCGTGAAGCGCTCCGTCAGTTGGCGGGGGCCGGACGTGTGTGTGTTGACGAACCGCAGGACCGCCTCGACGGCGGGCGGCGGTTGGGTCATCGGATTGCGCTCGGTCGTGCCCGGCGACATCGTGTGGGCCTCCTTGGTCGAAGGAAGGCTAGATCATCCATCGTTGCTTGTAAAACCGTGACGGAGGTAATTCTCTTCCCGGGACGCCGCCCGTCCGGAAGGGCACGCCGGACGAGCCGGCCGATCCGTCGGTGGGGGGTGCTCCCGCCTTCGCGAGCCGCGTGGTGCGGCCGCTCGCGATGCGGGGCCGCCCGCCGTGGCGCGGTCCGGTGATGCCTCCGGGGGAGTGGTCGGTTCCGTCCGCCTCTGGGGCGGACGCCCGCCGGGAGTCGACGCATTGTGCGGAGGAGGCTCCGTTCTGTCGCCGCGCCGGGGGAGGGCGGGGCTGTGACCGTCGTCATGTCCGTGGCGGTTGTCGTGTCCGGGAGGCGCGGACGGGCCATGTGCCGAGCGGCTTGCGGCCACTGTGACATCCGGCGGTGAGACACAGGGCACCCCGAGATTCGCCCGCCGCGTGTTGCGCGTTAGGAGTCAATGACCTACGGTCCTAACCACGAGAGCTTGTGAGCGGCTCGGGAAGTACGGCTCGCAGGCTTCGACGGCCGGCAGGTTCACTCGCAGAGTGGGCCCGCGCGACGCGGCCGGCGCCTCGGCGCCGGGTCCGGCGGCGAGACGCCGGTTTCCCCCCGCCTTGGAGGAACCGCCGCGGACGCCGTCCGGTCGTCCTCGTTCTCCAGAGAACCGGTGGCTCACGGATGTGAGGCGCACCGACATCAGAAAGAAGAACCTCTCCATGTACATGAAGCTCGAAGTGACCGTGCTGCCCGTGTCCGATGTCGATCGGGCCAAGGCCTTCTACGAGGCGCTGGGATTCCGTCTGGACCTGGACAAGACGGTCAGCGCGGACTGGCGAGCCGTCCACTTCACGCCGCCGGGCTCGGAGTGCTCGGTCATGTTCGGCCAGGGGCTGACGTCTGCGGCGCCGGGTTCGGCCCAGGGCCTGTACCTCGCCGTCTTCGACATCGAGGAGGCCCGTGCCGAGCTCGTCGCCCGCGGCATCGAGGTCAGCGAGGTCTTCCACGACGCCGGCGGGATGATCTACCACGGCCACGAGGGCGGAGAGGTGACCCACCGCCTGGAGGGCCAGGGCCGGATTCCCGGTCTCCACCCCGACCGTGCCTCCTACGGTTCCTTCGCCACCTTCAGCGACCCGGACGGCAACGGCTGGACGCTCCAGGAGATCAAGCAGCGCTTCCCCGGCCGCTGACCCGGCCCCGCGCGGTCACGACGTCGGCTTCGCCGACAGCTGCACCCTAATACGAGCACATGCTCCCACGTCGCGGGGGTCAGGCTGCACCGCGGTGTTCGAGCAGCATTGCGAAAGGAAATCCCCATGAACGACTCCCCCGTGGAGTCCTCCGGCCAGGACGGCCCCGTCCGGCCGACGTCCCACCGCGCGCCGCGCGGGTTCTCGCGACGCCTCTTCGTCGGTGGCGCGGCCGCTTCCGCCGTCGCCGCCGCGGGCGTCCCGCTGGTCGGCGGGCTGTCGTCGGCGTCCGCCACCGCCCCGAAGCGGATGCCGCGAGGCTTCGGTTCGGTCTCGACGGCGCCGCGGCTGCCGGCGGGGTTCACCAAGACGTTCACCAGCCGGTTCGTGCAGGCCAATGGGCTGCGTCAGCACGTGGTCGTCGGCGGTGAGGGCCCGCCGCTGCTCCTGGTGCACGGCTGGCCCGAGAACTGGTACGCCTGGCGCATGGTGATGCCGGAGCTGGCCCGGCACTACACGGTCATCGCCGTCGACCAGCGCGGCATCGGCCTGACCGACAAGCCCAACGACGGCTACGACACCGGCACCCTCGCCGACGACCTCGTCGCCCTCATGGACGCCCTGGGCCACGAGAAGTTCGCCGTCGTCGGACACGACACCGGCATGATCATCGGCTACGCGCTGGCGGCGGACCACCCGGACCGGGTCGAGTACGTGGCCCTCGCCGAGGTCCCCGGTCCTCCGACGACGGAGCACTCGCCGGACCTGTTCCTGCCCGAGCGCGACAACAACCGGCTGTGGCACATCCCCTTCAACCGGGTCAACCACGAACTGACCGAGAAGCTCGTCAGGGGACGGGAGGACGTCTTCTTCGGCTACGAGTTCGACATCCAGGGCGGGAAGCGGCTGCCCGACTACGCGCGCGAGTACTACTTCCGCCTCTTCTCGGACCCCGAGACCCTGCGTGGCGGATTCGGCTTCTACCGCGCGTGGGAGGTCACCCAGAAGCAGAACGACGACCGTTCGAAGACCAAGCTCACGATGCCCGTCCTGGCGATCGGCGGATCGGAGAGCTGGGGTCCGTACGTCGGAGGCGCCATGTCGGGCCTCGCCAACGATGTGCGCGGCGTCGTCATCCCCGGCTCCGGCCACTGGGTCGCCGAGCAGGCTCCCAAGGAACTGCTCGCGGAGCTGACGGACTTCCTGGCCCCGTACCGCCGCGCCGCGGCGCCCCGTCGGTCCCGCTGACGACGCCGCCGGACGTCCGGGCGCGCCCTTGAACGCCGACGGAAGGGCCGTCCTGCCCGCCGGTGCCCCGGCGGGCAGGACCCGGGCGAACGCCGCGTCATCGCGCGGTCCGGTCCGGGCGCCGGGACTGCCGGTCGCACACCCCGTGCGACCGGCAGCCCGCGCCCGTGCGACCGACGACACGGCTCACCTCCTGTCCGGGAGCGGCGGAGCCCTCACGAACCCAGACGGGAGTCATGGATGTTTTCCGACATCGGCCCGCTCGAAGTGGTGGCACTGGCCGTGCTGGCGGTCATCCTGGTCGGGCCCGACAAGCTTCCCAAGTTGGTGGCCGACACCGCGCGCACGCTGCGCAGGCTCCGCGAGTTCTCACGGAGCGCCCAGGAGGGCATCCGCGAGGAACTTCCCGCCGAACTGCGGGACCTGTCCCTCCAGGACCTCGACCCGAAGACCTTCGTGACCAAGAACCTGCTGGGTGACCGGGGCCTCGGCCTCGGCGACCTGGCCTCCGGACTCGACTTCGAGGGACCGCCACCGCACGGCGGCGGCGCGGCGAAGATCTCGAAGAGCCCCGGGACACCCGCCGCCTCCGGCGCGGTCCCGGCGAACGCCGGCCACCCGCCCCGGCAGCCCGCCGGCGCGGGGCACCCCGACGGCCACCAGGGCCCCGGCGACGGCGGTCCGTGACACGGCGATTCCGCGTCGCCCGCCGTCGGCCCGCGCCGTCCCCCCACCCCGCCCACAGGCCCCGCACCCCGCCCACAGGCCCCGCACTCCGCTCCCCGGCGGCAGGGCCGTCCGCACGGGAGCGCCGCTCCCGTGCCCTCAGCCCCCCTCGGAAAGGAAACACCCATGTTCGGCAGGCTCGGAGCACCCGAGATCATCCTCATCCTCGTCGTCGTCCTGCTCCTCTTCGGCGCCAAGCGCCTTCCCGACATGGCCCGTTCCTTCGGGCAGTCGCTGCGGATCCTCAAGAGCGAGACCAAGGCCATGCGGAAGGACGACGAGGACGGGACCCCGAGCGGCACGCACGCCGCGACCGTCCTCGAGCCCGGGCCCGAGAGCCTGCGCACGGCCACCGAGGCCGCCGCGGCGGAGGCCACCCATCGGCGTTGACGCGCCGCGACCACTGACGGACACCTGTGCGGCCGGCGCCGCCGACGAAGGGACCGGGACCGCCATGCCCACCGGTACACCGCGCGACATCGCGGAGATGCCCCTGCGGGAGCACCTGAGCGAGCTGCGAAACCGCCTGCTCAAGGCCGTCGGAGCCATCCTGCTCGTCACGGTCGCCGCAGCCCTGTTCTACCAGGACCTGATCGGGTTCCTCATCGATCCCCTGCCCGGCTGCGCTCCGGGCCGCCTGGCCGGCGCGAACGACGCCGGGCACTGCGGTGTGATCTCCCTCAACGGTCTGCTCTCGCCCTTCAGCCTGGCTCTGAAGGTGTCGATCACCGCCGGTGTCGTCGTCGCGAGCCCGGTGTGGCTGTATCAGCTGTGGGCCTTCGTCGCCCCGGGACTGCACCGCCACGAGAAGAAGTACACCCTGGTCTTCCTCGGGGCCGGCATCCCGCTGTTCCTGACGGGCGCCGCCGTGGCCTACTGGACCCTGCCGACGACGGCCCGGGTGCTGATCTCCTTCACCCCCGAGAACGCCACCAACCTCCTGCCCGTCGACGACTTCCTCGACCTGGCCACCCGCATGGTCGTCGTCTTCGGTCTCTCCTTCGAACTCCCGGTGCTCCTCGTGCTGCTGAACCTCGGCGGTGTGATCAGCGCGCGCCGGATGGCCGGCTGGTGGCGCGGCATGCTCATGGGCATCGCCGTCTTCGCGGCGATCGCCACCCCCAGTACCGACCCCCTCAGCATGCTGCTGCTCGCCTCACCGATCGGCGTGCTGTACCTGGCGGCGTGCGCGGTCGCCTGGTGCAACGACCGTCGCCGGCGGCGCGGCGGCACGGACGGGCCGGGTGGAGTCCCCGACACCGAAGCGTCGCCCCTCGATCCGCCTCCGGCCGCCGTCGACACCCCCGACGGCATCTCCGCGGGCCGATGACGGCGGGTCCCCGCGCGGCCGTGGATCCGTCACTCGGCCCAGGGCTCGAAGCCGGTGCCGAGGACGGCTTCGAGGAACCCGCGCAACTGAGCCGCCTGGGCGCCCCCGAACTTCTCCTCGAACTCGCCCTGCACGCCACTCCACAGCGGGAGCGCCGCCTTCATCCGGGCGAGGCCGTCCGGTGTGATCGCGACGATCCGTGCCCGGCGGTCGGTCGCCGAGGTCTCGACGGTGACCAGGCCCTCCCGCGCGAGCGGCTTCAGGTTGGAGGCCATCGTCGTGCGATCCATGGCGATCATGTCCGCGAGGGCGGTGATCGTCATCTCGTCGTGGGTGCTGAGCTGCTGCAGGATGCTGAACTGCGTCGCGCGGAGGCCCACCGGAGCCAGCGCCTTGTCGTAGGTCGCGCCGAGATACCGGGCCGCCTTGCGCAGTGCCAGGTTGTTGCACGCGTCCGCATTCGACGCCGGAGTGGTCATGGTCGCCTCCAGAGCATTCCCGTCCAGGATAGGAGCATCTGCTCTCACACGGGAAGCGCGCATGTGCACCCGGCGCCGGGCGGAACCGGCCGGAACCGTGCGCTGAGCCCCCGCGGGGCCGGAGGCGGCTGCCGACGACCCGGCTCGGGCCCGCGGCCGCGGGGCCGCACGGCCGACAAGATCCAAGAAGAACCACAGGAGCAGTGATGAACGCAGCAGACGCACACCCGGCACGGCGCACCTACGACGTGGTCGTCATCGGCGGGGGCCCGGTCGGCGAGAACGTCGCCGACCGGGCCGCGGCCGCAGGGCTCAGCACCGTGATCGTGGAGCGCGAGCTCCTCGGCGGCGAGTGCTCCTACTGGGCCTGCGAGCCGAGCAAGGCACTGCTGCGGCCGGTGGTGGCGCGGGCGGACGCGCTGCGCGTCCCCGGGCTGCGTGAGGCGGCGGGGCCGCTGGACGTCGACGCGGTGCTCGCGCACCGCGACAAGATGGCCGCGTACTGGAAGGACGAGGGCCAGGTCGACTGGCTCGGGTCGGTCGGCGTCGACCTGATCCGCGGCCACGGGCGGCTCGCGGGCCCCCGCGAGGTGGAGGTCCGGACACCCGAGGGCGGGACGGTCGCGCTGACCGCTCGGAAGGCCGTGGCCGTCTGCACCGGCACCGGCGCCGCCCTGCCGGCGGTTTCCGGACTCGACGCCGTGGGCCCGTGGACCAGCCGCGAGGCGACCGGCGCCGACAAGGTCCCGGGCCGGCTGGCCGTGGTCGGCGGGGGAGTGGTGGCCGTCGAGATGGCCACCGCCTGGCAGGGCCTCGGCTCCGAGGTGACCATGCTGGTCCGCGGCGACGCGGGTTTGCTCCCGAGGATGGAACCGTTCGCGGGCGAGCTGGTCGCCGACGCTCTGCGGGAGGCCGGTGTCGACGTCCGCCTCGGTGCCTCCGTGGCCTCGCTGGCCCGTGAGGACGGGGAGGTGCGGATCACCCTGGCCGACGGTGGTCACCTGGTGGCGGACGAGATCCTGTTCGCCACCGGCCGGACCCCGAACACCTGGGACCTGGGGCTGGAGACGATCGGCCTGACCCCGGGCGACTGGCTGAAGGTGGACGACACCTTCCGCGTGACCGACGTCGCCGACGGCTGGTTCTACGCCGTCGGCGACGTCAACCACCGGGCGCTGCTGACCCACCAGGGCAAGTACCAGGCCCGCATCGCCGGCGCCGTCATCGCCGCCCGCGCGGGCGGGGATCCGGTGGACGACACCGCGTGGGGCGCCCATGTGGCGACGGCCGATTCCGTGGCCGTTCCGCAGGTCGTCTTCACCCACCCCGAGATCGCCGCCGTCGGTATGACCACGCAGGAGGCGGAGCGCAGCGGGCGCCGGATCAGTGTCGTGGACTACGACCTGGCCCGCGTCGCGGGTGCGCACCAGTACGTCGAGGGCTACCAGGGCCGGGCCCGCATGCTGGTCGACGAGGACCGCGGCACCGTCGTGGGTGTGACCTTCGCGGGTCCCGGCGTGGCCGAACTGGTGCACTCGGCCACCATCGCGGTCGTCGGCGAGGTGCCGCTCGACCGGCTCTGGCACGTCGTTCCCGCCTTCCCCACGCTCGGCGAGGTCTGGCTGCGGCTGCTGGAGACCCACCGTGACCGGCGCCTCATGTGATGCCGGTCGTGGCGCGGCGCCGGTGGGGAGCGACGTGGGCGGTGTGCCGCCTCACG
The DNA here is from genome assembly GCF_040638135.1 of Streptomyces sp. NPDC026673. NCBI lineage: Bacteria > Bacillati > Actinomycetota > Actinomycetes > Kitasatosporales > Streptomycetaceae > Streptomyces > Streptomyces sp. NPDC026673. Next base: position 159,614 of record NZ_JBEZXR010000004.1, on the reverse strand, counting down.
GCCACCGGCGGCCGCGGTGCCGCCCGCAGCGTGCCGCAGGGCGGGGACGCGCTGCCGTGGTGCGTTCCGGCCCAGGGAGCGGACTTCGTCCATTCCCTTCGCTGTGCAAGTAAGCTACAGCCATGTCAGACGTCAAGCCGCAGCCGCAGGCGGCCTCGGAAGCGATAGAACCGCTCAGCCCGGACGAAGAGGCGGTCGTCCGGTCCCTCAGCCGTGTCATCTATGCCCTGCCCCGGGCCATGGACGCCGACATGGTGCGTGAGCAGCGGATTCCGCTGATCGAGTACCTGACTCTGATGAATCTGTCCGAGGCTCCCGACCGGCAACTGCGCATGAGCGATCTCGCCCGTGTCTGTGAGTTGTCGGTCAGCGGCATGACGCGCGTCGTGCACCGGCTCGAAGGTGAGGGGTTCGTCCAGCGGGTCAAGTGCGCGCAGGACGCCCGAGGCTGGAACGCCGTGCTGACCGATGCCGGCTACGCCCGCCTGAGTGAGGCATGGCGGACCAACCTGCTCTCCGTCAGGCGGCACTTCCTCGACCATCTGGAGGGCCTGGACCTCAAGGCCCTCGGCGCGGCCCTGAAGAACGTCGCCACCTGAGCCCCAGCCCCGCCGGAGCGCCCCGCGTCGCGTGAGCCACGCGTGGGCGCTCGTTTTTTTGCCCGCCGGGGGCCGTGGAAGCGATCGGCCGCGGCCTCGCGCACGTCGCCCCGCAACAGGTCGAACCCTTGCCGTTCGTCTGATACGAGCATATGCTCCTAATGTGGACGGGGTCCGGCAGGACCGCTGTCCGTCACGGAAGCCGGGCGCCGTCCAGCGGCGCGGACGTCCTGCGGCCGGGAGCGCCGAGGACCTCGTCCGGTGTCCCGTCCGGTCCTGTTCTCCCGAACGTGCCGGCTTCCGCTCGTCATCCGCCGCCCGTCATCCGCCGTGTGCCGTCCGCCGGACGGCGACCGCGGCACACCGTCGCGTCGACCGCGCATCCGGAGAAGGAGCCACACCATGACCGTCGTCAAGGCCGCCGCCGTCCAGATCAGCCCGGTGCTCTACAGCCGGGCGGGCACCGTAGGGAAGGTCGTGGACAAGATCCGCGAACTGGGGAGGAAGGGAGTGCAGTTCGCCGTCTTCCCCGAGACCGTCGTGCCCTACTACCCCTACTTCTCCTTCGTGCAGCCGCCCTACGCCATGGCCGCGGAGCATCTGCGCCTCCTCGAGGAATCCGTGACCGTGCCGTCCCCCGAGACGCACGCGATCGCCGAGGCCGCCAGGGAAGCGCGGATGGTGGTCTCGATCGGCGTCAACGAGCGCGACGGCGGCACCCTCTACAACACCCAGCTGCTGTTCGACGCGGACGGCACGCTGATCCAGCGCCGGCGCAAGATCACACCCACCTACCACGAGCGGATGGTCTGGGGCCAGGGCGACGGTTCGGGGCTGCGCGCGGTGGACAGTGCCGTCGGCCGCATCGGACAGCTCGCCTGCTGGGAGCACTATCAGCCGCTGGCGCGATACGCCCTGATCGCCGACGGTGAGCAGATCCACGCCGCGATGTACCCCGGTGCGTTCGGCGGCCCGCTCTTCGCCGAGCAGATGGAGGTCGGCATCCGCCAGCACGCGCTGGAGTCGGCCTGCTTCGTGGTGAACGCCACCGCGTGGCTCGACGCCGACCAGCAGGCGCGGATCGCCGAGGACACCGGCGGTCCCGCCGGTGCGATCTCCGGCGGCTGCTTCACCGCGATCGTCGACCCCGAGGGCCGCGTCATCGGTGAGCCGCTCACGTCCGGCGAAGGGGAATTGATCGCCGACCTCGACTTCGCCCTGATCGACCGGCGCAAGCGCCTCATGGACGCGCGCGGCCACTACAGCCGCCCCGAACTGCTCAGCCTGCGGATCGACCGTACGCCGGCGGCCCCTGTACACGAGCCCGGCGCCACCCGCGCACCGGTCCGTGTCGCGCCGGCGGTCGAGGAGGACCGTTCGTCCGAGGCCCGGTGAACGGATTCCGCGGATCGTCCGACCGCCGCGCGAAGGGAGCCCCGGCCCGGCGCGGAAGGTCTCCGGTCGTGTCGACCATGACGGCGGTGGCCCCGGGCGGGGCCACCGCCGTCATCGGCGAGAACGCACTCCGCGCCGGTCGGCGCGGTGCTCGGCGAGAGCGAGGCGGCCTCCTCGTCAGGATGACGTGCGGTCAGGCCGTGGCCGTTTCGGGCTCCGACCTTGGCTCGGCAGCCTCGCCCGCCGTCGCGCCCGCCGGAGGCGCGACAGGGGTGTAGAAGACGCTGCCCTGCTTCCGCTCCCGCTCGGCCAGCCCCTTGGCGACCAGGGACTCAAGGGCGTTGCGCATCACCGGAGCGCTCGGTGTCGCGCGGTCGGGGAAGCGCTTCGCCACGGCATCGACGAACTCGCTGACCATGCGCGGTTCGGCGACCGCGCCCAGGACGTCGGCGACGAGGCTGCGCAACGTGGGTTCCTCGCCGCGTGCCGCCGGAGGTGCGGCGGGCTTCGCCTCCCGGCCGCGCCGGGACGCCGCCGCCTTCTTCGCGGGCTTGCGGGCCCGCGGTGGGGCGGCCGGCTTGCGGCCGCGCGGACGCGGCACGGCCCGAGGCTCCTCCGCTCCCGCGTCTGTTTCCGCTTCCGGTTCCGCTGTGGTTTCCATCGTGGTTTCCGGCGCCGCTTCCCCGGCCCCGTCGGTGGCCGGTGCCTCATCCGCCGGGTCCTCGTGCCCGCCCGCGCCGGTAGCACTGGTGACCGTGCCCCGCAGCCGGGTCAGCCACTCCCGTTCCTGTTCCAGCCGGGCCAAGTGGGCCTGCAGTTCCGCCAGGTGCGCGCGGAGCTTTTCCTGTTCGTTGGCGTTGCTCTCCAGGTCCTCTGCGAGACGCGTCGCATACCGGTCCTGAATGGTGGTGTTGTTGGACACGACAGCCGCTTCCTCGTGAATTGGGTGTTGCTGCCGGATAGTACCCACCTGCGTGCCGGTGTGCGTGGTCGCCGGGCCCCGGCGACCCCCATCGGGAATATGTTCCGGAGCGCTCCCGGGCCTGTACGGCAGGCCGGTTGTGCCCCGTTCCGGAGTCCGGAAGTCCGCCGGCCGGGAGGTGACATCGTCACCCGGTGGTGAACGCCGTGCGGCCGGCGGCGGATCGCCGCCGGCCGCACGGGCCGTGAGCCGGACCTCAGCCGGCGTGGACGCCGTAGGCGCGGATGACGGTCTGGTCCACCAGGTCACCGGCGGTGTCCTGGGCCTGGACGCGCAGGGAGACGTAACCGGTGCCCTTGGATGCGGACTTGGGGTCGATCAGTGCCTTCCAGGCGCCGGTGCCCTCGTGCGACAACCGCGTGACCTTGGTCCAGTGGGCGCCGTCGTCGTAGGAGACCCACGCCTGCATGCGGTCGATCCGCGGACCCTTCAGGCCGTCCTGGTGCCGGGCCTTCAGGGACACGGCCGTCGGACCGGTGGCCCGGACCTTGTTGCCGCCGTCCACGGGAACCCCGTAGTCCAGCTGGATCAGGGGCAGCAGGGTGCTCTTCTGCGTGGTCCTCGACGAGAAACGCCAACTGGTGTCGGTCGAGGTGGAGACCTGCCACTCCGGTCCGGCGGGCCGGCTGGTCCGCACTTGGAGGCGGTAGTCTCCGCCACCCGTCACGGGAAGGTCGCCCCACGGGCTGCGCTGCTCGGCGACCAGCTTCCCGTCCTGGTAAAGACGGGTGTTCACCTGGTCGTTGTACTCGGCGAAGGAGTAGTGGCCGTCACTGTCGGAGAACTCCGGGATCCTCAGGGAGAGGGTGTCCCCCTTGCGGACCGAGGCGAATCCCTCGACGCCCTTCGGCGCTGCCGGCCGGATCACCGAGCGGTACCAGTTCTCGTTCCGCGATTCCCCGGGAGCGTACTGCTCGAATCCGGCCATCATCCCGTTGGTGAACAGCGGCTCGAAGCTCCACGGAATCGTGTGGCTGACGCGGTGCAGCCACACGGTGTCATCGGCGCTGACGGTCTCGGTGCGCGTCGACGGCACCTTCACCCACGACTGCCCCTCCATGGTGACGTCGGTGGTCTGCCACGGACGCCAGGAGAAGCGCTGCTCCATGTGCCACTCGGAGTCGCCGGGGCGGTGGTAGCGGCTCTTGACCGTGGCGGTCGGGAGCCGGTCGACGCGGTACAGCAGCTTCCCCGGCACCCGGTCGCGCTGGACGAGCATCACGTCGTACTGGTACGGACTCGCGGAGACGAGCGACCACGAGATCCGCACCTCGCCCCGGGACAGCAGCTCGGACAGGGCCTTTCCGTGGTCCCGGCTGATGAGCGCGCTCATGACCGGGAGCCGCTCGCCCTGGGGGGTCCAGGGCTGCCAGGCGGCCCCGGGGAACGGGGACTTCATCAGGATCGCGGCGGCTCCGCCCTCGCCGACCCCGGCCACATTCGAGAATCCGAACTCGCCGGGGTCGACCAGCGCGATCTTGCCGCGCAGGTCCTTGCCGGCCAGCTCCTCCTTCGTGCCGGTTCCCACGTCCACGAGGGGGAGACGGCGAGTGCCGTCCGGCAGGGGAGAGTTGACCAGGGGGGTGGCGTAGAGCTCTGGCGCGTTCCGGCCGAGCACCTTGACGTTCAGCCGCGGCGGGGTGAGCTGCCACCGCGAGTAGGCCTCGAAGGAGCCGTTGGCGGGCTTGTCCGTCGGCGTGACGTACAGGGTCTTCATGGTGCTGTACGCGACCACGCTGGTGGAGATGTCCCTGCCGGCGAAGGCCCGGTGGACGCCGTAGTGCACCATGCCCTGCGACTCGGCCGGCTTCGGGGTGCGGATGTCGACCTTGACGGCCTTCCGGGGGTCCACCACCAGGGTCATGTCCCCGGTGACCTTCAACTCGGGCCGGATGACAAGGCTGTTGTCGTCACCGATGGCGTCCGTGCCCTCAGCGAGCGCCGCGAAGAAGTACGTGTCCTCCGGCAGCCGGAAGGACACGCTCTCGCCGTGCATTTGCGGCAGGAAGCTCCCGATGGTGTCCCACCTGGAGTCGCTGCCGTAGAACTGGAACCACGTGACCGGGTGCGGGCCCTTGCCGGAGCGGTCGAGGCCCGTGAGCGTGATGGTCCGCAGGGCGCCCTGGACCGTCAGGGCGACGGCGGTCCGGAGCCTGACCGAACCGTCGGCGCCGGTGGCGGTGAGGTGGCCGGTGAAGCGGCCGCGGGTGTCGGCGGCGGGCGTCGCGGTGACGGGCACGGTGGCCGTCGCGCCCGGGGCGACGGTGACCGTCGACGAGCCGGCCGCGAACATTCCGGCGGGTGCCGCGGTGCCGTCGGCGCCCCTGACGTCCAGCGACAGGGACAGCCGGACCTCGGAGCGGGAGTCGTTGGTGTAGGTCACCTTCCCGTTCACGGGGCCCTGGTCGGGCTGGGTGACCCCCAGGTTGAGGGTGCCGGTGGCGTGGACGGCCTGGGCGGAGGCACGTGCGACGTCCATCCTGCCGCTGCCCTGCGCGTCCACGGCCGCGTTCTGAACGGCCTTGGCGGTGCCGACCAGGGCGTCCTTGATCCGGCCGGGCGTCCAGTCCGGGTGCTGCTGGGCCAGGAGCGCCGCGGCGCCCGCGACGTGGGGCGTGGCCATGGAGGTTCCGGACGCGGAGGTGTACAGCTCGTCCACGGGGGTCCCCATGGCGGTGCCCTGGGCGCGGGCGGCCACGATGTCCACACCCGGCGCGGTGACCTCGGGCTTCACCCGGTACGCGGCGTCCACGGGGCCTCGGCTGGAGAAGCCCGCCAGGGTGTCCTCGTGGTCCACGGCACCCACGGTCAGCGCCCGCTCGGCGACACCGGGGGAGCCCACGGTGCCCGATCCGGGGCCCTCGTTGCCGGCGGCGACGACGAAGAGGGTGCCGGTCTCCTCGGTCAGCCGGTCGACGGCGGCGGCCATCGGATCGTCCTCCTGGACGGCTCCGCCCAGGCTCAGGTTGACCACCGAGGCGCCGGAGCGGGCGGCCCACTCCATGCCGGCCATGATCCAGGACTCCTGGCCGTACCCTTCGTCGTTGAGGACCTTGCCGATGACGAGTTCGGCGTCGGGTGCCACACCCTTGCGGGTGCCGCCCGATCCCGCTCCGCTGCCGGCGACGGTGGCGGCGACGTGGGTTCCGTGGCCGAACCGGTCGGCGATACCCTCGCCCTCGGCGAAGTTGCGGCCCTCGGTGATCCTGCCGCGCAGGTCCGGGTGGTCGGCGTCCGCGCCGGTGTCGAGCACGGCCACCTTGACGCCCTTGCCGGTGTATCCGGACTTCCAGACCTCCGGTGCCCCGATCTGCGCCACGCTCCGGTCAAGGTCGGCCGTGACCTTTCCGTCCAGCCACACCTTGTCGATGTTCCCGGCGAGCCGCGGGGTCCCTGCCCGGCCCTGCCTCGACGGTGCGGTGGCGGCCTTCCAGAAGTCGGTCAGGTCGGCCTTGCGGGCGCTCAGCGAGGCACCGTGCACGCTGTTGAGGACGGCCGTACGGCGCGTGCCCGCGGGGGCGTTCTGCGTCCTGAGCGAATCGACGGCATCGCCGTAGGAGACGATCAGCGGGAGCTGCGCGGCGTGGGCGTCGTCGTAGCCCTGCTCGATGAGTGACGTGACGTCGAAGAGGCTGCGGTCGAGCCGGCCCGAGGCCACGTAGGGCAGCGCCGACGCGGGCATCACATGGAGCCGTCCGTCGACCTCCCGGGTGCTGAACGACTCGTGCTCGTTGCCGGCGGCCGGTTTCACGGTCGCCGCCTGCCGGCCGCCCGCGAACCGCTGGACGTTCACGACATCGCCGGTCACGAGGGTGACGGTCCACTGCGCGGTGACCGCGCGGCCGTCGAAGGTGCCGGGTTTGGCGGCCGCCGCCGGCTTCGGGGCCGTGCCATACGCGTGGGTCGGCACGGCTGTTGTGAGCGTGACGACGGCCGTCGCGGCGGCTGCGGCCACGGTTGCCCGCGTGGACCACGGGGTTGTGCCCCTGCCCGCCGCGGTGGTTGGTATGAATCTCATGGCGGGTGATCTTGGAACGCCGTGTGACGGCCGGTCAATGACATGTGCACGGGGCATGTTTGTTTGAGCAAACAGGTATAGGGTGGAGCTGATGGCCCGTGCCCGGAGCCGCGCCGCGCGTCCCGTCGTGTGATCCCGGCGACGGGACGGCCGCCGCGTCGCCCGGCACGGGAAGGCGACGGCCGGGCGGGTCAAGGTGACTGGTCGTACGGCCCGCAGGGCGTTCCGCCGGCTACCCGCCGTCTCTCCGGCGGGCGTTCCGAAGGCGCCGACTCGCCTCCGCGCGCTCCCGGCTCACGCCGTGGGCCACGTACCGAGTGCACGGGCCAGGCGATCGCCGTGCTCTGCGGAGATGCCCTGGGCCAGTTGTATGCCGCAGCGCGGGCTCATACGCCCGTCGCAGCGGAGGATCCCGGGGGAGTGGGGCCGGTCGCCGGAGAGCGGTGAGACCCCTGGAAGCGTCCATGCCGCCGGATTCCACAAAGGGTGATCGGCGAGGAGGGCCCGCGCCAACCCGGCCGTGTCACCTGCCGGGACGCCTGCCTGCGTGAGAGCGTCGCCCACGATGCCGGCGGCCTCGGCGGGCAGGTCCGCGTCGCCGAGCACGGGCAGCAGGAGCAGCAGACGGGCGGCCTCCGCGTGGACGCCGGGCGCGTCCGGGTCGGGGGTGCCCGCGATGTGCGCGAGCTCCCGCCAGGACAGCCCCGGGCCCGCCTGGTGGCCGTCGAGGGTGGCCAGGTGGCCGTGCCGTCCCCACTCGGGATGGGTGACGAGGTACTCCGTTCCGGGGTCGTCGGGAAAGTTGCGGCCGAGGACCGCGGCGGTGTGACCATCCGCGAAGGGGATCCGGAAGACCGGCCACCGATCCTCGTCGTTCAGGGCCTCGTACGCCGCGTCGAGATCCGCCTCGGCGACGCCGAACCACTCCGCGTCGGCATCGCCTTCCTCGGTCTCGCACATCCACGACAGGTAGGCCGCCCAGAATCCCGGGAGCGCCAGGAGGTCCTCCGCTGCCACGAGGGGGTCGTTCTCGTATCCGTCGATCAGCACGTGCCGAGCATCCCATCCGGGTCCGACAACCGGCCCACCACCCGGGAGACCTCCTGCCGGGCCCACCGAAGTGCACGCGTGAGTACGTCCGGTGGGGTCAGCCCTGGAGGAGCTTCGCGACGCCTTCTCCCGCCCGTTCGGCCGCGGTGTAGAGGGCCCGGATCTTCAGCAGAAGGTCCACCAGGGACGCCGCGTAGCCCTCCGGGACGTCGCCGTTCCGGAAGGTGCCGGCGATCGTGTCCGCGTGGCCGGCGACCGCGCGCCCGATGTCCAGGGAGGACAGAAAGCGTGCCGCGATCGCCACTTCCTCCGGGGGAAGGTAGAAGCAGGCCGTGCCCATGTCGTCGTCACCCAGGAGATCGCCCATCGTGATGGCGAGGTCGCCGACCTCCTCGGGATCGTCCGCGAGCAGGATCCGTTCGAGGATCTGCCAGTCCCGGCCCAGGGGGCATTCCTCGTCCGCGTCCGCCCCGCCGCCTGGCCCGGAGAACCGGGAGAGGGCCCACGCGAAGCCCTTCTCCGCGTCGAGCGGACGCATCCTCCGCAGCGTCAAGTCCACACGCGATCCCTTCGACGAGCCCGACCCGGCCTCATCCGGGGAGCGGCCGGGGCACGGAACGGCGCGACTGCTGTGGCCCGCTCGTCGGCCAGGACCGGTCATGGCCGCGGGAGTCGCGGCTGCCTGTCTACCCCGGCCGCCGGCGAGCCGTCCAGTGATCCCGTGCGGCCGCCCGCGGACAGGTCGGCGGTGCGCTCGTGCCGGAGCGTCAGGCGGGTGCGGAGTGGCGCGTCCCGGGACCACTGCGAGGTTCGCGGGGTGCCGGGCCGGGCGTGTTACGGATGGCGACGCAGGCGATGTCGTCGTTGAGTTCGCCGTTGCCGTGGTGCAGGAGGGCCTGGTGGAGACGGCTCAGGAACACGCGCGGCGAGGTGCTGCCGGTCTGCCGCGTCCAGGCGGTGAGGGGGAAGAACGCACCGGCCGGGTCACGGGTCTCGCTGACGCCGTCGGTGTAGAGGAACAGCAGGTCACCGGGTTCGAAGGGGACCTGGTCGACGTGGTATTCGGAGCCGAGCAGGGCGGCCAGGTTGACCGGCGGCGAAGGGGCGACGGGGTCGATGGCCCGGGTGCGCCCTCCGTGGACGAGCAGGGCCGGCGGGTGCCCGCAGCTGAGGACAAAGGCGTGGGTGGCGGCGGGTGGGATTTCGACGAGGACGGCCGTGGCGAAGCGCTCGCAGTCGTCGTCGGCGGGAACCGCGGCCGTGTAGCGGGTGACGGTGGTGTCCAGGCGGCGTGCGAGGTGTGCCAGGTCGGGGGCGTCGTAGGCGGCTTCGTGGAAGGAGCCGAGGATGGCGGCCGAGACCCCGACGGCGCGCAGGCCCTTGCCGCGGACGTCGCCGAGGATGAGCCGCAGGCCGTGGGAGGTGTCGGCCGCGGCGTAGAAGTCGCCGCCGATGCGGGCCTGGGGTGCGGCGGCGAGGTAGATGGTCGAGATCTCGAGGTTCCTGATGCGGTCGGGGACCGGCCTGAGGAGGACTTCCTGGGTGGCGTCGGCGACGGCGCGGACCTGGGCGAGGGTGTGTTCGCGCTGCAGGCGCAGATGGCTGGCGTAGGCGGCCGCCAGGGTGACGGCACCGATGGCGCCCGCCGTGTACAGGGCGGACATGTCGGAGAAGGCCAGGGCGTAGCCGATGACCGGGAGCAGGCAGATCACGCCGAGGGCGAGGGTCGCCCGCACGGACCAGACCGACGCGGCGAGCGCGGGCGCCGCCGGCAGCAGCCGGGTGAACGGGACGTCCTGGGGGGTGAGGATCGCCAGGACGCCGATCACGGCGGTCAGGGCGATGGGGGACAGGAGCACGGGGTCCCGTCTGCGCAGGTTCGACCATGTCGCCCGATAGCTGCCCAAAGCGCTCATAGCCGGATCGTAAGGGATCCTTGATCGACTTCCGGGCGATGGTGCCGCCCCGGCTGCGTCCGCCGTCCCGGCGAGCGAGGGCTCCGCCGCGCCGTTTCCGCGGCCTCGGCGCCCGGGCCTCGGCGCGACGTCCCGGGGCGATCCGCTCGTCCGCCGACGTGGGTCCGGCCCCGGCCGGGAGACGGCCCGGGGCGGACCCACGTCGCAGCCCGGGTCACTGCACGAAGTGGCCGGGGCCGACGACCTTCCACTGCTGGGCGTGCGGGTCCTTGATCGAGGCGTAGGGGGCCTTGAAGACCAGCACCTCCTCCGTGGAGCGCTTGATGGTCCAGAGTTCGGGGGTCCTGGTCGACCGGTCCCAGGCGATGGCCTGGCCCTCCACGTCGGGGAGCTTGACGGTGGCCACCCAGCGAAGGTCCGAGCCCTCGGACGGGATGTCCATCACATAGGCCTCGTCGTAGTCGTGGCCCGTGATCCACAGCCGGCCGTCGGGGCCCCACGAGCCGCCGGAGTTGCTCATCGGCCTGACCTTGTCGAGGAGTTCCTGCGGCAGCGTCCAGGACTCCACGACCTGGAAGCGGTCGTCGAGCTTGACGATCTGGGTGTTGTCGGTCTTTCCGTACGGCTCCGTCGAGCCCGCGGGCGGCTTGTCGTAGTTGGCGAAGGCCGCCCACCACGCTCCGTCGTGCCGGTCCAGCCAGGTCAGCGAGCCGCGGTAGATGCCGAAGCTGAACGTGTCGATGTGCTTCATCGTCCGGGTGTCGAACACCTCGACGGAGCTCTTCTCGGGCGTGACGTTGTAGTTCGAGGTCGCCGCGTACAGCTTGTCACCGACCACGGTGGCGCTGTCCATATGGATGATCGGGCCGTCGCTGTCTCCGACGAACTGGAGGAGCGGCTTGCCCGTCGCCTTGTCATGCTTGGTGATGGTCTGGTTGTTGACGGCGTAGAAGTACTTCCGGTCGACCGCGACACCCTGCCGCGCGTCGAAGGCGGCGAAGGAGCGCTGGAGGTCGGCCGTGTACTCCACGGGAGCCGATGCGGCCGTCTTGGCTCCGGTGGGGGCCGTGGCCTCCGCGGACCCGAGGCCGGCGGTCACCGTGAGGGCGGCCGCCGCCAGGCAGGCGGCCACCGCTGAGGCGATCTTGGTCCGTACGCGCATGGTTCCCCTTGGCGAGTGGAGTGGCAGAGGGCGGGACCGGGCCGCGGGATCCCGCGCTCCGGCCGACGGATACGACCCTGACGCGCGGGACGATCTTCCCCGGAAATGCCGGACGAGCGGCGGGCGAGCGACCGGTGAACCGCAGGCGCGCGCGGCGGGGTGAGGAGTGTGGTCGCGAGCCGACCGGCTGCGAGGCGACCGGCCGCGTGCCAACACGCCTCCGTGGCGGATCCGTTGTGCGCTGCCATCGCGGGTGCCGCCTCACGGCTCGCTGCGGCGGGATCCGCTGCCGCGGCGGCGCGGGTACGCCGGCCGCCGTCCCCCGCGGGACGAACCGGTAGTCGGCGAGGCGTTGCCGCGCAGGGCTGTCACAAACGGGGAGGCCGACTTGTCCTCACTGCGCACAGTCCCTTTTTGGAGGAACACATGAGCGCTGAGCACACACACCTGCCCCCGGGCGTCGAGGTGATCTCGGTCCTGCCGGAGGCGGCGGGTCGCATTCCGGCGGGCGCCGAGGCCAGGACCATCCGGGTCACCCTGCCGCCCGGCGACGCCGGCGCGCCGCCGCACCGACACCCCGGGCCGCTGTTCGGTTACGTGACCCAGGGCGAGATCCTCTTCGAGCTCGAGGGGGAGCCGCCCCGGGTGCTCAAGGCCGGCGACGCCCTGTTCGAGCCCGGAGGCGACGTGATCCACTACCTGGGCGCCAACAACCTCTCGGACGCGCAGTCGCAGCTGGTGGTGACGATGTTCGCCGCTCCCGGCACTCCGGTCCTGACCGTGGTCAGCGCGGAGGAGCTGGCCGAGCGGCGGCACCTGCGGTACACCCAGCCGTAACGACCACCGCTCGTCCGGATCGCTCCTTCCGCCCCGGCCGGGCGGCGGCCTGCCGCCCCCGGGAAGGCTGACGAGGCCCTCGGCTCGCGACGACCGCATGGTGGGACCGGGACGAGTCCGGTCCCGGCGACGGAGCCGCCGAGCAGGCCGGGCCGGTACCGTACCCGCTCCCCGCGGGTGCGGGCCGGTCCGGCCTGCTCTATTCCCGTGATCTTCCCGGCTCGGTCACGCACCGGGCGGTACTCAGCCGACCAGCCGTTTGCGCCAGTCCAGCGGTGTGACCGTGACGGCATTCCCGGGGTCGCCGTCCCACTCCGTGGGCAGCCCGGCCGCCTCGAGAGCGGCGACGACCTCCCGGCCGATCGCCGCCGTCGTGTCGGACGAACCGTCGAAGCCCCCGAAGAGGAGCATCAGTCCCCGCCCGGCCGCCGCCGAGTCCGTGCACTGGGCGTGGAAGTAGACGAAGCCGCGGGCATCGGGCGGGCCCGCCGGGCCGATCTCGGACTCACCGCACGAGCGGCAGCAGGAGAAGTTCTCCCGGGCCGTGATGCCCGCCGCCTCCAATGCCGCGAATGCCCGGGTGAGACGTTCCGGGTCCGTCTCGCCCTCCCAGCGGGTCTGCTCCGCCACGCGCTCCAGCCACATCCGGTCGGCCAGTTCGCCCGCCTGCTCGGGGGAGACCGGCCGCCGCTTCCCGGAGACGAGATACTCCTCCGCGACCTTTGCCAGCTCCGCCCGAGTGGCGTATCCGCCGACCAGGACCTCGCGTACGCGTGCCTCCAGAAGGGCGCGGTCGGAGTCGTCGAGCTTCAACGGGCGCACGCGCTTGGGGGCCTTGAGCTTGAGCCGGGCCCAGGCGAGCCCGTCGTCCCAGCCCTTCTCGCGGCCGGCCCAGCCGGTCATCGCCGCCACCACGGGTTCCGGCGAGTCGAGGAACACCTGGAAGTGGCGGTCGTGCGCGCCGTCGCGGTGCTCCAGTTGGTATTCCTCCCCGGCACGGTGCCACACCTGGATGTAGACGTCGGGGAGGTCGGGTATCCGCTGGACGATCAGGAACAGGTCCCCCGGGCCCCCGATCGCCTCGACCAGTTCCGCGAGTTCGTGCGCGGAGGGGCGGACGTGCCGCCGCCCGCTCTCCTGGTGCACCGTGATGGGAAGCATGCGGCAACCCTGGCACGGGACGGCGCCCGGCGGCCATGGTTCTTCGGGCGGCCCCTCCCACCACGCAGGACGGGACAGCGCGGAGCGATACTCGTCCTGTGGACTGGTTCGAGAAGGCCCGGGCAGCGGAACGACTCCAAGACTGGGACGAGGCCATCGCGTTGGTCGGCGCCCATGCCGAGTGCTACTCCACCGACTACCTGATGCACGACAACCATCTGTGGCACATGGATCTGCTCGCGAGTGCGGCGCGGTTCACCGAACTCACGGAGCTCGCTCTCTCGGACGTCCACGCACGTCGGCGACTCAACAGGGCGCTTCGCGATCAAGGGATGGAGGCAGTTCTGCGCGACCGCGCCAAAGATGGCGACCGTGACGCTCTGTACGTCCTCGTTCGGCTGCTGTGCGAGACCGATCGGGTCCAGGAGGCTGATCAGGTCATCCAGGATTTCGGCCGGGAGGATCAGTACGCGCACGAGATCGCAACCGGCTTTCGATCGCCACCAGGCGGTGCGCGGTAGCGCTCGGCGCCGTGCCCTGTCCGACCTATCGGGAGGGGGTTCGTGGAGCGCGCCGGTCGGTTGCCACGCTGTGGTGCGGCCCCCGACGTCGATCGCGGCGAGGACGCCGAGCTGCCCGGTCTTGCACACGGTGATCACCGGGCGGTCCGTCCTGCCGGACGAACACGGTGTAGCCGGGGAGGCGTCCGGTACCAGGTCGTACCGGTCACCAGATGTCCGGACATCTGAATTGCAAGGTGAAACTCAGGGGTACACTGGCTTACCGCCCCGTACGACGCCGGGCACATACGGCACGCGGTACGCGGCGCGACGTGTGAGGAGGACCGTGGCAACCGAACGGCAGTGGGCGGGCCCCGCCGGTGACGAACCGGCCTGCTCCATCGAGCGCAGCCTGCAGGTCCTCGGTGAGCGCTGGTCGCTCCTGGTGCTCCGCGAGATCTTCGCCGGCCGGCACCGGTTCGCCGAGATCCAGGCTTCCCTGGGTATCGCGTCCAACCTGCTCAGCGCCAGGCTGAAGCTGCTCGTCGAGACCGGGGTTCTCCGCACGGAGACATATCGGGACCCGGGCAGCAGGCCGCGGCAGAGCTACCACCTGACGGAGGCGGGGCGGGAGCTGCGGGTGGTGCTGACCGCGCTCCAGCAGTGGGGCGACCACCACCGCCCGCGCCCCTCCGGCCCCTCCGCGCTCCGGCGGACCCGGTCCTCCGGGCTTCCCGTCCACGTTGGCTTCATCGACGACCAAGGCCGGGAAGTGCCCGCCGCGGACGTGGTCATCGTCACGGACACGGCGGCCGCCACCTGAGCGAACCGGCCGGCCGTGGTGGCGCCCCGCCGCCGTCGACGTGCTGCCCGTCCCGTCGGTGACCGCGGCCGGTGACCGCCCGGGCACCTGCGCGGTGGGGATGCCCGGTGGGTTCAGTCGTCGAGCAGATCGGCGAGGTGCGCGCCGAAACGGTTCTCCAGGTCGCCTTCCTGCTGCATTCCGCGCTGGAAGAGCGCGGCGACCCGCTGCCGGGTCTCGGGCCAGCCGAGGGCGGCGGCGAAGGCGTTGCGGCCGTCGAGGAGGCTGTCGGTGGTCGGCAGGGTGACCTGGTTGACGAGGTTCTTCGCCGCCTCGATCGGGCGCTGGTCGAAGGAGGCCAGACGGCGTGCGAGCGTGTCGACGAACGCGTCCAGCTCGGCGTCGGGAAGGGACCGGTTGATCCAGCCGTAGCGCTCGGCGGTGTCGGCGTCGAAGTCGTCGGCGCCGAGGATGATCTCCAGGGCCCGGCCGCGGCCGGTGAGCAGGGGCAGTCGCTCCGTACCGCCGCCGCCGGGGATGACGCCAGCGCCGACCTCGGGCTGGCCGAGTACGGCGTTGTCGCGGGACGCGAAACGCATGTCGCAGGCGAGGACGAATTCGCTGCCGATGCCGCGGGCGCGGCCGCGGATCTTGGCGATGCTCACCACGGGTGACCTGGTGAGGCGGACGAAGGTGTCCATGGGGATGGGCAGTCCGGCACGGCCGGTGGTCCTGCTGATGCCCGCCGACTTGCCGGACATGTCGAAGTGGGCGAGGTAGAAGTCGAGGTTCGCGCTCTCGAACACGACGACGCGGAGTTCCGGACTGTCGTCCATCCGGGCGAGCAGGTCCTGCAGTCCTTCGAGCACGGTGTGGTCGACCACGTTGAGGGGCGGGTTGTCGAACACGACCCGCCAGTAGGCGGGCGTCTCCTCGATGACGCGCAGGGGCGCGGCTGATTCGGTCATGCATGCATGGTAGACGCTGGATTTAGATGTGCAAGCTAGGTGCTGTGTCAGGCGCGTCGCCCGCGCCCCGCCGGGCGGGCCGCGGGCACCTGCAGCACCGGACGTACGAGATGTACGGCACCCTCAAATCGCCCTCTGAACCGGGTGCCCGCACGCTTCGACCGCCCCCGGTGGCGGGCACGTTCCCCGCAGGGACACGGGGGTGACGTCATGGACGACGGAACGGACGTTCGGCTGGAACCGCACGAGGTCGCGCTGCTGCGCGGCGGGCCCCGCGCCGCCGTGACGGTGGCCGTGGTGGCGCTGCATCTGCGCGGCGCCGTGGAGTCGGGCCGCCCGGGCACCCTGATCAAGGTGGGGAGCCCGGACTCGGCGGACCCGGCGCTGTACCGGCATCCGCTGGAGAAGGCGGTGCGCATCGGGCTGTACCGGCCGGCGGGGATGAGGGAGCTGCTCGCCCGGGCGGTCGTGGGCAGGGCGCTGGCCCGGATGCGGGCGGAGCTGGCCGCGGCCGGGCTGCTGCGCCCCCTGCGGGCCCGTCCGAGCCGGGACGCCCGCCGCCACCTGGATGCCCTGCGGCGGCGGACACCGCTGCCCGGGGGACCGGACGGGCTCGCGGAGGGGGAGGTCCTGCTCGCCGTCGCCCTCTACGGGGATCCGGCGCTGACCGCACTCGTCCCGGGCTTCACCAGCCGGGCCGGGCTGACCGGCCGGGGAGCGGTCGCGGACGAGGGGCTCTTCCCCTTCGGCAGAAGCGAATTCCTTCGCTGGCGCACCGACTTCCCGGACTCCGGCAACACCGGCGACTCCGGTGACACCTCGTACGGTGGTGCGGGCCACGGCGACCACGCGGGCGGCGGCTTCGGCTGCGGCGGAGGCGGGGGAGGCGGTTCGGACTGACGGCGGCAAGCGGTCGGCCGGGACGGTTCACCGCCCGGGCCGGACCGGCCCGGGCGGTGGGTCGCCGTGGTCAGAAGCCGAGCGACTTCGTGGTGTAGGCGCACTCGGTGTAGATGTACCCGGACCTGAGCGTGGCCTTGTCGGACGCGGGGGAGGATCCGTCGGACGCGGTGGACTTGTGGAGGAAGTACGTGGTGCCCACGGGCAGGCGGATCGTCCGCTGGGGATAGTTCTTCCCGCTGTCCTGGCAGGGCTTGAATCCGAGCAGACTGGGCTCCAGAAGGGAGTACGAGGTACAGCTGCCGCACGCCTTCAGGGTGATGCTTCCGGTGACCGGGCCGGTGTAGAGCACCGTGATGGGATGGGGGCTGTCGTTCTTGATCGTCACCGAGATGCTGCCGCCGGAGGCCAGCGTGGGCAGGCGCTTGCCCGCCGCGGGGATCTCGTCCGCGATCTCCGACGCGATGACGAACTTCTTGGCCAGCGCCCGGTGCCCGTCGCTCTTGTTGTCGGTGACGAACTGCTTCATCGTCTCCCGCGCCTCGGCGAAGTCGCCGTCCTTGTACTGGTCGACCCCGCAGGTGTAGACACCCGAGCCGGCGCTCTTCGCCGCCCGGTCGGCGTGCCCGCCGATGGTCCCGGTGACGTCCGCGCTGCCTCCCCGCAGCCCCCCGACCTGGGTGCCGAGGGTACGCAGACGTTCGACGGCGGAGCAGGGATCGGAACCCCGCACGGCCCGGGCGGCCTTGTCCACGGCCGAGCCGACGGCCGGTGCGACCCTCGTCGCCTGCGCCGAGTCGGGGAAGGCGGTCAGGAGTTCGCCGAAGGATCCCGTCCAGTCGGCGTCGCCGTCGGCCAGCCGCTCCGCGCCGCACTCGTAGAGGGAGGTGGCCAGCCGGTCGTCGGGCCACGCGGCCAGCGAACCGAGCTCCTTCTCGCCCACGGTGTCCGGAAGCGTGCGCAGATACTCCAGGGCGGGGATCGCGGCGCAGTAGTCCCGCTGGTCGTAGGCGGCGCCGACCGTCGCGTAGTAGGTCTTCAGCCGGTCGGGCACCTTTTCGGCTGCCCGTGATCCCGGATGGCCGGATCTGATGTCGCGGTAGTCGCGCAGCGCCCTGCGGTAGCCCGCCTCGGCCGTGCCGAAGGGCTCGCCCTCTCCGTCGCGGACGAGGCGGTCGGCCCGGTCGAGACGGTCCAGGAGCATCTTCTCGTTCGCCTCGTCCCGCGCCATGTCGTACAGCACCACACCGCCGGCCGGCACGGCCAGCAGCACCAGGCCGAGGCCGATGGCGACGGCGGACGCCGCCGGCCACACCAGCCGGGTCCGCAGACCGGCCCGCGCGCCGTGGACCGCCACGACCGCCAGGAAGACCAGGTAGGCCACGAGCAGGCCAGTGGGCACACCGTCCGGGTCGGCGGGCAGTGCCACCAGCAGCAGTGATCCGGTCGCCAGCCAGCACACGACCATCAGGAGCCGGCGCCGCACCAGGGCGTAACCCAGGCCGAGACCGGTGAGGTTGAGCAGGGCCACCGCCGCCGCCCGCAGGCCGTCCGGCGGCGCGGGCGGCGGGGCGGAGGGCATGGGCGGGACGACGAAACCGTAGGGATGACCGTGCGGTGCCTCGGACATGGCGGATCCCCCCGTCGACAATGTCCCCATACCTGCAACTTGTCAGTGTACGGACGGAAGTCTCGCCTCGACAGCGAGTTCGACGGCGGAATCGGGCCAATGGCCGGCAGCCATGCGACGGCTTGCCGGGGTGCTCCCGCCCGCAGCCCCGCGCAGTCCGCATCGCCAACCCACCGGCATCGTCAATAGTGTGACAACATTCGCGATGAGCGGTGTCGCAGTGTGGACATGGCGTGTTTGTGTCACCGAAGAAGGTGGCAGGTCGGAGCAGTTTGGCGCATGCTTCCGGACGGGCGGTGAACCACGAGTATGCGGAAAGGTGTTGTTCATGGCGTGGGACCGCCAGACGAAGGTGACACCGAGAGGAACGATGTTGCGTTCCCGAGGGGCGCGCGGGTGTGCAGGCCGGCACTCCGGGTCGGTGCCGATCGCATGCGTGGCAACACCGTTGACCGCCGTTGAAGCCGGTGGCGATCCCGTGCCTCGCCCCCTGGACCGCCCGCGCCGTCGCTGACACCTTCCCGCCGCACCCGGCTCGACACGCCCCGCATCGGGGGCACCTGCCTGCCGAGCCCGGACACCTGATGCCGTACGCCGGTCCTCCCGCATGTCGCGGACGAGGCGTGCGGGATCCGCGTGTTCGCCATGCCCGCTCACACACACCGTTCCCGGACACGCCAGACGCAGGGACGACAGAAAGGTGTACACACCAATGAGACGGATCCGCCTTTGGGCGGTGATATCGATGTCGGCAGTGGTGGCGACGGGTGCGATCACGCCCGTCGCCGCCCAGTCCCCGCGGGGGACCGAGGCACGCACGCCGGCACCGCACGACCGCACGAGCACCGTGCGGTTGATCACCGGTGACCTGGTCACCGTCGGCGACACGGCGAACGGCAAGAAGTCGGCCTCGGTGCAGCGCGCACCGGGCCGCGAGAACGTCCTGTTCCAGATCACCGAAAAGGACGGCGCCCTGACGGTCATGCCCTCCGACGCGGCGATGCTGGTCCTCACGGAGCGGCTGGACAAGGGGCTCTTCGACGTCACGGGCCTCATCGCCCAGGGATACGACGAGGCCCACACCGACGCCCTGCCCTTGATCATGTCCGCGCCCAAGGGCTCGGCACGGTCGGCGGCCAAGCGGGCGGACGCACTCGCCGACTTCCACGAGGGCTCCGCCGAGCCACGGCGACTGCCGAGCATCGACGCCCAGGCACTGCGCGTCGCCGACCAGGACCTGGCCTCCTTCTGGAAGAAGCTCGCACCTGCGGCGGGCGCGTCCGTCGCGAGCGCGGCGGCCGGGACTCCGAAGATCTGGCTGGACCGCAAGGTGCGTCCCACGCTGGACCGCAGCACCGCGCAGATCAACGCGCCGGCCGCGTGGGCGGCCGGACACCACGGCAAGGGCGTCAAGGTCGCGGTCCTGGACACCGGGGCCGACCAGAGCCATCCCGACCTCGCAGGTCGCGTGATCGACGCGAAGGACTTCTCCGAGAGCGGCTCGACCGAGGACCGCCAGGGGCACGGCACGCACGTCGCCGCCACCGTCGCCGGCAGCGGCGCCGCCTCGGGCGGCCTGCGCAAGGGTGTCGCGCCCGGTGCCGACCTGCTGATCGGCAAGGTGCTCGGCGACAACGGCTCCGGCTCGTTCTCCGGGATCATCGCGGGTATGGAGTGGGCCGCGGCCCAGGGTGCCAAGGTCGTCAACATGAGCCTGGGCGCAGACATGGAGACCGACGGCACCGACCCCATGAGCCTGGCGCTCAACGAGATCTCCCGCAGCAGCGGCTCGCTCTTCGTCGTCGCCGCCGGCAACAGCGGCACCAGGGGCGAGATGACGGTCGGGTCGCCCGGTGCGGCCGATGCCGCCCTCACCGTCGGCGCCGTCGACCGCGATGACTCGCTGGCCTCCTTCTCCAGCCGCGGCCCGCGTCTCGGCGACAAGGCGGCCAAGCCGGACATCACGGCTCCGGGTGTCGGAATCGTCGCCGCGCGCGCCGCCGGGACGCAACTGGGCGCCCCGGTCGGCGACCACTACGTCGAGTTGAGCGGTACCTCGATGGCCACGCCTCACGTGGCCGGTGCGGCCGCTCTGCTCGCAGGGCAGCACCCCGACTGGACGGGCGAGCAACTCAAAGACGCGCTGATCAGCACGTCCCACACGGTGTCCGGCCAGAAGACGACCGAGCAGGGCGGCGGCCGCGTCGACGTCAAGGCGGCGTTCACCGCCCCTGTCACCTCCACTGGCACGATCGTCCTCGGCCCGTTCGACAGGGACGGATCCCCGGTGGAGCGGGCCGGAGTGCTCCGCTACACCAACCACTCCGACGCTGAGGTCTCGCTGAACCTGCGTGCCGCACTGGCCACCAAGAGTGGCAGAGAGCTCCCCGCGCAGGCGCTGACGCTGGGCGCGGACCCGGTCCGGCTCGCCCCGGGGGCGACCGCGGAGGTGCCGGTCGGCATCGACCCCACGAAGGCCGGCCGCGGCTCCTACTACGGCTACGTCACCGCCACGTCCGCCGACGGCGTGTCGGTCCACACCACCGTCAGCCTGTGGGTGCGCTCCCCGATGCACAAGCTCACCGTCGAGGTCCACGACCCGGCCGGCGACCCCCCGTACTGGAGCGCGTGGCAGGTCTTCGGAGGGGACACGGACATCCGGTTCACCAGCTTCAGCCCTCTGGCCGCCGAGGTCGAGGAGGGCACCTACCAGGTCGCCAGCGCGGCGGAGCAGCGGACCGCCACCGGCGTGCGGCTCTTCCAGGTCGTGGAGCCCGAGGTGAAGGTCACCAAGGACATGACCGTGACCCTGGACGCGCGTGAGGCCGAACTGGTGCGTGTGCAGACGCCCGAGCCCGCCGTGCGGCGCAATGACCTGTCGTACTCGCTGTACCGGAAGATCGACGGGACGGCGTCGGAGCTGACCATCCGTTACGCGGGCGGCGCCGAGGCGGTGGACCTGTACGTGACGCCCACGCGCAAGGTCACCGAGGGCGAGTTCGAGTTCAACACCCGCTGGGAGATGACGGCACCTCAGATCAGGACCGAGGTCCGCGGCGCGGACATCGGCCTGACGCCGTACTACATCCATGGGTCCATCCCGTTCGACTCCGAGGGGGAGCGGCTCACCGCCGTGGACGTGGGTACCAGGGAGAACCTGGACCTGCGGCCCGGCACCGTGCGGGGCAAGCTCGCCGTGATCCGCGACGAGGCCACGGAGAACGTTTTCGAGCTCGCGGAGACGGCTGCGCAGGCGGGCGCCAAGGGCGTCATGTTCGTCCTGCCCGAGTGGAGGACGGCCTGGACCGAATGGGAGCCGTGGTACGTGCGCTCCGCCATCCCCGTATTCCAGGTGGGGAGCGCGGCCGGCGGCGCGGAGCTGCTGCGGTACATGAAGAACCACCAGGCCGTCGTCGACATCTCCGGGACGGTCGAGAGCCCGTACCTGTACGACATCAGGGCGATCTGGCCGCAGCAGATCCCGCAGGACCCGACGTACACCGTCTCGGACCGCAACACCGCGCGGGTGAAGGCGTCCTACACGGACAACGGCGCGCTGGATTGGACCGGCGAACAGCGCTTCAGCTGGCGTCCCCACCAGATGTACAGCTGGGAGACCTCTCGCTGGGTGCCGACGGGTAAGCCGCGCACCGAGTACGTCACCTCCGGGGACACGCAGTGGATGCACTACGTCAATTTCATGACCGCCGAGTACGCGGACTACCCGATGACGTCGGGCCTGCGGGACGCCCCCCGCACCTTCGGGGCGGGCGAGAAGGTGAAGGAGGAGTGGTACAAGGCCGTGGTACGGCCGTCCATCCCGCGCGGCTGGAGCCGTCCCTCCGTCCGCAACGGTGACGCCCTTCGCCTGGCGATACCGGAGTTCACCGACGCGAGCCACTGGGGCCGCAAGCAGGCCCCCTCGCCGTGGGGAGTCCGGACACCGGGGACGATGGACATTCCGACCTACCCCCACGGTGACACCGTGGCGGCCGTTCTCTACCGCGACGGCAAGAAGGTCAGCGAGGCCGCAGGCGCCTGGGGGAACTTCCACGTCCCCGCCGGAGAGGCCGACTACCGCCTGGACCTGACCACCGAGCGCAAGACCGAGTACTGGCAGACCGGTACGAAGACCGCCACGTCCTGGACGTTCCGTTCGGACACCGCGGCGAAGGACGTACTGCTGCCCTTGCTCCAGGTCGACTACGGGGTCCCGGCCGACCTGCGGAACACGGTCAAGGGTGGCAAGCGTCACGACCTGGACCTGACGGTGCGTCACCAGGACGGGCTCGCCGCCCCCGCCGGGACCAAGCTCGAGGTCGAGGTGTCCTTCGACGACGGCAAGACCTGGAAGGGCCAGGTCCGGACCAAGGACCGCGGCCACAACAGGTTCACCGCCACCATCGAGCGGCCGGGCGACCACCGGCAGGGCGCGTACGTGACCCTGCGGGTCACCGCCTCCGACAAGGCGGGCAACACGGTGCGGCAGACCGTGGAGCGGGCGTACCTGCTCGGAAAGTGAGCACGTGAGCACGTGAGCACGTGAACGGGTGCCTCCGCGGGATCCCCGCGGAGGCACCCGCCTTCTCGTCCGGCGCGGTTCGGTTCGGCCATCCGGTGGGGGGACCGGATGTCAGTGCCCGGTGCGAGACTGTCCGCATGATCGAACCGGACCCGAAGGCGGACCTCCTCCGTTATCTGCAGGACGCGCGTGACGCCCTGCTCTGGAAGCTCGACGGGCTTTCGGAGTACGACGTCCGCCGCCCCCTGACGCCCACGGGAACGAATCTGCTGGGGCTGGTCAAACACGTCGCCGGCGTGGAACTGGGGTATCTCGGCGACACGTTCGGACGGCCGTTCTTCGGTGCGGAGCGGCCGCCGTGGTGGTACACGGAGGACGCGGAACCCAACGCGGACATGTGGGCCACCGCGGACGAGTCGCGCGATGGGATCGTCGGGCTGTACCGCCGGGCGTGGGAGCACTCCGACAGCACGATCGCGGCGCTGCCGCTCGACGCGATAGGCCATGTCCCGTGGTGGCCGGAGGAACGACGGGAGACGACGCTGCACCACGTCCTGGTCAGGGTGCTCTCCGACACCCAGCGGCACGCGGGCCATGCCGACATCGTGCGGGAGATCGTCGACGGAAGCGTCGGGCTGTCGAAGAGCGGCGACAGCATGGCGGTGGGCGATCAGACGTGGTGGGAGGGGTATCGGGGCCGGCTGGAGCGAGCGGCGCGGGAGGCCGACGACCGCCACGGCGTCTGAGGCCGGCCCCGGGAAGGTGCCGCCACGGCTGCGCCGGCTCCACGGCCCACCCCGGTTGCGCCGGGTCCGGATTCGCCCGGGCCCATGAGCCCGGCGGCAGGACCGGCCGATCCCCGCCCGCCGGCCTCGCGGCCCGCCGGCTCCGAGGCCCCGCGCGGAGTCAGCGCGGTTCTCCCCCACCGGCCGCCTTCCGCAGCAACGCGGCCGCCCCATCGGCGAGTTCGCGAACCACGTCGGCGGCGGAGTCGATGCGTGTGACGGCGCCGACCGCCTCACCCGCGTAAAGGGGCATGGCGTCCAGGTGGCCCGTCGTGGTGCGGGTCGGGCAAACGGGGCTGGACGCCGGAAGCCGGACGGTCACGCCGCCGAGCACCGCCTCGCCGGCGATGGTGTCGGTCAGCGTGCGCGCGCGTTCGACGCAGTCCGCCAGGACCCGGTGCGGCGCGTTCGGCCATGAGGCCGAGAACTGCGTGGTGAGGACGGTGTCGCCGCCGGCGGCCCGGACCAGGGCGAGCTTGTACCGCTGATGCGCGTCGGCCTCGTGCGTCGCGACGAACCGCGTTCCGACGCGCGCTCCGTCGGCACCCGCGGCGAGGACCGCGGCGACGGACCGCGCGGTGCCGATGCCGCCGGCCGCGACGACCGGGAGGTCGACCGCCTCCAACACGTCGTCGAGGAGGGGGAGCAGGGGCCTGGTCCCCCTGACGTGTCCGCCTGCCTCCCTGCCCTGTACGACGAGGAAGTCGCACCCGGCGTCGACCGCCGCGCGGGCCTCCTCGACCGAGCCGACCTGCCAGGCGACCAGCGCCCCGCCGCGCGCCGCCCGCGTGACGAGGCGCGGGGAAGGCTCCGCGTAGAAGAACTCGACGACGCGCATCCGCTCCGCGGCGACGTCGACGCAACGCTCGTCCTCGAGCAGCGGCAGGATGAAGTTGATCCCGACCGGACGCGCGACGCGTGCCCGCACCGCGTCGAGCAGTTCGGTGAGGACCGCCGGCGGTACCAGGGGATAGCCGACCATGCCGAGGCCACCCGCCCCGGAGACCGCGCCGGCCAGGTCCACTCCGCTCACCCAGCCCATGCCGGCCAGCTGGATGGGGAGGGAGCAGCCGACGAGTTCCGTGAATCGGGTGCGCAGGGGTACGGGTGCGGTCGCCATGCGCCGATGCAAGCGGCGGTGGCCGCTCGGGCGCCACCGCGACGCGGGCCCGGGGGCGGCGCGTCACACCAAGGGCCTACACGAACGGGGTCCGCGACCCGCATCGGCGGCGGCGCCCGGCCCGTGGCCGATGGTCGCGGTGGGGCGCCGGCGGCCATCGGCCGAAAGTCGTAGCGGCCCACGAAGAGGTCTGACTTCCGCCCGAAGCGGTGGGGCACAGGGGCTTCATAGCCTGCTGGTCATGAGCTTCACGCCGTTCACCGGCCCCGCGGCCGGCCTCGCCCGAGCCGCCGGACCGGGCACCTCCTGCCCGGTCCGGCGAGGACTCCGACCCGTCCGCATTCCGGTGACGCCCTGGGCCTTTCCGGTCCTCGGGGCGCCGGCCCGACCGCGACACCCCGAAGGACGCCCCATGCACTGCGCACCACTGATCGACCCCGCTGTTCGCATCGCCGATCCGCCCCGCCCATCCGGCCGGAGGGCGGTCCCGGAGCTGACGGTGGACCTGGCGGCGGTCGCCGCCAACACCCGGGTCTTCGCCGCCCGTGCCGCCCGTCTGATGGCCGTGGTCAAGGCCGACGGGTTCGGTCACGGTGCCGCGGAAGCCGCCTTCGCCGCGCTGGGCGCGGGCGCGACCTCCCTCGGGGTCACCTCCGTCGAGGAGGCGCTGTTCCTCAGGGGCGCGGGAATCCGTGTGCCGATCCTGAGCTGGCTCAATCCGGTCGACGGTGCTTTCGAGGAGGCCCTGCGGGCCGGTGTCTCGCTGGCCGTACCCGGTCGCGAACACCTGGCCGCGGTGGTCCGCGCCGCGTCCCGGACCGGCCGGCCCGCCCAGGTGCACCTGCACCTGGACACCGGGATGTCCCGCGACGGTGCCGACCCCGCGGAGTGGGCCCATCTGTGCCGGCAGGCGCGAGAGGCGGAGCGGGACGGGCTGGTCCGGGTCGTCGGCGTGATGAGCCATCTCGGCTGCGCGGACACCCCGGGCGACCCGTGCACCGACCGCGCCCTGGAGCTGTTCCGGGACGGGGCGGTCACCGCGGCCCGGGCCGGGCTGCAACCCAGGTTCCGGCATCTGGCCGCGACCTCGGCGACCCTCACGGATCCGCGCACCCGTTTCGACCTGAGCCGGGTCGGTGCCGGCCTCTTCGGCATCGATCCCACGCGGACGACCCGGCTGCGCCCCGCACTGACGCTGACCGCGCCCGTGATCTCGGTCCGCACCGTGCCGGCCGGCGCGCGCGCCGGCTACGGGCACGCATGGACCGCCTCGCGGCGTACGCACCTGGCCCTGCTCGCGGTCGGATACGCCGACGGGCTTCCGCGCACGGCGTCCGACCGCGCGGAGGTACTGCTCGGCGGGCGCCGCTGCCCCGTGGTGGGACGCGTCTCGATGGACCAGGTCATCGTGGATTCCGGCGAGCGCCCCGCCGCGCTCGGCGACATCGCCACCGTCTTCGGGGCGGGCGACCGGGGCGAGCCCACCGTCCTGGACTGGGCCCGGTGGTCGGGAACCATCGAGCACGAGATCGTGACCGGTCTGGGCGCACGACTGCGCCGCACCGTGCGCCGTTCGGCGGTGGCCGCATGACCGGCTCCTCGAACGCCGGCCGGATCCGCGTCGCCGTGATCGGCGGTGGCCGCAGTACCGAGCACGAGGTCTCCCTGGCGTCCGCGGCGTCCGTACGTTCGGCGCTCGACCCCGCCGCCTACGACGTCGTGGCCCTCACCATCGGGCGGGACGGGCTGTGGCGGGACGCTGCCGAGCGGCCGCTGGCGGACTCACCCGCGGCAAGCCTGTCCGCGGCCCTCGCCGTGCTGGCGGGCTGTGACGTGGCCTTCCCCGCTATGCACGGCCCGCAGGGCGAGGACGGCACGCTCGCCGCGCTGCTGGACCTCGCGGATCTGCCGTATGTCGGCGCGGGTGTCCGGGCGGGCGCCCTGGCCATGGACAAGTGGGCGACGAAACTGGTGGCCGAGGCGGTCGGCATCGCCGTGGCCCCGGGCTTCCTGGTCACCGCGGACTGCGCGGACCGTGTGCGCTTCGACGGCCCGGTGGTCGTCAAGCCCGTCGCCGCGGGGTCCAGCCACGGTGTGTCCCTGGTGACCGAGGAGGCGGAGCTCGCCCCGGCGATCGCCGCCGCGCTCGCGGTCGACGACCGGGTCCTGGTCGAGCATCTGGTGACCGGACGCGAGGTCGATCTCGCCGTTCTGCAGCGCGCGGACGGCAGCCTGGCGGTGGGGCCGCCGCTGGAGATCCTGCTCGACGACGGCAGGCTCTTCGACACCGAGCAGAAGTACGACGGCGGAGCCCGGTTCCTGATTCCCGCCGCGCTCTCCGCCGACGAGCACGACGGTCTCGTCGAGGCGTCCCTCGCCCTCTTCGGCGCGCTGGGCTGCCGCGGGGTGGCGCGCTGTGACTTCTTCCTCACCGCCGACGGTCCCGTCCTCAACGAGGTCAACACCATGCCGGGCATGACCGCGCAGTCCCAGGTCCCCAAGATGTTCGCGCACCAGGGGCTGACGTACCCCGCGCTCCTCGACGAACTCGTCCGGGGCGCGCTGCACCGCCCCACGCCGGGAGCGCACCGCCCCCTTCCCGCCGCCGACCCGACCACTGAGCGGGTGCGCACGTGACCACACACCACCGCCCCGCCGATCACGGCTCCGCCGGGATCCCGGCCCACCACGACGGCACTTCCGAGGAGCACCGTATGCACCGCCTGCTGCGCACCGCCCGGGTCTACGCCCAGGCCGCCATCGACGTCGTCGTCCTCGGAACGGGAACGGACCTCGGCGACAGGGAACCGGAGCGCGCTCGGCGCGGTGAGCCGGCGCACGCCCGGTCCGGAGACGAGCGAGGACGGCCGGCGCCCCTCGGGCAGCACGCGGCCGGTGCGCACGGGGACGTACCGGCGCCCTCCGAGGCGTATCGGTGACACTGGACGGGACACTCGGAGCGGTATCCGCTCGGTCGGCGAGCGGAAGTGGAGACGACGAGAACGTGAGCAACGGAGCGGACCGCTTCTTCGAGCGGGTGGTGCGGGGCATCGGGTGGCTGGCCGCGCTGGCGGCCCTGCTGGTCCTGGGAATCCTGGACGTGACCCTGAACCTGGCCCACCTGCCGAGCGTCCTGCTGGCGGTCGTGGTGGCCCTGACCGCGCCGCGGCTGCGCGGCGAGGCACTGGGAACGGTCGCCCTCCTGGTGGGTACGGCCCTCCTGCTGGCCGCACGGGCCATGCCGCCGGTCGACTACAGCCTCGTGCCGTTCGAGTTCACCGTCGCCACCGTGACCGTCCTGCTGATCGGACTGTCCGCCTGGCGGGCCGAAGCGGTGCGTGCCACGGTCGCGGTCGTGGTGCTGCTCGCCGGCCTGGTACTCCAGCCCCTGCAGTGGGACAGATCGAGACTCTCGCTGATCTTCGCCCTGGCCCTGGCCCTGGGCGGCGTCATCGCCGGTGCCGCGGGCCTGTCCGTACGGTTGGTCCAGACCAGTCGCCAGCGCCAGATGGTCGCGGCGCAAGTGGCGCAGCGCACCGGCATCGCGTCCGACCTGCACGACTATGTCGCCCACCACGTCACCGGCATGATCGTGCTCGCGCAGGCCGCGCAGACCGTGGCGGCGAGCAAGCCGCAGGCGGTGCTGCCCGCCCTGGAGCGCATCGAGGCCGCCGGTGACGAGGCGATGACGGCCATCCGCCGCATGGTCACCCTGCTCCGCGAACCCGATGCCCAGGCCCGGCTATCGCCCCCGGGCACGATCGCGGACATCGCCTCCCTCGCCGGTCACTTCACCTCCGACCTCGGGCCGAAGGTGCGGCTGAACATCGACGGCGACGTCGAGGACGTGCCCATCGACGTCCAGTCGGCCGTGCACCGGGTGGTCATGGAGGCCCTCACCAACGTGCGCAAGCACGCCGACGACGTCCGCACGCTCGACATCGACGTCCGTCGCCACGGCCGGCCCGACACGGTGACGGTCGAGGTCTCCAACGACGGCCGCCGGCGCGGCGCCGGGTCGGCGGACGGCGGCTACGGGCTGAACGGTCTGCGGGAGCGGGCGGCGGCGCTCGGCGGCTCCTTCACCGCCGGTCCGAGGCTCCCGGAGGGCTGGAGCGTGCGGGCGCAGATACCGACCAGGGGGGCGTCATGACCATCCGGGTACTGCTGGCGGACGACCAGGCCATGGTCCGGACCGGCTTCTCGCTGATCCTCGGTGCCGAGGAGGACATCGAGGTGGTGGGGGAGGCGAAGGACGGCGTCGAGGCCCTGGAGATGGCCCGCGCGCTCACCCCCGACGTCGTCCTGATGGACATCCGCATGCCGCGGATGGACGGGCTGCAGGCCCTTCGCGAGCTCAATCGCCCCGGAGCCGGGGTCGCGCCGAAAGTCGTCGTCGTCACCACCTTCGACGACGACGAGTACGTCTACCGGGCACTCGACAACGGTGCCTGCGGGTTCCTCCTCAAGGACTCCGGCCCTGCCCTGCTGACCGAGGCGGTGCGCGCGGCGCATTCCGGGGAGGCCCTGGTCAGTCCCGCGATCACGATCCGGCTGCTGAGAGGCGTCAGGCCGCCTCGGACGGCCGCCCCGGCGGGATCGGGTCTGTCGTCCCGCGAGACCGAGGTCGTCCGGCTGGTCGCCGACGGCCTGACGAACGCGGAGATCGCGGCCGCGCTCTTCGTGTCGCTGGGGACGGTCAAGACCCACCTGGGCAACATCCAGACCAAGCTCTCCGCCCGCAACCGGGTGGAGATCGCCCTGTGGGCGTGGCGCTCCGGCCTGGTGGAGGGCTGAGCCCGGGCCTGGCGGGGACCTCGTGCTCTGCCGTCAGCGCCCCCGACTGCCGTCGCCGCGCGGAGCGGCCGGGCGCTGCGTCGTCTCGCGCCATGATATATGCTTGCCTTGTCAATTAATTGGGTATCGCTGCCCCCTGCGGGACGGCCCGCCCCGCGGCCCTCTGGCCCCGGGGTCTGCCTGAATGCCCTGTGTGTGAACTGTCATTGTGTCGCGCCGAGCACCCTGGGAGCGCCCCGCCGACGCCTTGGAAGATCCGCACCGGGGTCTCTCGATGTGCGTATACATGCCGTGTATACGCAGTGTGTATAGTGCTCGCCATGTCCATCGCCCACACACTGCTCGGGCTTCTGGAATCCGGCCCTCGCCATGGCTACCACCTCAAGCGGGCCTTCGACGAGAAGTTCGGACACGACCGCCCGCTGCACTACGGGCAGGTCTACGCGACCATGTCCCGGTTGCTGAAGAACGGCCTCGTCGAAGTCGACGGCGTCGAGCCGGGCGGCGGTCCGGAGCGCAAGCGCTACGCCATCACCGACGCCGGGATCAGCGATGTCGACGCCTGGCTCGCCACGCCCGAGAAGCCCGAGCCGTACCTGCAGTCGACCCTGTACACCAAGGTCGTCCTCGCCCTCCTCACCGGCCGCAGCGCCGCGGACCTGCTGGACACCCAGCGCTCCGAGCATCTGCGCCGGATGCGGACCCTCACCCACCGCAAGCGGCACGGCGACCTCGTCGACCAGCTCGTCTGCGGACACGCCCTGTTCCATCTCGAAGCCGATCTGCGCTGGCTCGAAGTCACCGCTGCCCGTCTCGAAGGCCTCGCCAAGGAGGTACGCGGATGACCGCCGCGGATTCCCTGCTCACCGCCGTCGCCCTGCGCAAGTCGTACGGCTCCACACCCGCCCTGGACGGCGCCGACTTCGCCATCCGTCCCGGCGAGATCGTCGCACTGATGGGCCCTTCCGGCTCCGGCAAGTCGACCCTTCTGCACTGCCTCGCCGGCATCGTCACTCCCGACTCCGGCGTCATCACCTATGCCGGACGCGAGTTGTCCGCGATGAGCGACGCCGCGCGCAGCGCCCTGCGCCGCAGCGACTTCGGCTTCGTCTTCCAGTTCGGGCAGCTCGTGCCCGAACTGACCTGCCTCGAGAACGTCGCCCTGCCGCTGCGCCTGAACGGAACCAAGCGCAAGGAGGCCGAGGGCACCGCGCGCTCGTGGATGGAACGCCTGGAGGTCGCCGACCTCGGCCACAAGCGGCCGGGAGAAGTGTCCGGAGGGCAGGGGCAGCGGGTCGCCGTCGCCCGGTCGCTCGTCACCGGGCCGAAGGTGCTCTTCGCCGACGAGCCCACCGGCGCGCTCGACTCCGTCAACGGCGAACGTGTCATGCAGCTCCTCACCGACGCGGCCCGCTCCACCCGCGCCGCCGTCGTCCTGGTGACCCACGACGCACGCACCGCCGCCTACGCCGACCGCGAGACCGTCGTACGCGACGGCAGGTCCGGCACCGTGGAGCGTGCCGCATGAGCCGTGGCACCACCTGGACACAGGATCTCCTGACCGGTGCGAGGTTCTCCGTCACCGGCGGCCGGGAGGGGTGGATGCGTACCCTGCTGACCTCGGTGGGCGTCGGCCTCGGAGTCGCCCTGCTGCTGTTCGCCACCGCCGTCCCGAAGGCCCTCGACGCCCGCGAGCACCGGGGCGACGTGCGCAGCACCTACGTCCCGGCCGAGAAGGCCGGCGACGACACGCTGCTCATCGGGGAGGCCGAGAGCGTCTTCCGGGACAAGAGCGTCTGGGGCAGGCTGGTACGCCCTCAGGGCGCCCACGCCCCGCTGCCGCCCGGAGTGAGCCACTTCCCCGCCCCCGGCGAGATGGTCGTCTCCCCGGCCCTGGCCGCCTTGCTCGGCTCCGCCGACGGCAAGCTGCTGGCGCCCCGGCTCCCCTACAAGAGGGTCGGCACCGTCGGGGACGAGGGCCTGCTCGGCCCGCGTGACCTCGTCTACTACGCGGGCGACGACACCATGAAGCCGGGCGACGACTTCGTCGAGCAGATCAAGGGCTTCGGCAACGTGCCGGATAACCAACCCTGGGATCCCGTGCTCCTGTTGCTGATGATGGTCATCCTGGTCGTCCTGCTGGTGCCGGTGGCCGTCTTCATCGCCGCCGCGGTCCGCTTCGGCGGCGAACGCCGCGACCGGCGCCTGGCCGCAATGCGCCTGGTGGGTGCCGACGGGGCGACGACCCGCAGGATCGCCGCGGGCGAGGCGCTGGGGGGCACTCTGCTCGGACTCGCCGCCGGGCTCGCCCTCTTCTTCGCCGGCCGCCGATTCGCCGACGACGTCGGCGTGTTCGACACCGGGTTGTTCCCGTCGGACGTTCACCTGAGCCCGTCCCTGGGCCTGCTGGTCATCCTGGCCGTGCCGGTCGCGTCCGTCGCGGTGACCCTCTTCGCCATGCGCGGCGTGGTCATCGAACCGCTCGGTGTGGTCCGCACCGCCGGACCGCCGAGGCGCCGCCTGTGGTGGCGCGTCCTGCCGACGCTGGCCGGACTCGCCCTCCTGCTACCCATGATGGGCCAGCCCGAGGACGAGTCCTTCAACCAGTCGCAGGTCATCGGGGGCGTCGTACTGCTCCTGATCGGCGTGACCGCTCTGCTGCCCTGGCTGGTCGAATCCACCGTGAGCCGGCTCGGCGGCGGCTCCGTCGCCTGGCAGCTCGCGGTCCGGCGGCTCCAGCTCACCAGCGGCATCGCGGTCCGCCCGGTCAACGGCATCGCCGTCGCCGTGGCGGGGGCGATCGCCCTGCAGTCCTTCTTCACCGGCGTGCAGGGCGACTACCGCAGATCCACGGGCGCCGACCTCGACCGCGCCCAGATACAGGTACTGGTCCCCGCCCAGGTGGAGGCCTCCCGGATGCCCGGGATCACCGAGCGGATCGCCGCCGCGGACGGGGTACGGCGTGTCCTCACCCTCGCCACGACGGACCTCGGCGACAAGCCCCGCCAACCGGGCACGTCCACCGCGCTCACCGTCGCGGACTGCGCTTCCCTGCGGGAGGTCGCCCGGCTCCGCACCTGTGAGGAAGGCGACGTGTTCCTGATCAAACCCCAGAAGGGGCTGAAGTACGCCGGGCCCACGGGCAAGCCGGGACAGCGGTTCTTCGTCGCCCCGACCTATGACGAGGACGGCGCCACCGACGCCGTCCGCTGGACCGTGCCGGCGGACGCGGCCCTCGTGGATCCCCGCCGGGATCCCAGCGGCTCCCCGAGAAGCGGCGTCCTCGCGACCCCCTCCGCGCTCCCGCACCTGGCGGCGGGCGCCCTGCGGTACCAGGCTTTCGTCACCGTCGACCCGGCCGATCCCGACGCGTTCGAGCACGTCCGCAACGCCGCCGCCCAGGCCCACGCGATGCTCGTGCCGATGAGCCTCGCGGCCGTCCAGGTCGACAACCGCTTCGCGGCCGTGAAGAAGGGGCTGCTGGTCGGCTCCGGCGCGGTGCTGCTGCTCATCGGCGCCAGCCTCTTCGTCTCCCAGCTGGAACAGCTCAGGGAACGCAGGAAGCTCCTGGCGGCCCTGGTCGCCTTCGGTGCGCGCCGCCGCACCCTGGGGTTGTCGGTCCTGTGGCAGACCGCGGTCCCCGTCGTCCTGGGCCTGGCTCTGGCCTGCGGTACGGGCCTGGCGCTGGGGGCCGTCCTGCTGCGGATGGTGAGCCGCCCGGTGCACGTGGACTGGGGAGCGGTGGGCGCGATGACCGGTATCGGCGCGGCCGTCGTGCTCCTGGTGACGGTGGCGAGCCTGCCGCCGCTGTGGCGGATGATGCGGCCGGAGGGGCTGCGGACGGAGTAGCCCTTCCGGAGCCGCCCCGGGCGGGTCGACTGTGTTCTCGGCCTCGGCCTCATATCGGGATGCGCGCTCCGCGAGGGACCGCAGCGGCTCGGTCATTCGGTCGCATCGGTCACATCTCTCCCTGGTCTCCGGTCAATGCAGGGGACGGAGGAAGGCAACCGGACCGCAGTCCGCTCCGCGGACCGCGATCCGGCTGCCCCGTCCGCTCGCACTGATCGCAGATTTCGGGAGTTTCGCCATGTCCGTCCGTATTCTCGCCCTCGTCGGCAGCCTCCGCGCCGGTTCCCACAACCGGCAGCTCGCCGATGCCGCCGTCAAGCACGCCCCCGAGGGTGTCGAGATCGTGCTGCACGAGGGGCTGGCCGACGTCCCCTACTACAACGAGGACATCGACGTCGAGGGCAACGTTCCCGCCGCCGCCGCCGCGCTGCGTGCCGCCACCGCACAGGCCGACGCGCTGCTCCTCTTCTCGCCCGAGTACAACGGCACCATGCCCGCCGTGCTGAAGAACGCCATCGACTGGCTGTCCCGTCCCTACGGCGTCGCCGCCCTCAAGGAGAAGCCCGTCGCCGTCATCGGCACCGCCTTCGGCCAGTTCGGCGGCGTGTGGGCGCAGGACGAGGCCCGCAAGGCCGTGGGCATCGCGGGCGGCCACGTCATCGAGGGCGCCACGCTGTCGATCCCCGGCTCCGTGACCCGATTCGCCGAGACGCACCCCGGCGACGACGCCGAGGTCGTCGACGGCCTGACCAAGGTCTTCGAGCAGATCGTCCAGGCCGACTCGGCCGCCTGATCCACCGGGTTCCGGGCACCCGCACCGTGCCGCTGCCGGTGTCGCCGATGACGGTGGCGGTACCGGCGCGTGCGGTTCCACCGCGTGGCACGCGCGGGGCTTGATCGCGCCGGGAGGAATCAGCCCGGTGCCATGGCGGCCGGCTCTGTCCCATGGGGGTGGGACGGCGCCGGCCGCCGGCTTCGGTCCGCGGATTCCACGGGGCCCTACGGGGTCAGTAGCGGGCGCCGTTGGCCCGCAGAAGCGGTGAGACCGTGGACGGGCGCCCGTCCACGGTGGCTCCGCCGAACTGGAGCATCGGAGCCAGGGTCCTGTTGTTGTCGGCCGGGAAGTTCAACGCGGGAGCGGAGAGGTCGTCCAGTACACCCCGCTGGGCCTCGGTCAGCGTCACTTCCAGGGCCCGCAGGTTGGCCTCGAACTGGTCCATGCGGCGCGCGCCGATCAGGGTGGAGGTGATCCCCGGACGTCCCCGCACCCAGGCCAGGGCCACCGCGGCGGGGCTGACGCCCACCTCGCCGGCGACGGCGTTGACCGCGTCGATCACCGGGTAGTCGGCCTGGCCGGGGGCTCCGACCAGGTGCGCGCGCGTGGTGTCGACGGGGCCGGTGGCGGTGCTGGAGTACTTCCCGGACAGGAATCCGCTCTTCAGCGGTCCCCAGGGCATCACCCCCATACCCAGGGCCTGGGCCATGGGGATCAGCTCGCCCTCCGAGGTCCGCTCGAGCAGCGAGTACTCCAGCTGCAGCGCGATGATCGGCGCCCAGCCACGGAAGCGGGCGATGGTGGCCGCCTCGGCCGTCGCCCACGCCGGCACATCGGAGAACCCGACATAGCGGATCTTCCCCTGGCCGACCAGGTCGTCCAGCGCGCGGAGGGTCTCCTCGACCGGCGTCGACGGGTCGAAGTTGTGCAGCCAGTAGATGTCGACATGGTCGGTCCGCAGACGCCGCAGCGAGTTCTCCAGCTGTTGCACGATCGCCTTGCGGCCGGGTCCGCCGCCGTTGGGGTCGTTCTCGTACAGGTTCCCGAAGAACTTCGTGCCGATCACCACCCGGTCGCGCAGCGCGGAGCGGCCGGCGAAGTAGTCGCCGATGATCTTCTCGGAGTGGCCGTTGGTGTAGATGTTGGCGGTGTCGATCGAGTTGCCGCCCCGGTCGAGGTAGGCGGCCAGGATGTTCCCGGACTCCTCGGGGCTGCTGCCCCAACCGTGATCCTCACCGAAGGTCATCGTGCCCAGCGTGAAGGGACTGACGCGCAGTCCCGAGCGGCCGAGCGTGACGTAGGAATCGAGCGACATGGTGGAACTCCCCAACCGGACGACGTTCGGGGACGCCGTGCCGGCCGTCCCCTGGTGCTCCTCCATTCGACTCCGCCACAGGGCCGCGTCCTAGACCGATGGGCGCGCGTCATTGCACGATCCGCTCAACCTCACCCGGATCATGGTGGACCCGCACGCGGTTCCGTGGTCGACTGGTGCGGTGCGGCACCTGGAGGAGATCCGTCACCGGATCGCGCGCCTGGCCGCGGGCAGCTCCCGCCCGCGGCGGATCGAGGGCATGGCGGTGTTCTCGTCCGGGCGCGTGACCGAACCGCTGGGCTCGGTCAGCGAACCCATGATCGCCCTGACCGTCCAGGGGGCGAAGCGCTCCGTCCTCAATGACCGGATCTTCGACTACCACGCGGGCCAGTACCTCGTGGCCACCGTCGAACTGCCCCTGACCTCGCAGATCACGCGTGCCACGCCCGCCGAGCCATACCTCGGGTTCGGGCTTCCCCTGCGACCGGCGGTCATCGCGCAGCTGCTGTTGGAGGCCGGTCCCATCGCCGTCCGCCCGCACGACGGGCCGGGCATCGCGACCAGCGACGCCGACGACAAGCTGCTCGACGCCGTCGTCCGGCTGCTGCGCCTGCTGGACGATCCACGCGACGTCCCCGTGCTGGCGCCCGGCGTTCGACGCGAGATCCACTGGCGGCTGCTGACCGGCCCCCAGGCGGCCCTGGTCCGCCAGATCGGCCTCGCCGACAGCCGGATGACGCTGGTCGCCCGCGCGATCGAGTGGATCAAGACCCATTACGACCAGGTGATCCGCG
Source organism: Streptomyces sp. NPDC026673 (assembly GCF_040638135.1). Taxonomy (NCBI): domain Bacteria; kingdom Bacillati; phylum Actinomycetota; class Actinomycetes; order Kitasatosporales; family Streptomycetaceae; genus Streptomyces; species Streptomyces sp. NPDC026673. The sequence continues at coordinate 123,737 of NZ_JBEZXR010000004.1, read as the reverse complement.
TGGACGACCTCGCCGACGACGTCGGTCTCAGCGTCTCCTCGCTCAACCGGCACTTCCGCGCGGTGACCGCCATGAGCCCGCTGCAGTTCCAGAAGCAGCTCCGGCTGCAGAAGGCCCGACTCCAGCTCATCGCGGCGCCGCACGACGTGGCCGCGGTGGGGCATGCCGTCGGGTACGACAGCCCCTCGCAGTTCAGCCGCGAGTACCGGCGCATGTTCGGGGCCCCGCCCGGCCAGGACGCGGCACGCCTGCAAACCGCGGTGATCGTCCAGGAGTAGACGCTCGGTACGGCCGCACGTCTCGCGCCGTGGGCGGTCGTCGTGCGCCGTCCGTCACCCGGTCGCCGCGCCGGCGTGGCGCAGGCGGTTCGAGAGCTGGTCGATCGAGACCAGGGTGAGGCCGTGTGCGTCGGCGAAGACGCGCAACCGGTCGGAGGAGGCGACCGAGCCGTCGTCCTCGCAGACCTCGCTGATCACGCCGACCGGTGGCAGGCCGGCCAGGCGCAGCAGGTCGACGGTGGCCTCGGTGTGCCCGCGGCGCTCGGCGATCCCCTTGGGGCGGGCGCGGAGCGGAAGGACGTGTCCGGGACGCAGCAACTGGTCGGGGCGGGTCCCCGCTTCCGCCAGTGTTCGCGCGGTCAACGCCCGGTCCGCGGCGGAGATGCCGGAACCCACGCCGACCGCGTCCACGGAAACGGTGTAGGCGGCCGCGTCGGCGGCGGGATCGGAGGGGACCATGAGCGGCAGTTCGAGCCGGTCGGCGATCTCCGGGCCCATGGGCGTGCAGATCAGGCCACTGGTCCAGCGGACGAAGAATCCCATGGCCTCGGCGGTCGCGAACTGGGCCGCCATGACGAGATCGCCCTCGTTCTCGCGGTCCGCGTCGTCGACCACGACGACGGGCCGGCCGGCTCGCAGATCGTCGACGGCGGCCGTCACCGTGTCCGGATCCGCGGTCGATCGCGGTGCCGATGCTGAGCTCACAGGAATCTGCCCTTTCTCGGATCCCCCCTGCGTGCGGGATGCATCGGTAACCGGATCAGTGGCTTGGGAAACCTGTGCGCCGACCAAACGAGTGTTCACACCCTGGCGCGCTCCGGCGTGCGCCGGTAGCGGGCGCATCGTCCCCGGGAGTGCTCCGGCGCCGCCGAGATACCGGACAGGACTCCCGCTCCGTCGCGGGCGACGACCGCGCGTGATGCCGGCGCCGGCGGCCTCACGGAGGAAGCCGCCGCGGAACGTGCCGTCGCCGTACGGGCGGAGCGGATCAGGGGCGCCCCGCCTCTTCGCCGCTACGTGCTGATGCCGGCCTCAGGACAGGCAGCCGACGTGCGCGAGGGCCTGCCTGAGCAGGACTCCCTGCCCGCCGGGCATCTCCTGCTGCAATTGCGCCGACGACGCTTCCTGGGGGGTGAACCAGACCAGGTCGAGGGCGTCCTGCCGGGGATGGCAGTCACCCGCGACCGGGACGACATAGGCGAGGGACACGGCGTGCTGCCGAGGGTCGTGGAAGGGGGTGACCCCCAGGGTCGGGAAGTACTCGGCGATGGTGAAGGGCTGCGGGGACGCCGGGATCCGGGGCAGGGCCATCGGGCCGAGATCCTTCTCCAGATGGCGGATCAGTGCCTCACGGACGCGCTCGTGGTGCAGTACCCGGCCGGACACCAGGGCGCGGCTGACGCTCCCGTCCGGCCCGATGCGGAGCAGCAGGCCGATGTGCGTGACCTCCCCGCTGTCGTCGACCCGCACGGGTACGGCGTCGACGTACAGGATCGGCATACGTGCGCGGGTCAGCTCCAGATCCTCAGGAGACAGCCAGCCGGGCGTGGTTTCGGTCATGTCGGCCATCGAGTGATCGTACGTGGAGAGAGCGCCGCGCGGGGAGACCGTCGGCGCGCCGCCGTGGACGTACTCGACGGCCGGTCGGGCCCGGCGTCCGCGGCGACCGGCGAACGGGGAAGCGGAGCCCGGCGGGGCGTCGTCCGACCGCGCGGGAGGGCCCCGGTCGCCGACGTCCGGGAGGCCCTCGCGCGGGCGCGATCGCTACCGGTGGGAGCGGGCGGCGGCGACACGGTAGGGGGCGAGGAACGCGGTCAGTGCCGCGAGCATCTCCTCGGGGGCTTCCTCGGGGAGCCAGTGGCCGGCGTCGGGGACGACCAGGCCGCGCACGTTCTCCGCGGCGAGCTTCATGGTGGTCGCGACGCCCTCTCCGACGCTCTTCGCTCCGCCGATGGCCAGGACGGGGAGCGACAGCGGTCGCTTCGCGCGTTCCGCGTTCTGGACGAAGGTGGTGTCGAGGTCGCGGTACCAGCCGAAACCGCCGCGCAGCGCGTGGCGGTGGGCGGTGAGGGACCGAATGTAGTAGCGGACCGCGTGATCGGGCAGTTTCCGTGCGGCCTTGGTCCTCAGCTGCCATCCGAAGTAGATGTCCTCCCGGCCGACGACGAGTTGCTCGTTGATGTCGTCGAGGCGGTTGAACGGGAAGTGCCAGAGCATGTTGTTGGCCTGGGCGGAACCCAGCAGGGGCGGTGAGGGCGTCACGCCGGGGATGACGGCTTCGGCGACGGCGAGGCGCTCGACGCGGTGCGGATGGTCGGCGGCGAGCGCGTAGCCGATGGGCATGCCGGTGTCGTGTCCGACGACGGCGAACTTCTCGTGGCCCAGGGCGTCCATGAGGGCGACGAGGTCGTCGGCGAGGGTGCCGGTGTCGTAGCCGTCGTTGGGCTTGTCGGTCAGGCCGATGCCGCGCTGGTCGACGGCGATGACCGTGTAGTGCCGGGCCAGCTCCGGCATCACCATGCGCCAGGCGTACCAGTTCTCGGGCCAGCCGTGCACCAGGAGCAGCGGCGGGCCCTCGCCTCCGACGACCACGTGCTGACGCAGCCCATTGGCCTGTACGAACCGGCTGGTGAACGTCTTGGTGAACCCCGCCGGCAGCCCTGGAGCCGTCGAGACCGAACCGAAGCCTCGCGGCATCCGCCCGGAAGCGGCGGCCGGCAGGGCCGAGGCCCCGACCAGTGACAGACCGGCGGCGACGGCGGCCGCACCGCCGACGAAGGCCCGCCGCGAAAGCCCGTGGTCGGGACGCGGCGCCGGCTGTGCGCCGGGGCCCGCCGAGGAGGGCGGCTCGATGGGGGAGGGGTTCATGCGGATTTCCCTTTCGATGGTGCGCGATCACGCGGCCGGCCGGGCGCGCCTGTGGCTCCGGATGGGTGGGGACGCCGGGCGTGCCCGCCGAGGGGGTGGGGATGCGTCCCACCGGGAACGGCGGGCGGCCGACGGAGCGGGGGGACGATGATCGGCGCGCGGTGCGTGACCGCTTGCGTCCGTGTCGGCCGCGGTGGGGGGTTCCCGTCAGTGCCGGCCGGTGCCGCTGCCGGCGGCGCGTATGGAGTTCGGCGACGCCGGGGACGGCGCCGGGCGCGGCGACGGTGCCACGGCTTACGAGCATATGCGCGTATCAATGGGATGGCAAGGGTGGGCGGGGAGCGTCTCCGTACCTGGTGAGCCCGCGATGAAGCCGGCGCGCGGCGCCCCGGCTCCCGTGGTGCGTGGCCGTCCCCGCTGGTGGCGGCGTGCAACGCGGCGGCGTCGTTCATCGGACCGACGGGCGGGCCCCATCCGTGCCGCGGTCACGGATGGGGCCCGCCCTCGCGGCGTCAGAAGCCGCAGTAGTAGCTGGAGCCGTTGCCGGGCAGCAGGGAGTCCTTCACCCAGCCGTAGGTGTTGTCGTGGGCGTTGCGGAGGTAGGTCCAGGTGCCGTTCTCGCCGGAGGTCCAGCAGTAGTAGACGAGCGTGTCACGGTTGTCGGCCCAGCCCTTTACGCCGCAGCCCGTGCTCGAGCCGCTGCGCTGGTTCGCGGACACGCCCGAGGTCATCGTGACGACGGTGGCGTCCTTGAGCGGGCCCGCGGTGCCGCAGGAGGAGCTCGCCGCCGCCGGCCCGGCGGTGACGACCGCCAGGCCCGCCGGTGCGGCGAGTACGCCTACCGCCAGTGCCGCCAGCTTGGCGCGATGTGTTGCTCGCATGGTTCTCACCCTCCCCATTGGGCTCACGCGTTTTGTCGTGAGCACGTAAGAAGCATGGAGGTGTGACCGCGCGCCCGATAGGCCGACTCTCGGCCTTTCGCGGCGGGAAATGGCGCATTCCGCCACTTTTGCCACGCCGCCGCGAATTCGCAACTTCCCTCTCACATAGGGAAGGTGAACGTCCTCCTTCACTTCCGACACGGAAATACCGGTCGTGGGATGTGCCCTGGGATTCGCCGCGCGAAGTTCCTTCGGGGCGGGATGTGCCCGGGATGGCTGTGGTCGCGTCAGCGGACGCGCACCCGGCCCTGGAGACTCGGCGGCGCGTGTGCCGGTGCGGCGCGGCGCGAAGGGTACCGGCCCGGTGCCGCCGGCGATCCGCCGGACGGAACACCTGGCGGGGAGGCCCTCGAAAACCAGTGGTGCGTCGCCGCTGTGCGCAACTACCGTGCTGGCGAGCCGAGTCGTCTAGCCAAGGACGTGCCGTTGTACACCGTGTGAGACCTCCCAAGCGCTGATGTGTCGCGCGTCGCACCTGTGCGCCGCGCTCCTTTCTGCTGCGGACTTCTCACTGAAACCGGTGTACTTCTGTGCTCAATAACTGGGTGGTCGTGCCCACCTGCCTTCCGCTCGTCCTCCGTCGTTGCCACACGTGCGCGTCCGAGCGCTTTCGGGCGAGCGGCAAATTCCGCGTCAACGCGAACCACAAGCTCATCGACGCCTGGATCCTCGTGCTCTGTACCGCTTGCGGGGAAACCGCGAAGCTCACGCTCCTGGAACGGGTGCATGTGCGTTCCGTACGACCCGAATTGCTGGAGCGGCTGCATGACAACGACAGCGGCCTGATTGCCGGGCTGCTTCAGGATCCGGTCGTGCAACGCCGCAATCGCATCGCCCTCGACTGGGACGGCGCCTGGCGCCTCGACACCGGCGGATCGGATCACCTCGACCGCGAAGTGATCGACGTTTCGGTCCACTTCGCGGCCCGGATCCCAGTCCGGCCGGTGCGATTGATCGCCGAAGGGTGCGGTCTTTCGCGGGCCGAGGCCGACAGACGTGTCGCGCAGGGGAAACTCGTCTCGGCCGTCCGGCTGAGCGGCAAGCTCTCCGGCGATTTCACCTTCACGCTCAAGCGCTGAGTCCTTGGGGTCAGGGGTCCGTCCGGCGCGACTGCCGGACGGATCCCGTCCCGACCTCGTTCGTACCGCCGGCTTCTGCCGGGCCGAACAAGGCCGACCGGACCGGCTGCCGGCGACCTACCGCCGCACCCACGGCGTCACAAAGGCACCGCCAACAGCCTGGCCGCCGTGAAGTCGATCCGGGCCACCCGCCCGGACCCTGCACGCCTACCTGCGCCGGCGCAACGCCAACGCCCGCCACCCCGGCATCCTCGCCGCCCAACGCCAAGAACGCGCCCGCATCCGCAGCGGGAAAGGCATCCGCTGGGGCGGACGCGCGGGAGCAACCGCAGCCTGACCACCCCGGCAAACCTATGCAGTCACAGCACCAACTGTTCCGCGCGGCGGTCCTTTGGGCGCGTCCTGTCAGCGCTGAATCATTGGCGGGGGTTGCGGGGGATCCGGACAGGATGACGTGTGGCGCGGTGGGCCCGTCAGTTCACAGAGCGAGGCAGTACGGCGAGGGCAGTCTGGGCAATGTCCGTCAGCGTCTCCGTGTTCGCCCCGGCCTTGCCCAATGCTTCTATACCGCGCAGTACGGCGAGCACCAGCGCAGCCAGCTTTCCGGGATCCACGTTCGCGGCGATATCGCCGTTGCGCTGGCAGGCGGCGATATCGTCCTCGAGCAGCGTGCGCAGTGCCTCGATCGTCGCGTGCGCCCGCTTGGCCACCGTCTCGTCGTGTTCGGCCAGCTCCGCGGCACCCTTGGCCAGAAGGCATCCGCGGTGCACGGTGTCCGCGGCGGTGGCCGCCGCCACCAGGTGGACGTGGCCGGACAGCCGCGCGTACGCGTCCTTGTCGTCGCCCCGCAACTGCTGTCCCGTGGCATCGACCACAGAGGCGCAGTAATCGTCGAACACTCGACGGAACAGCTCCTGTTTTCCGCCGAACGCGCCGTACAGGCTGCCTTTGCCAAGGCCTGTCGCCGCGGCGACGTCTTCCATGCGCGTGGCGGCGAACCCACCAGACCAGAACAGATCACGGGCGATGTCCAGTACCTGCTGCTCGTCGAACTTCCGGGGTCGCGCCATGACGGGCAGCCTACACCTTTCTTGACTATGTCGTCCATAACGGTCGGCTTTGAGGGTGGGGGAGTCGGGAACCGAGGGTGGGAATGTCATGACGGAAGCGCCGGCAGTCGAGGTGGCGGTCGCCGCCGAGGTCAACGGCGACATCGGAACGGCTTCCGCGATCCGCGGGGCCTACCGCGCGATCATGACGTCGATGCGCGCCGGAGAGTGGGTTGGGTCACAGTTCTTGACCCGTTCGTCCAGTACTAGGTTTTTTACCGTATCGTCCATAACGAGCCCGCCGCACTGGACGCGGGTCTGACGCAGAGCAACGGCCGCGGAGTGCAGACCTCCGCCGAACAGGAGCCTTGACCATGGGACAGCTCGACGGTAAGACAGCCATCATCACTGGGGGTAACAGCGGGATCGGGCTGGCCGCGGCCAAGCGGTTCGCCGCCGAGGGCGCGTATGTGTTCATCACGGGTCGACGCCAGGAGGCGCTCGACGCCGCGCTGGCTGAGATCGGTCCGAATGCCACTGCCGTTCGGGGCGACGTCTCCGATCTTGACGACATCGACCGCCTCTACGCCGCTGTCGCCGAGCAGGGCCGTCGCATCGACGTGCTGTTCGCAAACGCCGGCGGCGGCGAATTCTCCACCTTGGAAGACGTCACCGAGAAGCATTTCGACTCGACCTTCGGTATCAACGTGAGGGGTACGCTCTTCACGGTCCAAAAGGCGCTTCCTCTGCTGAACGAGGCCGCTTCGGTCATCCTCACGGGATCCACCGCCGCCACCTCGGGCGGCGAGGCCTTCGGCGTCTACGCCGCCTCCAAGGCCGCCATCCGCAGCTTCTCCCGCACGTGGGCCAACGAGCTCAAGAGCCGGAAAATCCGAGTCAACACCCTCGTCCCGGGTCCGATCGAGACGCCCGGCAACTCCGGACTGGCTCCTGATGCGGCAGAGGCCGCCAAGCTCTGGGACTTCTTCGCCAGCCAGGTGCCGCTTGGCCGCATGGGTCGGCCGGAGGAGGCCGCCGCGGCGGCACTCTTCCTCGCCGGCGATCAGAGCAGCTTCATCACCGGAACCGAGCTCTACGTCGACGGCGGTCTCAATCAGATCTGATCGCCCTCGTGGGGACAGCGGTTCCGGCCCGGGGCGGCAACCGCGGTTCACCGTGGAGAACCAGCTCTAAGCAGCACCTACGCCCTCACCGCAGTGGCCGGCCAGTGCCTGCCTGATCTGGTCGGCTCGGCGGTGCGCGGACTGCTCGGACGAGGCCCACGCAATGTAGGCGTCCGGTCTGACCAGTACGGACTTGCCGGTCAGGCCGGCTGGGGTGACGCACTCCACCGCGTCGGCCCAGCCTTCGGTCACCGAAGAGGGGAGCGCTGTGTCTGCCGGTGTGACCAGTACAAACCGGCGGCCGCGCAGCGCCTCGTACAGGCGTCGTCCGTCGCTGAGGAGGACATCCGGTGCCCGTTTCCCCGTAAGCGGGTGCGCGCCGGCCGGGGCGCCGTAGGCGATGTCGATTCCGGACATCGCCCGCCCCAGCCGCAAGGCCACCGGCGGGAGACGCAGGACGGTCCGGGCGGTGATGTCCCGGACGCCGCGAAGCGCCCTGGGAGTGGTCAGTACACCACGCAGCAGCGCACCGCTCATCCGCAGCACCCTGCGCCCGACAGGGTGCCTTTCGGCCTCGTAAGTATCGAGCAGGGCTTCGCGGGCATGGCCGTGCAGCACGGCAGCCAGTTTCCAGCCCAAGTTCGCAGAATCCTGAATGCTGGTGTTCATGCCCATGCCCCCGGCGGGGGAGTGCACGTGCGCCGCATCACCGACGAGGAAGACCCTGCCCACGCGGTAGTGCGGCGCCTGCCGCTCATCGCTGTGGAACCGTGACATCCAGCGCGGGTCGTGCATGCCGAAGTCACCGCCGAGCGCCCGGCGGGCGACCGCCCGGATCTCCTCCAGATCGACCGGTGCGCTGTCCGGCATCTCGTGGTGGCGGTTCCACGCCATGATGCGGAACCATCCGTCGCCGAACGGAACGAGTATCGCGAAGGCGTCGCCCACCGCCCCTACGGTCGGGGGCCTTTTCGGGGGGTCGGCCAACCGGACATCGGCGAGCATCATCGACCGCACCGCGGAGCGGCCGGGGAACGGCAGGCCGACCGACCGGCGTACCAAGCTGCTTCTTCCATCGGCGCCCACGGCGTAAGCCGCGCGCAGGGTCTGCGGGGAGCCATCCGCCGCCCGGACCTGAACGTCCACGCCGGTCGCATCTTGCGCAAGCCCGACAGCTTCCCAGCCTTCCCGGATGTCGGCACCTCGGGAAAGGGCCCGCTCCCGGAGCACTCGCTCGGTGTGGTACTGCGGCGTCACCAGTACATGCGGGTAGCGGGTTGGCAACCGCGACAGATCGATCTGCAAGAACTGGAGAACCGGGTTACGGACACCGGTCGCAAGCAGCTGGTCGGCGACACCACGGGCGTCCAGTTGTTCCAACGTCCGGGCGTGGACCGCAAACGCCCGGGTGAGTTGCGAATTCTGTACGCGGCGCTCGACGACGGTACACCTGACACCGGCCTCCGCCAGATCGCCCGCCAGCAACAGCCCCGATGGGCCTGCTCCTACGATCAATACCTGGCTGTCGGAGCTCATGTGATCCCCTCCAGGGTTGCCGGGGCCACTGTGGTGAGCGGGTCGGAGGGCTGGTTCCGGGCTCCTTGCCCGGCCGTCCGGCCGGACAACCGAAAGCCGCGGCACCGGACCAGCCCCAGCCGCAAGACCACCGTACTTACGGTACCTCTGGCCCAAGGCCCGCGCGCGGCGTCCCGGCACGCCTTGCCCTTGTCTCCGTCCGGAGGACAAAGACTCACCGGACTCGGCTCGAGCCGGAGCCTGCGCCGGCAGACGGTTACCGTAGTACGCCCAGAACTCAGGCTCCCGCCGTGCGCCATCTGTTCGAAAGTGACACATCTTTCCGCACGCGGCCGACCGCCGAGTTGACGAGGCGGCCATGTGGATGGATGCCGACTCGAATGAACCGCTGTCATGCAGACGGATGCGCCGGTGTACGGGGCTGCCGTTGACCATCGGCAGCCCCGAACTCCTTTGGCCTGCAAGCCCATGGCAAGCGATGCCTCCCGCGCCGATGCGGATGACGCGTCCGTGGACTTTGCGTAGGCAGACGGCGAGTTTGCGGAGGGACCAGCGGGTGAAGGGCCGGCCGCGTGCGGTGGTGCGGGTGGTGGCCGTCTGGACGACGAAGTCCTCGTCGTCAGGGGTGAGCGGGCGGGGACGGCCTCCCGCCCGCTGAGGGTCCAGGCAGGCCAGGCCGATCTCGTTGAACCGGTGGATCACATCGCGCACCGTGTCCTCGTCGGTCTGGACCAGCTGGGCGATCACCGGCACCCGGTTCCCGCCGGCGGACGCCGGCAGCAGCGTCGCCCGCCGCTAGCGCACCGAACTGGTACTGCCCCGGCGAACCGATGAGTTCACAGCACTACGCCGTATCAGGCAACGTTCGCCCTGCTGTTGCTGGGCTGGACACTGCCATACTCGGCGCTATGGGGAGAGCTTCGAGTCGCACCCGATCGTGGGGACCCGGTGATCTGACCGGTGGGCTGGTCGATCAGGTTTTCGCGGGGGTGCGTCACACTGTGCCCGGGTTGATCATCGAACGTCTGGCGGTCGCGCACGCCAATGATGACGACAACGTGTACTACCTGGGTGATGCGGCCATCCTGGATCGCGTCCAGCTCGATACCGGCCCGGATGGTCAGCCGCCGTTCCTGGTTGAGGCCGATGATCGGGTGGTGACCTCAGATGTCGCAGAGGCAGTCGCGGCTGTTTCGCGGGGGCTGGGTTCAGGCGACGTTGATCTTGGCGACGACCTGCCGTAGGCGGTTGTCGTTGGCGTGGCGGTTCCGCCAGATGATGTAGCGGCGGATCATGCTGCCCTGTTCTTTGCGGCTGTCGTGGTCGGTGCCGTCGAGGATGAAGTAGCGCAGGGCGGTGAACTGGGCGGCAGAACTCCAGGAACGTCGAGCGGTTCTTGGTCGTCTTGATGTGCCCGTAGAGCTTGTCCGTGCCCGGGTCGTAGGCGGCGAACAGGTGCCTGACCCCCGTGTGGTCGGGTGCAGTTCGCCCGTCGCCTCGGCCTGGGACCGCGCTCAGGGTCTTTGTGTGTGCCGCCGCGCTCGGCTCATTGCCGTCCGGGGTGGGGCTGCAGGTTGAGCGGCCCGAACTCATCAACGCAGAAGATGACGGTGGGCTCGCCGTCCTCGGCGATCGCGTAGAGGTGCTCGACCCGGGCCTTCTTGGCCTCGTAGTCGGGGTCGCGGGAGGTCTTCCAGGTCTTCACGCATTGAACGAGACGCCCTCTTCGCGGAGCAGAACCCGAAGGCCCTCGTGGCTGATGTCGTCGACCACCGCCTCGGCGACCAGGAAGTCTGCCAGCTTGGCCAGGCTCCAAGTCGAGAACGGCAGTCCGTGCTCGGCCGGCTTGGACTTGGCGATCTTCTTGATCTCGCGGCGCTCGGGCAGGGTGAAGGTCCTCGGGCGTCCGCCTTTGTACTTCGGGTAGAGCGCCTCGAAGCCGTCGTTGTTGAAGTCGTGGATCACATCCCGGACCCGGTCCGGGCTGGTGAACGTCACCTCGGCAATCTTCGCCACCGGCATGCGCTGCGCGGACAGCAGGAGCATCTGTGCGCGCCGCCAGGTAACCACCGAGCCGGTCCCTCTGCGGATGATTCGCAGCCCGTACGCGTTCTGCCACCCGCACAGCGTGGCGGCCCGCGACTGCCGCAGCGATCACCCAGGCGGCGCGTCACATCACAAGAGGGCAAACGTTGCCTGATGCGGCACTAGGTCGTGTCTCATAATTGATCTTGTGGTGGGGCGAGGAGAGATAACGGACTCGGCGTGGTCGCGGATAGAGCCGCTGCTTCCGCAGAGCGAAGGTGCTGGACGTCCGTGGCGAGACCATCGGCAGGTCGTGAACGGGGTGCTGTGGCGGCTCCGTACTGGTGCGCCCTGGCGCGACCTTCCTGAGCGATACGGCCCATGGCAGACCGTCTATCGGCGCTTCGCCCAGTGGGAGAAAGACGGCACCTGGGCCAGGCTGTTGCAGGAGGCCCAGGTCCGTAACCACGCGGCGGGCGCCGTGGAGTGGACGGTCTCGATCGACTCCACGGTCGCCCGGGCGCATCAGCATGCAGCGGGCGCCCGCAAAAAGGGGCTGAAGGTGGGGACGAATCAGAAGATCCGGCAGCTGTCGCGCGTCGCGAGGCGCTCGGCCGGTCCCGGGGCGGGCTGACGACCAAGGTCCACATGGCGGTGGACGGCCGGGGGCTGCCTCTGTCGATCGTGCTCAGCACCGGGAACACGGCAGAGTGCACCATGTTCCCCGCTGTGCTGGAGGCAATCCGCATTCCGCGGACCGGCCTCGGATGCCCGCGCACGAAGCCCGACCGGGTGGTGGCGGACAAAGCATATTCGTCCCGGAAGATTCGCCACCTGTTGCGGCGCCGCGGCATCAAGGCGACCATCCCCGAGCGCCGGGACCAGGTCGCCAACCGAGCTCGCCGTGCGGGCAGGGGTGGCCGGCCACCGGCCTTCGACAGGACCGCCTACCGGGGGCGGAACGTCGTCGAGCGGTGCTTCGCCCGGTTGAAGCAGTTCCGTGCCGTGGCAACCCGGTTCGACAAATTGGCGGCCCGTTACCAGGCCGGGGTCGTCATCGCGGCACTGGTCCTCTGGCTCAGGGCAGACGGCTGATCACCGTGTTCAGTCCGAGTTGAACCACACCAGCACTCCCGGGCCGTCCGGGGTGATCACCCGCACCCAGGCCTCATCGGCCTCACGGATACGGCTCTCATCCAGTCGGAGAGCATGTGGCTCCTCGGTGGCCCCATCAGATGCCCAGTAGCGAATGGCTTCGATGATCTCGCGGAGCTTGTCCAGCTCGTCATCTGGCCACGCGTAGTTCCAGGTGCCGGCACCACGGAAGTCCTTCTCAAACAGCTGACGCAAGGCGTCCAGCTCATCAGGGCCGAACAACGGCACCAGGAAACCTTCGACCTGCCCCTGCCGACAAGCCGTTCCGCCGTACTGCTGCTGATAGACAACCCCGGTCTTCGCCTCGACAACCACATGCAGCCAGTCGCCGGCACTGATGCCGTCAGGGTCGAGGAAGACGAAGCGTCGAGAGCTCATGGCGACAGTCTTCCGGGCTGTCGACCACGAGCTCAACGACATATCACCCCTGCAAGATCAATTACGAGACACGACCTAGCACGGCGGGCGGCGGCCGGTGAGGCACTGCCATTGGTCCCGGGCGGCGTCGAGTCGGGCGAGCGCCGCGGCGAGTACCGTGTCGCGGCTCTGACGGGCCGTCACCGTGTTCAGTCGGCGGCGGGCTTGTTCCGTGGAGCGGGTGTCCGCCTGCACCGAGGTGAGTTCGTCCTCGGCCTTCTTGACCGACGCGGTGAGCTCCGTGCGGAACCCGTCCTCTTTGGCGACCTGGTTCTCGATGCGGACACTGAAGCCGCGCACGCTCTCCTCGGTGTGCCGGGCCGTCGCATAGGACTCCAGATGCACCCCGTCCGGCCGCCTGAGGTAGATGTGGTGGCCCACCGGGCTGTGCTCGAACCGCACCTGCATCCCGTCCAGGGGCAGTGCCTTCGGCTTCGGCCCGGATATGACGATCGCGTGCTCGTACAGGGATACCTTCCCCAGCAGCGAGATGAAGCGGCCGTTGCCGGGCTGCCGCAGCCGCGCGATTCTCCGCGCGGCGTTGTCCACCCTGCGCCGATGGGAACGATCGGCTCGCGCCACGTGCCTCCGGGCCGTCGCCAGTTCCCGTCGCGCCTGGCCCCGCAGGTGCCGAACGGCCCGCCGCGCGCGGTCCAGGGCCTCCCTGTCCTCGTGGTGACGGTCGGAGAACGCGAAGCTCCAGCCGCCGGGATACCGGCGGAGCCGCCACCCCACCCCCGCGAGGGAGAGGGCCACGACGATCAAGATCGCCTGAACTATGCCCACATGCCCACCCCACCCAGTGACAACCGCCACGGCGCCGATGCGCACGAGGCGGCGGAACCAGCCGAAGGTGCCGACCATGCCTAATATGCGTAGATATGCCCAGCCTGGTCGCCCTGGATGCGTCAGGGGCGGCACGAATGTGCGCACCGCGCCCGGCGGCATCAACGCGCCTCCGGGGAACCGCGGCGCGACTGGTTCGCCGCGTACCCCGACCCGTGGCGGCCCGGGCCGCCACGGGTCGCGGTACGGACCGCGGGAGACCGGACCGCGCAAGGGCCCGGCGGCAACGGGTTCGCCCCGGCCGTCCACCGTGCTCACCTCGTGAACCCTCGTGAGGAGCGCGGCCGGAGCGGTGGTGGTGCTGGTGGAGGTGCCCGTGGGGGCGGCCGGCACCGCTGACGGGCCTCGCGCCGGCGCGTACCGGCGGGGCGCCCGCCGGCAGCCGGACCCGCCGGGTCAGGCGGGGCCCACGTCACGCGGCAGGCTCTCCACGACCGGCGGCGACCGCCGGGCGGCGGCTCGTCCGGGCCCCTCCACGAGAACCGGGAAGAATCTTCGCCGACGATGTCGAGAACCCGTGGCCGGCTCCGTCCCCGTGGTGAACGCGACCACAATGGGCGCACCAGCACCGAGGAGACACACCATGGCCAAGTACCTGCTGCTCAAGCACTACCGCGGGGCTCCCGCCGCGGTCAACGACGTGCCGATGGACCAGTGGACGCCGGAGGAGATCTCGGACCACATGCGGTACATGCACGAGTTCGCGGCCCGGCTCGAGCAGACCGGCGAGTTCGTCGACGGTCAGGCGCTCGCCCCCGAGGGGACGTTCGTCCGGTACGACGGCGAGGGCCGGCCCCCGGTCACCGACGGCCCGTTCGCCGAGACCAAGGACCTCATCGCCGGGTGGATGGTGATCGACGTGGACAGCTACGAGCGCGCCGTCGAACTGGCCGGGGAGCTGTCGGCCGCCCCCGGCGCGGGCGGGAAGCCGATCCACGAGTGGCTGGAGCTGCGCCCGTTCCTCGCGGCGCCGCCCACCATCACCGAGTGACCTGCTCCATGGACGAGGCACTGCTCCGGAGCCTCACACCGGGCGTGCTCGGGATCCTCGTCCGCCGCGGAGCCGACTTCGCGGCGGCCGAGGACGCCGTTCAGGACGCGCTGGTCGAGGCGGTCCGTGTCTGGCCGGCCGACCCTCCGCGGGATCCGAAGGCCTGGCTGGTCACCGTGGCCTGGCGCCGGTTCCTCGACGCGACCCGGGCGGACGCCGCCCGCCGCCGGCGTGAGGACCTCGTCGAGGAGGAGCCCACACCCGGACCCGCGCCCGCGATGGACGACACGCTCCGGCTCTACTTCCTGTGCGCCCACCCGTCGCTGACCCCGTCGTCCGCGGTCGCGCTCACCCTGCGCGCCGTCGGCGGATTGACCACCCGGCAGATCGCCCGGGCCTACCTGGTGCCCGAGGCGACCATGGCGCAGCGCATCAGCCGGGCCAAGCGCACGGTCTCCGGCGTACGGTTCGACCAGCCCGGCGACGTCGCCACCGTGCTGCGCGTCCTCTACCTGGTCTTCAACGAGGGCTACTCCGGCGACGTCGACCTCGCCACCGAGGCCATTCGGCTCACCCGGCAGCTCGCCGCCGCGATCGACCACCCGGAGGCGGCGGGGCTGCTCGCCCTCATGCTGCTCCACCACGCCCGGCGCGGCGCCCGGACCGCGCCCGACGGCAGCCTGGTGCCGCTCGCCGAGCAGGACCGCGGCCGGTGGGACACCGGGGCGATCGCCGAAGGCGTCGGGATCCTGCAGGCGGCCCTCGCCCGCGACCGGCTGGGCGAGTTCCAGGCCCAGGCCGCCATCGCGGCGCTGCACGCCGACGCGCCCGCCGCCGAGGAGACCGACTGGGTGCAGATCGTCGAATGGTACGACGAGCTGACGCGCCTGACCGACAGCCCGGTCGTCCGGCTCAACCGGGCGGTGGCCGTCGGCGAGGCCGACGGAGCGCGCGCCGGTCTGGCGGCGCTTGCCGAGGTGGACGATTCGCTGCCGCGCCACGCCGCGGTGGCGGCATACCTCCACGAGCGCGACGGGGACCTGGCGACGGCGGCACGGCTGTACGCCGAGGCGGCCCGCAAGGCGTCCAACCTCGCCGAGCGCGACCACCTGACGCGCCAGGCCGCCCGGCTCAACGCCCGACGGCTCCGGCGCGACAGGTGACACCGTCATCGGCGCCCGTGCCGTTGATCGGGCGGCGACCGCCGGGGTCTTCGGAGGAGTCGCGCGAGAGCACGGATCTCCCGGGGCGCGGCGGCGGCCGTCAGGGCGCCGCCGCTGCCGACCGGCGCGACCCCGATCGCCACCGGACGGCGGCGGTGGCGCCGGTCAGGAGCCGGACCCGCGCAGGACGCGCAGGTCCTCGGCGGCCTGCAGGCGCAGGGCGGGGATGAGCGGGTGCAGCGGCTCGGGCAGCGCCGCGAGCATCTGTGCCACCTCCGCCGGGGTGCCGACCTCATCGAGGAAGCCGATCATGAGGTGCCCGGCCACGGGCGGGGTGGTGGCGATGACCTTCTGCGAGAAGTCCTGCCACTGCTCGGGGCTGACGTGGTCGCGCAGCGCGGGGAAGAGGATCGGCTCCTCGTGGCCGAGGTGGTCGTGGATCGCGTCGCGTACGGCGGCGGCCGCACCGTGCAGCGCCGCGCGGACCTCGTCATCCGCGGTGCCCGCGCCCGCGGGCGTGCTGTCGTCGCCGATGGCCACGGCGGCGAGCCGGTCCAGCGCGGCGTCGAGTCGCACGTGTTCCTCGCTGAGGGCGTCCAGGCCCTGGGCGGCGGCCGGTGACGCCGCCACGATCCGCGGCCACAGGTCGTGGTCCTCGGTTTCGTGGTGATGACGCAGGTTCTCCACCAGGAAGTCACGGAGCTGCGCCAGGGCCCCCAGCGGGACCGAGGGGCGCGGTGCGGCCTCGGCCAGCAACGTCGTGGCCGTCCGGTGGACGCCGTGGGCGAGCCGGGTCTCGAGGACGGCCATGGGCTCGTCGGCGTGGGGAAGTGCAGTGGTCATGTATTCGAACGTATTCATTAGAACTCTTTATTGTCAATATAGTGACTTACCGTGGCGGGCTACAATGCGTCGGTGACCACCCGGAAGTACCACTCGCCCCGCCGCGCCCATTCGGCGGCCGCCACCCGCGAAGCGATCCTGAGCAGCGCGCACACGCTCTTCCTGGCCCGCGGATACGCCGGGGTGACCATCGGGGACATCGCCGAGGCGGCGAGCGTGGCCGTCCCCACCGTCTACAGCAGCGTGGGGAACAAGCCCGGCATCCTCACCGCCCTGCTCGAGCCGGCCCTCACGGACCCCGCCATCGACGACACCCTGACCGCGGTCCAGGCGAGCGACGACCCGTGCGCCGTCATCGAACTGACCGCCCAGGGCACCCGGCTGACCCACGAACGCCACTGGGATCTCGTCTACGGCCTGTTCTACCGCGACCCGCCGGGGGAACCCGCCGTCAAGGCCGTGCTCGACAAGGGGACGGACGGCTACGTCCAGCAGCTCACGGGCGTGGCCGACCGTCTCGTGGCACTCGACGCACTCCGACCGGACCTCAGCCGTACCGATGCCACCGACCTGCTGTGGTTCCACCTCGGCCCGCACGCCTGGATCACCCTGGTCGGCGAACGCGCCTGGTCGTTCGACCGCGCCCAGGACTGGATCACCCACGCGGCCCGCCGCGCCCTGCTCAAGGAGCCCGGCGCCCGGGCGTAGGCACACGGCGGACGGTCACCGACGGCACTCCGGCAGGCTCAGCGGTGCCCGCCACGCGGCGGGGTCGGGTGGTCGGGGGGAGCCGCGGAAGGTCCGGGTGCCGGCCTGGCGGCGCGGGCGGTCGTCGTCGTACGGAGGAGGGGGAAGGACGAGCGTTCCGGGCCGGGCGGCACGGACGTCGCGCGTCACCGCTCCAGGGCGCGACTTCCGATGCCGCCCGTGACGGCGGCGCGCATGGGGACACCGCGGAAGGTCTGGATGAGGACGACCGCCGCACCCGCTGTCACGCACTGGTCGGCGAGGTTGAAGATCCCCGAGTCCCCGATCTGGATGAAGTCCAGCACGGCGCCACGGCCGAATCCCGGGGTGCGGAAGATGCGGTCGGTGAGGTTGCCGCCGGCGCCCGCGAAGATCAGTCCGAGGCCGATCGCCCAGCCCGTGGACCGTATGGAGCGGGAGACCCGCGCGATGAGGAAGAGGACGACGATCGCCACGAGGGTGAAGGCCAGGGTCGCGCGGGGCGCGAAGGAGCCGGCGGCCCCGGAGTTCCGGAAGGCGACGAAGGTCACCGCGCCGCCCAGGACGTCACGGGGTTCGTGCCCCTCGACGGCAACCGCGGCGATCGCCTTGGTGATCTGGTCCACGGCGAGTCCTGCCGCCGCGATGGTCCACAGCAGATGCGTTCGCCGCACCGCCCACCTCCTGATCGCCGACCGTTCCGCACCGAGCGTACGCGCAGCTCCCGGCGGCTGAGCAGGCGCCCGGAGCGTCGGCGCACGCCGCGCGCGAGGGCCGGGGCACGGCCGCGGTCGGCCCCGCGCGGCGCTCCGATCGCCGTCCGGTCACCGACGTCTCCGGACACGCGGGTGGAGTGACGGGTGACCGGCTTTCCCGGCCCCTTCCGGAAACCGATGGGCGGGCCGCCGCCGAACTGCGATGATGTCCCCGTTTCCCAGCGGAGGACGTTTGTTCGTTTTCGTGTGTGCGGGGTGCGGCGCCGAGCTGACCGTCCCGTTGTCCCAGGTCGCCCTGCCGGTCCACGCCCGCCACAAGTACGGGAACGGGCTCCAGCTCCCGGTGCTCATGGAACCGGGCACGTTCGCCGTCGATCCCGAGCCCTGGGGGCCGCCGTGGCGGCGATGGGACGAGATCGATCCGGACGAGGCGGCCGCCCGCGGTGTCCATGGACCCGTCCACGCCCTGTCCGATGGCGCGCCCGGTGCGGTCGTCATCGCCCCCGGAGACGCTCGCGGCACTGTGCTGATCCCGGAGATGGGCGGTGGTTACTGCTGCGGACTCGACGGGGGTGACGGCCCCAACATGGCCTGCGAGGCGTGCGGCCTGCCCGTGGCGAGCCGGATCGACGACTGCTCCCTCTGGCAGGCGGTGTGGCTCGCCCCGGACGCCGTTCGCCGTCACCCCGTCGGTGGTGCCGGCACCGAACCGCTCTCCTGGGCGCAGGTGATGGCGGAGGGGAAGGCGACGCGCCCGGTCGCGCCGATGACCAGGTGGGGGGCGTGGGGTGACGGTGACTATCGGTGGTCCTGGAGTCCCGAGTGGGAGGTCGCGGCCGGCCGGGCGCTCGCCCACCTGCTGGTGGCCTCGGAGGGCCGGTGGGTGACGGTGCCGGACGGCCTGGTCGCGGAAGTCTTCCAACGTGCCCTGGACGCCCTCCTGCCCGCGGGTCCACCGGTGCGGCGCGCCGTGGTGGCCGGCCCGGGGTTGCCCGCTCCCGACGAGGACGCCGCCATCCTCCTCGTACCGGCCCATCCGCAGACGGGGGAGGCCTGGGCCCCGGCCGGTCGGGCCGCCTCGGCGTACCCGGTGCCGCTGCCGTTCGGGGTGTGGCTCTGGCTGGTCTCGCCCGAGCCGGACCTGCCCGTCCCCACGTCGGGCGGCCTGCCCGACGGAGCCCTCCGCGACGATCCTCCCGTGCGGCGCCCCCATCGCCCGTTCTGGATCGACCTGGAAGCGTTCCGGTACGCCCTGGTCCGGCTGCCGGCCGTCCGCAGCCCGTGGCTGCGCGAGATGCTCGACACCATCCTGGAGCACCGCCGGGGCGGCCTTCTCTAGTCCCGCCGTCACGCCGTGGGCGGGAGCGCCGAGGTCCGGTCCGGGCCCTGGGGACACGCCCGGTGGGCTCCGCGGGCGATCGGGCTGATGGGGCGTCAGGCTAGATTTGTGGATGTGATCAAGCCGGCCGCCGGGAATCGTGGTGCCCGGGGCGCGTACATCGCGGCTGCGGCCGTCTTCGCGGTCGGCATGGCGGGGACGACGCTGCCGACACCGCTGTACGGGCTCTACCGGGAGGAGATCGGGTTCTCCGAACTGGTCGTCACCGTGGTCTTCGCGGTCTACGCGATCGGCGTGATCGCCGCGCTGCTGATCGCCGGCGACTTCTCCGACGTACTCGGCCGGAAGCCGGTGCTGCTGTCCGCACTGGGACTGTCGCTGCTGAGCGCGGTGTGCTTCCTCTTCCAGAACGGGCTGCCGCTGCTGTTCGTCGGACGGCTGCTCTCGGGATTCTCCGCGGGTCTGCTCAGCGGGGCCGCGACGGCCGCCGTACTCGAGCTGGCGCCCCCCGCCCTGCGCGCACGGGCGGGACTCGCGGCCACCGCCGCGAACATGGGCGGCCTCGGATGCGGACCGCTGCTGTCGGGACTGCTGGCGCAGTACGCACCATGGCCCCTTCGGCTGCCGTTCCTGGTGCACATCGTCCTCCTGGTGGCGGCCTTCGCCGTCACCCGTGTGCTGCCCGAGACGGTGGCGGCCGGTACTCCGCGCCCCCCGTTGCGCCCTCAGGGCATGGTCGTGCCGCCGCAGACGCGCTCGGCGTTCGTGCCGGCCGGGCTGGCGGCGTTCGCCGGCTTCTCCCTGCTCGGACTGTTCACCGCGGTGGCGCCGAGCTTCCTCGCGCAGACACTGGGGGAGCACAACCTGGCCGCCACCGGCCTGGTCGTCTTCTCCGTGTTCTGCTCCTCCACCGCGGGGCAGATGGTGATGGGCCGTCTGGGCGTGCGGCGGGCGCTGCCGTTCGGCTGCCTGGTCCTGACGGCCGGTATGGCCGTCGTGGCGTTCTCGCTGGTGGTCGAGTCCCTCCCGGTGCTGGTCGTGGGCGCCCTGGTCGGCGGCCTCGGCCAGGGCATGTCGTTCCGCGCGGGCCTCACCAGCGTGAGCGCGGTGGCTCCCGACGAGCACCGCGGCGCGACGATCTCGGCCTTCTTCGTCGTCGCCTACGTCGGGATCTCCGTGCCGGTGGTCGGCGTCGGCGCTCTCACCCTCGTTCTGGGGCTGCGGGGCGCCGGCGTGGTCTTCGCGATGTACGTGATCCTGGTGTCGGCCGCCGTAGGGGCGTTCCTCCTGCGCCGGCCCCCGCGCGCGGACTGAGCACGGCGGTGGCGGGGCCCGACCCGCCCCCGGAGAGACGGTGCCGCCTGTCCGACCCGGCCGCGGCCCCCGCCCCGGTGACGAGGACCGAGGGCCGGCTCCCGGACGTTCAGGCCGGCTGGTCGGCGATCAGATCCGCGAACTCGTTCTCGGTGAGGACCCTGGTGCCCAGTTCCCGGGCCTTGGCGAGCTTGGAACCGGCACCCTCGCCCGCGACCAGGATGGTGGTCTTCTTCGACACGCTGCCCGAGGAGGATCCGCCGGCCCGCGTGACGAGCTCGTTCATCTCGGTGCGGTTCCGGCCGGCGAGCGGGCCGTGCATGCCGCCGGTGATCACCACGATCTCCCCCGACAGGGGACCGCCCTCGACCGCCGCGGGAAGCGAGGGTTCGCTCATGTTCACGCCCGCGGCGACCAGCTTGTCGATGACCGGGCCGAGTGCGGCGATGTGCGCGCCGATCCTCGGGGCGTTGGCACCGGGGAGCTTCGGGACCGCTGTCAGGGCATCGGCGTCGGCGGCCCGGATGGCGTCCATGGTGCCGAAGTGGCGGGCGATCTCCCGGGAGAGCGTGCGGCCGGTGCGGACGATTCCGAGGGCGCAGAAGACCCGGTTGAGGGGCTTGGCCCTGGCCGCCGTTATCTGCGCGAGGACGGTGTCCGCCCGCTTCTCGCTCCGCGTCGCGTCGACCAGTTGCTCACGGGTGAGGGAGAACAGGTCGCCGACGTCGGCGACCGCGCCGCTGTCGACCAGGGCCTCCAGGTAGGTGACACCGAGGCCGTCGATGTCGAGCTGGTCGCGGCCGACCGCGTAGCGCAGGGCCGCGAGCAGCCCGCATCCGCCGCCGGTGCCGCCCGCGCACTCCCATCGCTCACCGGAGGTGTCGATCTCACCGCCGCACTTCGGGCAGGCCTCGGGCAGCGCGATCGGCGTCTCGGCGCCGGTGCGGAGCTCCACGACCGGGGCTTCCACGCGGGGGATGATGTCTCCCGCCTTGAAGACGCCGACGGTGTCGCCGATCATCAGGCCGCTGTCGCGGATGAACCTCGGGTTGTGCAGGGTCGCGTACCGCACGACGCTGCCGTCGACCTCCACCGGCTCCAGCACGGCCCGCGGGGCGACCACGCCGGTGCGGCCGACGTTCCACTCCACCGCGAGGAGCTGCGTCCGCCGGACGGACGCGGGCAGCTTGTACGCAGTCGCCCAGTGCGGGTGGCGCGTCGCGAAGCCGGCCTCCTCCTGCTCGGCGACCGCGTTCGCCTTGATGACCACACCGTCGATGCCGAACGGCAGTTCCGCTCGCAAGGCGGCGATCTCCTCGACCCGGCGCCGGACCTCCTCCACCGTGGCATACACGCGCAGGCCCGCCGGTGTGGCGGCCGTGGTCTGCACCCCGGCAGCGGCGACCGCGGCCATCATCTCCTCGTGCGTCGCACCGGGCAGACCGATCACGCCGTACGCGAAGAAGGTCGTCTCGATCACATACGGGCGGTCCTTGGCGCGCAGCGTCCCGGCGGTGCCGTTGCGCGGGTTGGAGAAGACCTTCGCGCCGTGGGCCTGCCGGATCGCGTTGGCCCGCTCGAACTGGTCCCGGGTGAGGAGGACTTCACCGCGCACTTCGAACGTCGCCGGCGTGGCCAGCCGCAGGGGGAGACCGGCGATCGATCCGATCGCGTGGGAGATGTCCTCGCCCAGGACGCCGTCGCCCCGGGTGACGAGCTGCGCCAGGCGTCCGTCGACGTAGCGGGCCGCGATGGCCGCCCCGTCGAGTTTGGGCTCGGCGACGTATCCGCCCTCCACCGGCCCGCCCAGCCGGCGGGCCAAGGACGCGTCCCACTTGGCGAGTTCCTCGGCACTGAAGACGTTGTCGAGCGACAGCATGGGAACGCTGTGCGCGACGTCGCCCGTCGGGGCCGCGCCACCGCCCACCTTGCCGGTGGGGGAGTCGGGTCTCACGTCCTCCGGATGCGCCAGCTCGTAGCCGCGGATCCGGTCGGCCAGCAGGTCGTAGGAGGCGTCGTCGAGCGCGCTCGTCCCGTCACCGTAGTAGGCGGCGCACGCGGCCAGGGCCGTGTCCACGGCGGAGTGGTAGTCCTCGCGGGAGGCCGGCGTGTCAGCGGTAACTGTCGTCATGTGCCGCATCTTGGACCACGGGTCTGACACTGCCGCCTGGGCGCCGCACAGCGCGGTGGGGCCGGCACGCGTGACGGACGGCGTGTTCGTCCGCATGACGGGTGCCGGACGACGGACGTCGAACCGCCGTCGGCCGCCCACTGAACGGACTTCGCGATTCCCGTCGCGGGACGGGGCGCGACTGTGTGAAGATCACCGCGGCCGTTTCAAGGTGGGGTGGTACTGATGCGCAAGCGCACGCTCGTGATCGGCGGGTTGCTGGTGGCCGTCGCAGGCATCGCGTTCGGGATCCGGACGGTGTTCTTCCCGGCGCCCTACGCGCTCGCCGACTCGCCGGCGGTCGACGTGACGGTCCGGGCCGAGCGATCGGAGTATCCGGACGTGGCGGAGACGGCCGACGAGGTGGAACCCCTCATCAAGGTGTACGTACAGCGGCTCAAGGCGGGAGATGCCCGGGCGCTGGAGGAGTTGTCGGGTCCGGCGTACCAACAGCCGCGCGAGGACGCCGAGAAGTTCGTACGCGAGTACTCCGACGGGGCCGGTGGCCATGTCGAGGCCACGGTGCTCGAAGGCTCGGTCCCGTACTTCAACGACATCGTCCTGAGCTACGACAAGACCGGGCAGAAGCAGGAACTGGTCCTGGTCAAGGTCGACGGGACCTGGTGGGTGGGGCTTGGCGACGGCGATCCGGCCGCGGGCAACGCATAGCCGATCCGGTCGGGGGAGCACGCTGCCCCCGCTCGGGAAAGCATCCGCCGGCCGGAGGCCCGCGTTCCGCCGCTTGCGCGAGAAGTGCGTGTGCCGTGCGCGGCGATGGACGGTGATGGACGGCCCTCCGCGCATGCGCCCGCGGCGTCCCAGGGCGGTCACGGATGCCCAGATCAGAGGCGCGGAATCGTTCCGGTGTCCCGGAATCCCCGGATGCGGTTGTGGCCGCGGGCGGGGTGCGTGAAAGCTGTCCCCGTCCTCGGCCGGGGCGGCCGCCTACGGGAGGACTTGACATGCACATGATTTTCCGCCATGACCGGATCGTTCCTTGGGGGCAGGGGAATGGAAACCAGGCTCAGCACACGTGTCTTACCGTGCCACGAACGCTTCGACCTCTGGCAGGACATGGTCGAGCGGATCGTGGCACCCTTCGAGATCCACACCGACCACACAGCCGACTTCGACGCGACCATCCACGCGGTCGAGGCAGGTCCCCTGCAGGTGGCGTTCTTCGACCAGCCCGCCCTCGAGGCCCGGCGCACCGCGCGGCTGATCCGCCGGTCTGACCCCGACGTCCACCACCTGGGGCTGGTCACACGGGGGACGGCCTGCCTGACGCTGGGAGACCGTTCCGCCGTGGTGCCGGCCGGGACCATGGTGCTCGTCGACTCCTCGCGTCCGCACACCAACGTGCTCCGGGCCGAGTCCGGCAACGCGCAGGGCCTGACCCTGACCATCCCGCGCGGGCTGCTGCCGCTGCCGGCGGCGGACGTGGGGTCCCTGCTGGCCACGCCGATGTGCGGGCGGACGGGGACCGGCGCGCTGGTCGCGGCCCACCTGCGCGGCCTCCTCGCCCACGCGGGGCAGTACGGCCCCCTGGACGCCGCCCGTCTGGCCACCGTCACCCTGGACCTGGTCACGGCCCTCCTCGCCCAGCGCCTGGACCCCGGCCGAACCGCTCGGGCCGAGGACTCCGGGGTGCTCTTCGAACGCGTCCTCGCCTTCGTCCAGCACCACCTCGCCGACCCCGGCCTCACCCCCGGGTACATCGCCGCGGCACATCACATCTCCCCGCGTACGCTGGAGCGTCTCTTCCGGCCCCACGGCACCGCCCCCGCCGCGTGGATCCGCGCCCGCCGGCTCGACCGCTGCCGACGCGACCTCGCCGACCCCCGGTTGCGGGAACGGCCCATCCACGCCACGGCCGCCCGTTGGGGGTTCGCCAGCCCGGCCCACTTCACGCGCACCTTCCGCGCCGCCTACGGCATCAGCCCCCGGGAGCTTCAGGAGCTCACAGCGGCCCCCGAGGCATGACGCGAACCGTCAAGCCCCTGCCGCCACAGGGCAATGCCTCCGCGCTCCGCACCGGGCAGGGTTGAACCCGCCACCGCACCTCGGGGACACGCCAGGGCACGCCGGACACCGGCGGCCACGGTTGAGGGGCAGCCGTCCCGGAGGCGCATCACAGCCCACCGGTGTGGGCGGACGACGCCCACCGAAGACAGCACTCGATTTGGGGGATCCATGAACCGAGCCATCGTCTCCGGCGCGCTTGCGCTGGTCTCCGCCGCGACCGGCCTTGCCCTCGCTCCCGCGGCATCGGCCGCCCCGCAGGCCTGTGTGACCTCGACGCTCAACACCGGATACGAGACCCAGGGCAGCATCACCGCCGTGAAGTCGTCGTCGAGTTCGTGCGGCGACCTCAACCTCACCTACTCCGACGACACGACGTCGTCCGGCTACGACTACTACGCCGGCCGTCTGCGCCGCTCCTCGGACGGCAGCTGGTTCACCTGCTCCCGGGGGTACAAGACCGACTTCCCGATCTACGACGGAAACCACAGCATCAACGACTCCAGGTACTGGCTGTGCACCGATGTCTCGGGCGGCACCCGGTTCGGGGTCGCGAGCTGGCTGGACGGCGGCGACACGGTCAAGATCACCCACTGACCCCGATCCCGCGTTCCACCGGGGGCCGTCGCGAGGCGGCGGCCCCCGGCCGCGGGAGGAGAGGAGCGATCCGGATGATCCGTCCGGCGAACCCGTACCGATGCGTGGTCGGCGTCGCCGCCGCGGCGGCCGTCGGCCTGTCGGCCGTCGCCTGCTCGGCCGGCCCCGGCCCGTCGAACAGCGCTCCGGTCGCCCACGCGGCCCCCGCCGGCCTCACTCACACCCTGCCGGACGATCCCGTGCGCATGCTCTTCCCCGCGACCGGCGCCGAAACCCGCTGGATCCAGGGCCTGGACGTCCTCCGGCAGCAGGTGTCGCGCTCCGTCACGGCCTCCTGCGCGCGCGCCGCCGGGATCGGCCTGCCCGAACAGGTTCCGGTCGCCTTCATCCCGTTCTCCGACATCCCTGACCTGGACTTCATCGACCGGCACGGCTTCGGCCGGAGTGCCGAGGTTCCCGACCCCGCGGCCAGCCCTCTTCGGGCCCGCTCCGGCGACCCCGCACCCACCCGGTCCGCCGACCCCGCGGACGTACGCCGCTGTGCCGACGAGGGCGCCTCGGCCGCCCGCCGGAGCCGCGGCGCCTACGCCCCGCTCCAGGGGCAGTGGTTCCGCGCACTGGCCACGCTGCGCCGCGATCCCGCCGTGGTGCGCGCCCTGGGCACCCTGCCCGACTGCTTCGCCGGACACGGCTTCCACGTCCGCGACGAGGACGCGTTCTTCGGGCTCGCCGACTCCCGGCTGCTCTCCGCCGGCACCGCCGAGCTCCCACGCGTCAACCGCGAACTCGGCCATGCCTACGCCTCCTGCATGCGCCCGGTCGAGGCCGTCCGCGAACCGGCGCGTCTGCGGCTGCGCACACGCTTCGTCGACGAGCACGCCGACCGGATCCGTGAACTGCGAAGGACGTTGGTTCCCGCACTCCACCGCACCGAGGAAGAGTACGGACTGCGCCTGTCCTTTCCCGCGCCCTGATCGCGCCCGCCGTGCGCGCGGCCCGCGCGTGTCCGACTACGGGCCGCCCGGCGCCCATCGAATCCGGCCAGTTGTGCGGCACGGCATTGTGCGCACGCGCGCGAGATGTCACCGTCGTGCGCGCCTGGCACGCCCGATCCTCCGTGCACGAAGCAGCCCGGCGCCCCGCGCGGCCCGGGTTGCCCGATCAGTCCGACCGGAGTTCCGGAAATCCGTCCAAGGAGATTCTTCGCAGTCATGAGAAGCGCATTACGTGTTCCCGCCGGCGAATCCCACGCGCGGCGCCGGGGCGTCATGGACGCGAGGCCGGGCCGGAGCGCCCGGATCGTGGTGTTCGCCGCGATCACGGCGGTCCTGTCGGCGGCCACGCTGATCGGGGCCGGTCCTGCGGCGGCGGCCCCGGCACCGATCAGGCTGACCTCCACGTCCTGTCCCGCGGAGATCGTGCAGGGTCAGGTGAGCGGCTGCGTCACCGAACTGCAGAACCTGCTCAACGCCCACGGCGCCGGCCTGACGGTCGACGGCGAGTTCGGGCCGGGCACGCTGTACGCGGTCCGCACGTACCAGTCCGCCACCGCGATCGCCGTGGACGGGCGGGTGGGGCCCCAGACCAAGGCCAAGCTGTACGCGACCGGGGGCTCGGCACCGGCGCCGATCACCCTCACGTCCTCCTCGTGCCCCGCGAACATCGTCCAGGGCGACAAGGGCGGATGCGTCACCGAACTCCAGCGCCTGCTCCGCCACCACGGGTACGCGGTCGACGTCGACGGCGATTTCGGTCCGGGGACGGCGAGTGCGGTTCGGAGCTTCCAGTCCGCGCACGGGCTGTCGGTCGACGGCCAGGTCGGATCGAACACCAAGCGGGAGCTCTACGACACCGACGAGTCCCCGTCCACGGGCCTGGACCTGCGGTCGTCGTCCTGCCCGTCGGAGATCGTGGAGGGGCAGAGCGGCGGCTGCGTCGCGACGCTGCAGGCCCTGCTCAACGGCAAGGGTCAGCATCTGAGCGTCGACGCGGAGTTCGGGCCCCTGACGCTGGCGGCGGTGAAGTCGTTCCAGTCCGCGAGCGGCCTGTCGGCCGACGGCCGGGTCGGCCCGAACACCAAGGCCGCGCTGTACGCCAACATCGGCGGCGGCGGTGGCAGCGGCGCACCGGCGCCGGTCAACCTGAACTCCGGCGCGTGCCCGAACGAGATCGTGCAGGGCCAGCGCAGCGGCTGCGTCACCGAGTTGCAGAGCCTGCTCAACCACCACGGCGCCGACCTCGCGGTCGACGGCGAGTTCGGGCCGCTGACGGACAGCGCGGTGCGGGACTTCCAGGCCGAGAAGGGCCTCACGGCAGACGGCAGGGTCGGCCCGAACACCAAGGCCGCCCTGTACGGCGTGGTCACCCCGCCGACGTCACCTCCGCCCGGCGGCGGGTACGGCAAGATCCTCGAGGTGGCCGCGGCCGAGGTCGGCACGGTCGAGGGCAGCGCCCGGGCGAACAGCTACGGGGCGTCCGTGGGCCTCTCCCTGTCCACCGACAACTACGCCTGGTGCGCGGTCTTCGTGAGCTGGGTGGCCAAGCAGACCGGGGCCACCTCCTACCGCAACAGCTACGTCTCGGGCTGGGTCAGGCAGGCACGGGCCGGCAACTACCACCTCTCGGTGACGTCCAGCCCGCAGCCCGGCGACATCGTGGCCTTCGACTGGAACGGCGGCAGCGACTTCGACGACGGGCAGGAGCACATCGGCATCGTCAGAACGGTGAGCGGCTCCACCTTCACCACCGTCGAGGGCAACACCGGCAACCCCAACGGAGGGAAGGACGGCGTCTACATCAAGAACCGCGGCACGAACAACGGATACGACGTGGTCTTCATCCGGGTCCGCTGACCGGTCGCCGCACGGCCGGTCAGCGCCTCCGCCACCGGGGACGCCGCGATTCGGCGGCGTCCCCACCGGACCCGGCCCCCGTCAGCCCACCGCCAGCAGGTGGGCGGGGGCGATGCGGGACTGGACGCGGACCGGGAAGGCCAACGCGGCGCAGACGAGGGCCATGGCGGCCAGGGTGGCGAGCAGCGCGGCCCCGGCCACGGCCGGAAGGCGTCCGTCCAGGGTGCCCCACCCGATCGCCAGGACCGTCGCGAGCCCGGCGACCGCGCCGGTGAGGCCGCCCAGGAGGGCGAGCAGAGCGCCCTCGTGGTAGCTGAGCCGGGCGAGTTCGCGCGTCGTCCAGCCGGTGGCGCGCAGGACGGCGAGATCGGCGGCGCGTTCGCGCATGGACAGGACCAGGACGTCCACGGCGCCGGCCGCTCCGAGCAGCAGCGACAGGGCGACGCTCAGGTAGTCCGCGGTGCGGGCCTGTGCCACGACGGCGTTGCCCAGCAGCGAGCCGGCCACCTCGCCGCGGAAGCCCAGGGTGAGGGCGAGCAGGACGGTGAAGGCCGCCACCGCGAGCGCCAGTCCCGCCGCGCCGAGCGCGGTACGGCCGGGCACCCGCAGCAGGTTGCGTACGGCGAGTCCGAGCACCGAGCGGACGGGCGCCGCGCGTCCGGTGGCGGTCACCGGGGGCGTGATCGCGTCCAGTGGCCGCAGCCGGGTGGCGCGCCAGGCCGGGAACAGCCCGGCGGTGACCGCGAGCAGCAGCGCGACGGGCGGTACGAGTGCCGCCCTGGCGCCCGCGTCGGGCAGTTTCAGCACCAGGCCCAGGACGTAGGCGAGCGCGGCGCCCGCGGCGCCCGCGCCCAGGCCGATGGCCACGAGTTCGCCGAGGATGAGCCGGAGGATCTCCGGCGGGCTCCAGCCCAGGCAGCGGAGGGTGCCGATCTCGGTGCGGCGTGAACGCACCGAGGCGAGGGCGGCCTGGGCGAGGAAGAGCGCGCAGACGACGAGGACCAGCACGAACAGCACGGCGCTCTTGGCGTCGACGGCCTTGAGGATACGCAGGGCCACGCCCTTGGCGGTCCAGTTCTCGACGACGTCGGCGCCGGGCAGCGCGATGGTCTGCGGTGCCGGGGAGCTGCCGATGGTGATGTCGACCTGGAGACCGGGGTACGCGGTGCGGATCCGGCCCGCGACGGCGTTGACCCGGGCCTGGGAGGCGGGGTCGACTCCGGTGACGCCGGCGACCCGGATGCGGATGGCGCTGATGGGGGCCTTGTCCTGTGCGGTCGGCTGCCTGCGGCTCTTGGTGAGGACGGAGAGCGAGTCCAGGGAGGTGAGCATGGTGGGCGGCGCGGTGAGGTATCCGCCCAGGTTGCGGTCGGGACGCAGCGGGTGGTCGCGCAGTGCCTTCCGTCCGGCCTCGTCGGCGCCGGTGACCTGGGGCGCGCGGTAGGTCTCCAGCGGCACCTCGGAGAGCGAGGAGAAACCGGTGAGCTTGGTGGCGTCGTAGCGGCCGACCGGGTTGAGATACGGGACCGGTGTCCTGCCGTAGTCCGCGTCCGTGCACGTCCGGGTGCCCCAGCAGGCGGTTCCGGGATGGCTGACGACCTCGCGGAACTGGGTGCCGGTGTTCTCCTCGGGCACGAACTCGACGAACTGGCGGTCCGCGTTGGTGCGCCACACCTCGGGGGACTGGTCCGCGTGGGTGCGCGGGGCCAGGGCGGCCTCGGCGCGGCGGTAGTCGACGGGGCCGACCGTCCAGTAGCTGTCGGCCTGCGGGGCGAAGAGGGACTTACCGGGGAAGCCCCGCTCCAGGTCGGCGCCGACTCGTCCCACCGGTGTTCCGCGCAGGTTGTTGACGAAGTCGTGGGCGGCGGGGCTGCCGAGCTTCGCACGCAGGGTCGCGGGGTCGCCGGTGTCCAGCCGTTCCACGGTGGCGTTCACGGTCCCGGAGGTCAGGGTCTGGTCGCTCAGCACCATCGGGACCGTCCAGTAGGACTCGTTCGACCAGCCCTCCTTGCGGCCCCAGACGGGCTGGTCCCGGCCGGTGAGCATACGGCCGGAGGTGACGGCGCGTCCGAGACCGACGAGCCGGTCCTCGGCGGCGGGGTCCACCGCGGACAGGAGCACCGGGTAGGAGACCGGGATCTCGGCGACCGCCTTGTCCCGTCCCGACCGGCAGGTGAGCCAGGTGTTCATGTCGGGGTCGAACGGCGACTCCTCGCGGCGGTCCTCACGGATGAGATTGGGCTTGAGGGGCCCGAATCCGCCGTCGTCGGTGTGCTCGATGTGGACGTCGGTCTTGTTGTGGTTGTAGTACCAGCACACCGGATAGGTCCGATGGTCCGCGTGCTCCTCGAGCAGGCCCGGGAACGTGGAGTCGGAGAGGGTCGTGGACGGCTCGATGGGGTTGCGGCTCAGGTACACATACTGGTCGGCGGTGCGATAGCGGCCCAGCCCGGCGGTCAGGGTCGGCTTGATGCGCAGCATCTGGGCGGGAGCGTCGCCGTCGAGGAAGGACGACACGTCGACCTTCAGCGTGCCCGGCACCATCAGATAGCCGACGTTGGCGACCGGCGCGGCGACCTCCACCCCGGGCATCGTCTTGATGCGGCCGTACTGGCCCAGGTCGATGCCGCCGAAGATCCCGGACAGGAAGTTCGCCTCGACCAGTCCGTCGCCGCGCTCGACGGCGGTCCGGCTTCCGTGCGGGCGCACCAGGACGTCGTACGCCGAGCGGGCGTTCTTCCGCACGGTCTCGGTGGTCCGCGCCTGACTGGTGGTCACCGTCGAGGTGAGCAGGGTGAAGCTGGTGGCGGCCACGAGGATCCCGGCGGCCAGCGCCAGCGCGCGGGCCCGATGGCGCCGCAGCTGGGAGAGGATCATGGCGATCACGGGCGGAGTCCCCCGAGCCGGTCGAGTACGTCGGCGGCGGGCGTGACCCGTTCGTCGGCCACGATCCGGCCGTCGTGCAGGCGCACGATCCGGTCGCAGCTCGCGGCGACCTCCACGTCGTGCGTGGCGACGAGCAGTGTCATCCCGTACTGCTCGGTCAGCGAGAGCAGCAGGTCGATGATCTCCCGGCCGGTCGCGCTGTCCAGGTTGCCGGTCGGCTCGTCCGCGAGCAGCAGACCGGGCCGGTTGATCAGCGCCCGGGCGACCGCCACTCGCTGCTGCTGACCACCCGACAGCTCCGAGGGCAGCGCCCCGGCCCGCTGCGCCAGGCCCACGGCGTCCAGCAGTTCCATGGCGCGGGCCCGCCGGTCGAAGTCCACCCGACGGGGGAGCACCGGCGCGAGGACGTTGTCCAGCACGGTCAGGGCGGGCAGGAGGTGGAAGCGCTGGAAGACGAAGCCGATCCGGCGGCGATGGGCGTCCAGGCCACCCGGTGTCAGGGCGGTGCCGTCGACCTCCACCGTGCCGGAGTCCGGCAGGTCCATGCCGCCGACCACGTGCAGCACGGTCGACTTGCCGGCGCCGGACGGGCCGGTGAGGGCGACGGATTCGCCGTCCCCGATCTCCAGGTCGACGCCGTCCAGCGCCACGACCCCCGGGTGCCGGCGGGTCACGTCCCGCAAGGCCACGCTCATGGTTCTGACCACCCCTCCTGCATTGCGGCAATGCAGGGGTACATTGTCACAACACAGAGGGGACGCCAAATGCCACTGCACCACGCGGTGCTCGCGCTGCTGTCCGAGGGGCCGAGTCACGGCTACGAGCTCAAGAGCCGTTTCGAGGAGGCGATCGGCCCGCAGTGGGGCGGCCTCAACATCGGGCACCTCTACCAGATCCTGGACCGGCTGGTGCGCGACGGCCATGTCACCCGGTCCCAAGTGGCGCAGTCCGACCGCCCCGACAAGACGCGCTACACCCTCACGCCGCACGGGCAGGACGAGTTGCGCACCTGGGCGACGACGGCGTGGGTCCGCACCGGCGGCTTCCGCGACGAGTTGTTCCTCAAGCTGTTCGGCGCCGCCTCACTCGGCTCCGATGCCGTGCGGGCCCTGGCGGAGAGCCAGCGCCAGACCTACCTCTCCGAACTCGCCGGCCTCACCCGTCTGCGGCGCGGCCATACGGACGACCCGCTGGTGGCCCTGCTCATTGACGCGGCCATCGCCCACACCAAGGCGGATCTGGAACTGGTGGACAGTGCCGCCCAACGGCTCGAGCCGCTCGCGCGACGCGGTGTCACATCACATGAAGCGCCGGAGGAACCCGAAGCCCGCGAGCGCGGGGCGATGTAGGCGGCCGCGCGATGATGTCCCGGCGGAGCACCGTCAGCGGTGCGCCGCCGTGGGAAGACCGCCGGAGGCGCGGGTGCGATGACGTGCGAGCACCGCGCCCAGGGCCGCGCCGCCGGCCGTGGCCGTCGCCCAGAAGACGATCATGCCGACGATGAACTCCGGGCGCAGCACATCGAGTACCGCCGACTGCCACGTCGGGGGCACGGCGTCACCGGTGCTCAGATAACCGGCCTGCCGGTTCGTCCAGACCACGGCCTCGGGAACACCCACGGCGACCACCGCCACCAGGGCGGCGAGCCCCGCCAGGGCTGCCGCGCGCAGCCCCGCGCCGAAGGAACGGGTACGCCAGGCGGCGGCCAGCGCGACCGCGAACAGCAGGAGGCTCGGGAAGGCCATCCAGAAGTCGAGCACGCCGCCCCGGTCGTGCGTCAGCGACCAGCGAGACGCCGCGTACGATCCGCCCGCCACGATGAGCGCCACTCCGCCCGCCCCGACCCACGTGCCGCGCGGCGGCGCCGACCGTAGCGCGGTCCACACCCCGCCGAGTGCGAATCCGCGACGCTCCGCGGGCGGTTCGATGGCGGCGAGCTCGGACCGCAGCGCCACGCCCCAGGCCGCCCGGTGCTCGGGCAGGTCGGCGGTGGCCAGGTCGAGCAGGAGCTGCCAGATGTCGCGTGGCGCGTGCCGGTCCCCCGCGGTCGCGCCGCGGCTGCCGAGCGCCGCTCCCAGGACGGGCCATGGCAGGGCCCAGATCAGCGCGGCGAGGAACACCTCGAACGGCACCAGAAGGTCGCCGTCGGCGATGTTCGCGACGGCGGGGAACCTGCCGGGATCGGCCAGATAGCCGGCGCGCAACGGCAGATGGGCGGACGCGGTGCCGGCGGCGACCGCGACCAGGGTGAGCAGCCCGGCGACGGTTCCCGCCCCGAATCCGCGCGCACGGGTCACGGCGGCCGCGGCCAGGCCGCACAGCGCGGCGCACATCACCGCCGCGAGCAGTCCGAGCACGATCGCCAGCAGGACCACGTCGAAGCCCCAGCCGGGGCCCTTCGTGACCGTGGCGAGATACCCGCGTTCCAGGCCGAAGGTGAGCAGGGCGGCGCCCACCAGGACAGCGATCAGCCCCGGCCACACAGGGCGTGCGGTGCCGTACCGCCACGCGGCGCCGGTACGCGTGGCGAGGGTGCGCACACCGCCCCGGCGCGCGGCGTCACGTACGCGGCCCGCGAGCACCACCGTGGCGAGCAGGGGCGCCGGTGCGAGCACCACCACGAAGAGGAGGAATCCGAGCATCGAGGGCCTCCGAAGGCAGGGCGGGCCGGGGTCGGGCGGTCGAGGGACAGGCGGTCGAGGGTCAGGCGGTGCCGGGCGAGAGCCGGGCCGAACCGGGCGCGGCCGCGGGCGCGCCGGCGCGCCCCGGGACGGCGACGGTGCGCGCGAGTTCGGCACCCGCGCTGGTGAGCCGGTACAGGTGCCGGGCCGGTCGCCCGCGCGGCGGGTCGGACTCCCAGGAGGTCTCCACCTGCCCCCGCTCGGCGAGGCGGATGAGGATCGGGTAGACCGTGCCCGCCCTCAGGCCGAGGGCGCGGCACAGGTCGTAGCCGTGACACCAGCCCGCACCTGCCTCGGCGAGGGCG
The DNA here is from genome assembly GCF_040638135.1 of Streptomyces sp. NPDC026673. Classification (NCBI taxonomy): domain Bacteria; kingdom Bacillati; phylum Actinomycetota; class Actinomycetes; order Kitasatosporales; family Streptomycetaceae; genus Streptomyces; species Streptomyces sp. NPDC026673. The sequence goes on along the minus strand of NZ_JBEZXR010000004.1, from coordinate 89,814 downwards.
ATGAGCACGGCCGCGGTCTGCGGTGAGGGACGTCGTGCACGAGGCATGCCGTCAATATCTACCTAGATAGAGTTAGTGCGCAAGCCCCTCCGCGGTCACGAGCGCGGCCATGTCGCCTCGTTGTTGGGCCCAGTTGGGTGGTCGCCGGTCGCCGGTCGCCGGTCGCCGGTCGCCGGTCCCCCGGAACCCGGTTGTCGGCCACAGTGTCGGTGCCCGCCGCTACCGTTCGGCCGTCAACGATCTCCAGGGAGGACGGCTCGATGAGTGCCAGCGGGTGGAACGACGTCGGTGACGACCCTCTGACCGGCTTGGACGATGTGCCCTGGGCCGAGCTGCAGCACTCCTACGGCATGGCCGACGACGTTCCCGGACACCTCCGGGCGATGCGGTCGGGGGCGTGGGAGGGCCGGTACCCGCCGGATGTGCGGCTCGCGGACCACATCGTGCACCAGGGGACACGATCGCAGGCCGCGGTGTACACCGTTCCGTTCCTTGTGCGGATGGCACTCGACCCGAGACTGGTCAACAGGCATCGGTTCGTCGGTCTGCTGGTCGCCATCGCGATCGGTCTGGACAACAACCATCTGCCGAACGGCTATGACCCTCGGGAAGACCGTGCCTACCTGGCGAATCTACGCGGCGAAGCCGACAAGTGGGCTCAGTGGATCGGCGAAGCGGCGGACGATGAGCAGCGCAAACAGCGCGAGGAGAGCTGGGCGCAGGTGCTCATCGACGCTGAAGCGGTGGTGCGTTGCCATGACGCCGTCCGGGAAGCACTTCCCGAACTCGCCGTCCTGCTGACCTCGGACAGCCCCGAACTGCGCGCCGGGACGGCGAACTTGCTGGCGTGGTTCCCCGAGTCCTCGGGGACGTCGATTCCGCTCCTGAAGGCGTTTGTCGCCGATGAGGAATCGCCTGGCGCCGCCGCGACGGGAGTGGTCACGCTCGGTCTGCTCGGCGATCCGGCGACCGTGCCCTTTGTCGCGCGCTACCTGGACAGCCCCATCGTCGAACTGCGCTGGGCCTCCGCCTTCGCGTTGACCCGGTTCGGCATCGCCGGTCCGGCCGTCGTCGACGTGCTGACGGAGGTCGTCGCCCACCCGCCCGCAAAGACCGGGACCATGTCGTTTCTGAGCGGCTCGTACAGCGGCCTCGCGGCGATGGCCCTGGCCGGAACGTCCGAGGCCACGACGCTCCGGGCGGTCGATGCCATGCTGGCCGGCCTGGCCGACTGCACGGGCGTCGAAGGGTTTGACGACGGGTACTACATGGCGCAAACACTGTTCACGCTGATTTTCCCTGGCGATCCTGACGAACCGCCCCAGTCCTTCGCCGACCTGAACAGCGCGCAGCAGTGTGTTGTGCGCTTCGTCGCCGACCGGGAAGAGGCTGCCTGGCCATCCGACGCGATGGACGCTCTCCAGCGATGGAAGGTCCCGACCCGGCATGCAGACCTGCGCGTCTACACCGGGATCGCCGAGGCCGGCCAATAGGCCGGCAGTGACGCCCCGCCACATCTTGGCGGACCCGGCCGAGGGCGAGTGGTGACGGCCGGAGCGTCCGCCGAGGGCAAGGCGGCCGAGATCCGCGCGGCCGCGCGCTGGCGGCGGCGGCGCCGCTCGGACGTGCGGATCAGAGGGCCGGTGGCGGTGAGCCGCGTTGGGGCAGGGAGAGAGAGATCCCGCCAGGCCTCGGATACGGCGTTTCGGCGGCTTCACCGCATTGCCCGAATACGTGCCGGGAGCCGGGTGCGGCCGGCCGCTGCCATTTTCCGCGGCGGAGGATCTCGCGGTCCGGCTTCGGGCGCTTCCGCTTTCCGTCTCCTCGGACCGTACGGAATCGCGGATCGCTGTGCTGTTTCCCGCGTGTAAAAACCTCGTGATTCCGTCCGAATGCCAGAACAGGCGGACGGGTGGGCGCGGGCGTTTCGGCGAGCCTGGCCGGTTACCGGTGGCTGCGCGTTGTTCGGTGTGTGACGCGGCAGTTGGGGTCGGAAGGTGAAGACATGTCCACTCTTGGGATGTTCATGGGGGAGTGCCTTCCTTTCCGGAAGGAGGGCAAACGGGCTGCACGCTACAGTCGGGAAGTAATTAGTTCAAGTACTTTACATTTCCTCTCCGGGGGTGGTCGGATTCGCTCAATCGCGAATCTGGAGGCAATGTGTCACGGCCCTTCGTCCGAAGATCTGCAGCGTCGGTCGCCGCAGCTCTTGTCGCCACCCTGATCACCCCTGCGGCGGCCCACGGTGACGGTCCCTCCGCACCTCACCCGTTCGCCTCGGCCGGACACGGGACCGCTCAGCGGGCGCCCGTGACGGTGACACTCATTACCGGTGACAAGGTGACGATCAGTCAGGGAAGCGCCACGGTCCCCTCGGTGGACGTCGAGCGCGCGCCCGGAGCCAAGGGATCGGTGCGCGTCGCCACCGAGGGCGGTGACACCTTCGTGTACCCCGACGAGGCCATGGCCTACATCGCGACCGGACGGCTCGACAAACAACTCTTCAACGTCACGCAGCTCGTGGCCCAGGGCTACGACGACGCGCACACCAGCGCGCTCCCGTTGATCGTCACCTACTCCGGGAGTTCGTCCCCGTTCGAACCCGGCGCCTCGAAGACCTCGGCCGTCCGGCCGTCCGCCACCGCGCTGCCGGGGGCGGAGACCGCTTTGGATCTCCCGTCCGTCCGCGGGGGAGCCGTTCGCGCCAAGCGGTCGAAGGCCGCCGCGTTCTGGGCCGCCCTCACCGGCGCCGGTCGGCAGGACTCCCGGCGGTCCCGGGCGCAGTCCGACGCGGCCCCGGATGACGCGGCGGCACCCTCCTTCGCCGCCGGTGTCGACAAGGTGTGGCTGGACGGCAAGGCGAAGGCGGCACTCGCCGACACCACGGCGCAGATCGGCGCCCCCGCGGCCTGGGCCGCGGGAGGCACCGGCACCGGGGTCCGGGTCGCGGTACTGGACTCCGGAGTGGACACCACCCATCCCGACCTCGCCCAACGCATCGTGGCGACCCGCAGTTTCGTCCCGGGCGAGGACGTCGTCGACCGGAACGGCCACGGGACCCACACCGCCTCCACCGTGGCCGGGACGGGCGCCGCCTCCGGCGGCAAGGAGCGGGGAGTCGCCCCCGGTGCCGACCTCCTGGTCGGCAAGGTCCTCGGCGACAACGGCTCGGGCCCGATATCCGGGATCATCGCGGGCATGGAGTGGGCGGCACGGACCGAACACGCCAAGGTGGTCAACATGAGCCTGGGCACGCCGGCGTGGCACACCCAGGACGATCCGCTGAGCCAGGCGGTCAACCGGCTGAGCGCCGAGACGGGTGCCCTCTTCGTCATCGCCGCGGGCAACACCGGCAACACCCCCTACAGCGTGACCGCGCCGGGAACCGCGGACGCCGCGCTCACCGTCGGCGCGGTGGACGGTTCGGACCACCTCGCCGACTTCTCCAGCGCCGGGCCCCGCCTGAACGACGACGCCCTCAAGCCGGACCTGACCGCTCCCGGTGTGGACGTACTGGCGGCGCGCTCCCAGCACATGAACGACGGGGGCGAGGGCTACTACCGCTCGGACAGCGGCACCTCCATGGCGGCGCCCCACGTCGCCGGTGCGGCGGTCCTGCTGGCCCAGAAGCACCCGAAGTGGACCGGGCGGCAGATCAAGGACGCGTTGATGAGCACCAGCGCGCCCACCCCCGACTACAGTCCCTACCAGGCCGGCGCCGGCCGGCTGAACGTCGCCGCCGCCTACCGTCAGGACCAGGTCGTCGCGACCGGATCCGTGGACGCGGGACTCGTGCGCTGGTCGCCCGGCACGCGGCGAACGCCGATCAAGCGGGAGATCACCTACTCCAACACCACCGACCGGCCCATCACCCTGGACCTCTCCGCCGACCCCGGCGACTCACCCGCCGGAGTGTTCACGCCGGCCGCCCGCCGCGTCACCGTGCCGGCGCGAGGCACCGCGCGGGTCGGCGTCGTGATCGACCCGAAGGGGCTGGCCCCGGGCCGGTACGCCGCCCAGGTCACCGCGCGCCACGGGGCCGGCACGGTGCACACGGCCCTGGGGGTCTCCGTCGAGTCGGAGAAGTACGACCTCACCATCCGCCTGAAGGACCAGGCAGGCAGGCCCGTGAGCGGCGAGGCCGAGATCACGGGCGCCGACGGGAAGACCACCGTCATGTGGGTCCCGGACGGCAAGCTCACCAGCCGCTGGGCCCCCGGTTCCTACACGGTCGTCTCCACGGCGGACGTGGCAGGCCGCCACGGCCCCCACTCCCTCGGATTCGCGGTGCTGACCCTTCCCGAGATCGACCTCAGGGCCGACCGGGAGGTTGAGCTCGACGCCTCGCGCGTGCGCCGGGTCAAGGTGGCGACGGCCAAGCCGACCACCGTCGCCACGGCCAGGATCGACCTCTACCGCTCCTTCACCTCGAGCGAGCCCACACCGGACGACGACCGCGCCCTGCACCAGATCATGATGCCCTCCCCCGCCTACGACAGCCTGTGGGCCCTGCCCACCAAGGGCAAGGTGAAGAAGGGCAGTTTCGTCTTCACCACCCGGATCCGCGCGAAGCAGGCTCCGCTGAGGATCACCTTCGGCGGACGCAGCCTGGACGACACCCTGCTGGTGCAGCCCGGTTCCCGGCTGCTCCCGGACGGCACGACCCGCGTGAACGCCGTCTTCGCCGGCAACGGCGCGCGTGCCGACTACACCGGCCTATCCGTACGCGGCAAGGCCGTGGTCGTGCGCAGCGCCGCCGCGGTGGCGCCCACCGATCAGGCGGCCGCGGCGCGCGCCGCGGGTGCGGCGATGCTCCTGGTCGTCAACGACGGCGACGGCCGCAAGAGCGACTGGTACGGCGACCCGGACGGCCTGACGACCGGGCCGGTCCCGGTGGCCTCGCTCACCATGGACGAGGGAGAGGCGCTGATCCGGTCGATCAAGAGCGCGGGCAGGAGCGGGGCGAAGCTGGCGGTCGAGGCGCACCCCGCGCCGAAGTACCTCTACGACCTCGTCGACTACCACCGCGGAGGGGTGCCCGCCGATCCCTCCGCGGCGACGGACCCCGGCAGTCTCGCCCGCATCGACCTGGACTTCGCCCCGCCCGCGGGCAAGCGGGTCGTGGAGAGCCGGGAGGACAGCCCGTCGTACGAGCACTGGCCGGCCGCCTACCCGTACGCCGGGTACGGGATGGTGCGGGTCCCGCCGTTCCCGAAGGAACTGGTCGCTCCGGGGCGGCGTACCGACTGGGTCTCCGCCGGACCCGGCGTCAAGTGGCAGCAGTACGCGAGCATCGAGGGCTGGGCCACCTTCACCGACGTCGTGGGTTACCGGCCGGGCAGTGTGCAGAAGGACCGCTGGTTCGGTCCCATCACACGGCCGCGCATGGTCGGCGCCGAGATCCCGTTCCGGGTCGAGAACGGGATGGGCGGGATCGTGGCGGGATTCGGCGACGGGGGGTCGGCGCACAGCGGTGACACCGGGCTGATGTCGCGGAGGTTCGCGCTCTACCAGGGCGACAAACTGCTGGTGCAGAACGGGCCCTGGCCCCAGTACGGGGTGGGCGACCTGGCTCCGGAGAAGCTCCCGTACCGGCTGGTGGTCGACACGGAGGGGAACAGCGAGCTGACCCCCTACTCGGCCATCACGCACACCGAGTGGAGGTTCGTCTCCGGCGCCGCCGAGGGCCTGCAGGCCGTCCCGCTGGTCCAACTCGACTACGGAACCGAACTCGACCTCGCGGGGCGGGCGAAGCGCACGTCGGCCTTCTCCGTCACGCCCGCCGTGCTCGGCGGGGACTCCGCCCGGGACGCGGTCTCCGCGCTGAAGCTGGAGGTCTCCTACGACGACGGGGCGTCCTGGCGGCGGCTGGGGCTGAAGGAGCGGAAGGGCACCTGGCAGGCGTCGCTGAACGCCCCGTCACGGGCACGGTACGTCTCCATCCGGGTCACCGCCGAGCAGCGCAACGGCGGCGGCGTCACCCAGACCGTCACCCGGGCCTTCGGCCTCAAGTGACCTCTCGAGCGGCCGGTGTCCCGCGCTTCCGGCGTGCGGGGCACCGGCCGTTCCGTGCGGTGGCGCCCCAGCAGCGGTCCGGTACCGCAGGCCTGCGCGTCGAGGTCGTGAAAGGCCTCACCATCCCTCGGGTCCGGTCCGTGCGCAGCGTGCGCACGGGCCGCCCCCGATGGCGAGGGCCGGCGACCGCATCAGTTCCTCGAAGTCGAGCGAGGCCAGCGGCTCCACCGGGAAGACATAGCGCAGCATGACGATCCCGGTCAGCTGCGCGAACGCCAGGGAAGTGAACGCCGCCGTCCGGTCGGTCTCCTCACGGACGGCGTGGCCCAGGTACGACGTGAAGGCCTCCTCGACGCGGTCACGGAGCCTCTTGCCGATCGCCTCCTGCGACAGGCCGGATCGATAGACGGCGACCAGCGCCGGGCGGGTCCACTCGTTCTCCCAGACGGAGAGGAACGTCCGCGCGATCCACTTCCCGCGGTTCCCCCGCCCGGGTTCGGGTTCCTCGTCCGCGGGGGAACCGAAGAGGGTGGAGGGGTCGATCCGGGAGGAGACCGCGAGCTGGAAGAGCCCGCTCTTGTTGCCGAAGAAGTGGTAGATCATCGCCGGGTCCACTTGCGCCTGTTCTGCGATGCCGCGCGTCGTGGTGCCGGAATAGCCGTTGGCGGCGAAGAGTTCGAGCGCCGCGGTGAGGATCCGGGTCCTGGTGCTGCTCGGTCCGCGGGCGGCCGGGTGGTTCGGGTGGTCGGTTCCGTCGGTCATCGCACGCCCTCCTCGGTCGCTCCGGCGATAACGGTCGCGCCGTGGTGGGCGCGGATGAGTGCGATCACGGTGTCGGCTGTGCGGTCGAGGTGGCTGCGGCCGTCCGGCAGCTCGGCCGTCGGGCTGATGTAGCTGCGCGGCCCCACGTGCGTGGCCGGGTCCAGGCGATGGGTGGTGATCTTCCCCGCTCGGTCGGCCCGGTTCCATGCGCTGCCGCGGAACAGCCGCCAGCGCTGAGGGAAGATCCACGTGCCGAGTCGTTCGATCCGGTCGCTCGTACTGGTCAGCCGATGCAGGTGATCGGCATGGGTGAGGTCGTTGGCGCCGTTGTGGAACCCGCCCAGCGTGATCAGCAGCAGCGGGGAACGCAGTTGGCGGTGCAGCTCGGCGACCGCGCCGCCGGCGACCTGGGCGCCGCCGCTGTAGCTGAGCAGCACCACGGGGACACCGCTGTCGGGCCGGTAGCCGGCGAGCCGCAGCTGGGTGGCGATCTGGGAGCCGACGGCCCGGTTGTACAGGGGCCGGTACCTGTGGTCGGCGGCGACGAAGATCTGCACGACATTGTGGAGGAACAGCAGCAGTCCGATGCGGCGGCGCAGCCACTTCCACACGGGACGGTCGGCCAGTGGGTCGGCCAGGGGCGAGTAGGGCTGCACCTGACCGAGCACGCGCAGCTCCGGCGCTCCGGCGAGCAGGGCCTTGACCAGTTGGCCGCCGTCCCGGCTGTCGCGGACGCGGCGTTTGCCGATGCCGTCCAGGTAGACGAGATAGGCGGCCGGGGGGCTGTCGGGGGCCGCGCCCCGGGCGTAGGGCACACCCGGCGGGAGGTCGGTGAGGGGGGTCCGCCAGCGCGCGCCGTAGGCCAGTACCTCGTAGCGCGCGAGCAGGGCTTCGGCGAGCAGCACCGGCCCGACCGCGAAGGCCCAGAGCAGGAAGTCGTTCATGCGATCGCCTCCCGTACCTCGGTCGCGCTGAGCCGCACGACCAGACGACGGATGGCCTCGACGGCCAGACCCAGCCCGGTCCCGGCGAGGGCCACGCAACCGGCGGCGGCCCACCAGCCCAGACCGGTCGCCGTGGCGAGCGGACCGGCCAGACCGGCCCCGACCCCCAGGAAGAGCACCAGGTGGAGCAGGGGCCCGAGCCAGGGGAACGCGAGGACACCGGCGAGCAGGAGCGGCGCGGCCAGGCCCGGCGTCCACACCAACTGCGCGCCTGCCGGCGGAGCGGACAGCACCAGCTCGGCCAGGGTCCAGGTGGTCAGCGGCCACAGGGCGAACACGGTGCCCTCGACGAGGCCACCGGTCAGCAGCAATCCGGCCACCGCGGTCCGCGACATGCCGGGTCGTTGTGCCGCCATGGGCACGATGCGTCCGGCCGCCTCCGACACCCCGGCGAACATCAGAAGGACGACGACGATGGGTGACATCACTCAGCCTCGCAGTGAGGAGTCGACGGGAGCGGGTGGCGCGGTGGAGTCGCCGCGCAGGTAGTGCTCGAGTTCGTCGGCGGCACGCCGGTATCCGCCCGCGTCGCGCTGGGCGGCCTGCAGGATGGCGGCGTTCACACGGAACCGGGGGTCGTCGAGCAGCCGCCGGGCGAGGGCGTGCACGGAGTCGGCGGTGACGTCCTGCGTGCGGATCGACAGGCCGGTGCCGAGCTCGGTGACGCGGTGCGCCACCATCGGCTGGTCGGCGCCCTGGGGGACCACCAGCATCGGGACCCCGGCGTACATGGCCTCATTGACGCTGTTCATCCCGCCGTGGGTCACGAACAGCGCCGCGCGGGACAGCACTTCCGGTTGCGGGACGAAACGGCGGGCGATCACGTTGGCCGGCAGCGGACCCAGCGCGGCGGGATCGGTCTGCCCGGTGGAGACGATCACGGTGCCGCCCAGCGGGGCGAGCGCGGTGACGAACGTGCGCAGCAACCGCGGATCGGCGTTGAACACCGTGCCCAGTGACGCGTACAGCACCGGGTCGGGCAGCCGGTCGGCGGGGAACGACGGGTCGGCCGGGCGGGCGCCGATGCTCGGACCGACGAACCGGTAGGACCCGTCGAAGTCCCCGACGGCGGGCTGGAACGCGCTTGAGGTGTAGACGAGATTGAGCGGCTGGCGGATGTTCCCCACGTCGACCAGGGGCAGTCCGCTGGTGTCGAAGCGGCGGCGCAGCCCCCAGCGCGACCGCAGGTAGCCCCGGAGGCTGCTCGGTCGGGCCGCCGCCGCGGCCAGCAGCTCCCACGAGCCACGGGTGGGGCTCGGTACCTGCCGGTTGAACGCGAACGTCGTGACCGAAGCCGCTGCCCGCACCTTGAGCTCGGCGGCGGCGACCGCGCCCCACGGACAGGCGTTGTCGTGGACGATCAGCTCGGGCCGGGTGCGGCGCAGATCGGTGAGCACGCTGGGCAGCAAGTGCTCGGCCGTGCGCGCGAGTCCCTCCATCAGCGTGATCGGCGTCGGCGGGTCGGGGAGCGGCTGGTCGCCCCCCGGGTAGAGGTATACCGTCGCGCCGGCCGCTTCGATCTCCTCACGGAACGCGGGCGAGGTGTGGTACGTGACGGAGTGGCCGCGCCGGACGAGCTCGGCCACCACCGGAAGCGTCGGATTGACGCGCCCGTGCATGGCGATGTTGAGGAAGGCGATGGTGCTCATCGGGCCACCCCCCACACGGGGGTGCCCGGTGTCCCGAACACGGCCGATGGCGTCGCAGGACCGTCGGCCCGGTACAGCCCCGGCCCGTTGACGCGCATTCCGTCGAGGAAGCGCCCGGCCGACTTGTGCGCGGTGCTGATCAGCCGTTGGGCGTGGCGGAAGTTCCACGGGGAGGGCCAGTTCTCGATGCCGGTCGGCAGCACGACGGTGGGTATCTGCCGGGACACCTCGTGCAGATCCCGTTCGATCTGATGACGCATCAGGAGTTGTCCCGCCCTGGCGGCGATCGCGCCGGCCCGTCGACGGGGGACGGCCGGACGCAACGGCGAACCCTCCGGCCCCGTCGACAGCACGACCACGCTCGCCGCTCCGGCCTGCAGGGCCGCCAGCACCGGGACATAGGCGATCACGCCGCCGTCGACGAGCGTCCTGCCGTCACGGTCCACGGGGGGCAGGATTCCGGGCACGGCGGAGCTGGCCAGCAGTGCGGACTCGAGGTCCCCGTGGTCGAGCAACGCAGGGTCGCCGGTGTCCAGGTCCATGGCCACCGCGGTGAACGGCACGGCGAGCTCCTCGATCCGCGACGGCAGGCCGGAGCGGGCGACCAGCCGCCGCAGGCCGCTGTTGGTGAAGATGCTGGCCCGTGAGGACGGGTAGCCGATCGGATACACCTCACGGCGGCGCAATCGGGTCCACACATCGTCAAGCCACGCCGCGGAGCCGCCGGGGTGCGCGGCGGCGATGGCCCCCATGAGGGCGCCCACCGAGGTCCCGACGATCATGTCCGGGACGAAACCGCGCTCCTCCAGCGCGTACCCGGCACCGACATGGGCCGCTCCGAGCACGCCACCGGCGCCCACGACCACTGCCACGGGGCGGGGCAGGCCGCGCAGGCCCGCCGCGACACCGTCCCCGGAAGGCCGCCTCGACGGCAGGAGGCGCGTCGGCCGGTCGCCCGTCGTGTGGAAGGCGGTGCAGCGGGAACGCGAATCGAGGAACGCGGCGATCTTGCTCGGGGTGAACACCCACATCAACTGGTGGACGCCCTTCTTGGTGGCGGCGATCACCAGGAGCACGGCGGGTTCGCCGTCGCGATGGATCAGCAGGCCGGTACGGCCGTTGGCCTCGACCGGACGGGGGTCCGCCTCCCGCCAGAACCGCCGAGTGGCGGTCGCGAGGTTGGCCACCCGCGCCCGGCCCCGTACCGGTACGCGAGCGGCGCCCCGGAGCCCGTTGCCGTCGGACAGACTGACGGCGTCCTCGGTGAGCAGGGCCTCCAGCGAGGCCACATCCCCCGTCCGGGCAGCCGAGACGAAGACGTCCACCAGGCGCCGGTGTTCCGCCGGATCCACGCTCTCCCGGTGTTCGGCCGACACGCGCTTGCGGGCGCGACTCACGATCTTGCGCGCATTGCCGGGCGTGACCTGAAGGATCTCGGCGATCTCGGGATAGCTGTAGTCGAACGCCTCACGCAGCACGTACGCGGCGCGTTCGGTGGGGCCGAGCTTCTCCAGCACCAGCAGCAGGGCCAGTTCCAGAGCCTCCGCGCGCTGCGCGCCCACCTGCGGGTCCGCACTCGTGTCGATCGGTTCGGGCAGCCAGGGTCCGACGTAGGTCTCCCGGCGCAGGCGCGCGGACTGGGAGACGTTGATGGCCAAGCGGGTCGTGGCGGTCGCGAGAAAGGCCACCGGGTTCAGCACGGCGGAGCGGTCGGTCTTCTGCCACCGCAGCCATACTTCCTGGACCACGTCCTCCGCCTCGACCACGCTGCCGAGCACGCGATAGGCGATTCCGAAGAGGCACGGCCGATGCTCCGTAAAGACGGAAACGGCTTCTTCAAGGCCACTTGTCGTGGGGGACGGCTCGAAATGCATGTTTCTCCGGTCTCCTTCCTCCGTTTGCGGCTGTCCGGTGATGTGGCGCCGGCCGGCGCCTGGAATCGGGCGATTCCGATGAGCGGTCTTCGCTAACGACTGGCGAATGCGACCGTCTCGTCGAGCTGCGCCCGGCCCGTGCGGGTGGGACGCACCGTGTCGTCCTCGGACCGGATCGACATGCCGCGGAAGAGGATGAGCTCGCTCGGGGGCGACGCGACCTTCGCGACGTTCTTGTGGTGGGTCGCGGCAGCGGCCCTCTCGCGCGCCTGGTGCTCCGGCTCGTCGCCGGAGTCGCCCGAGGTCAGGCGTTCGCCGACGCGCTCGCCGAGCTCGGCCGGCGGCCCGCCGGCAGGCGCGTGGGCGTGCCCCGGCTGAAGGTTCGACGCGGACGGCGCCCCGGCGGCGGGGAGCGAACGCTCCGGCACCTCGCCCGGGACATACCGGTCGGTGCATCCGCGCACCGCCCGTCGGCTTGTGGCCGTCTGGGAGACGTCCAAGATCCGTTACCGCCTGTCCTCTCGGCGCGCCGAACATCGTTACATCCGAGATGGTATCACTCAATACCATCTCGAGTGCAACTACCACGGAGTCCGAATCCTGAATTCCGTGGTTCTCCGTGCCAGACATCACCAGGTGGGGAATGCCCCTGCCGCGGTACTCCGCGCCGACTCGTCCGCATATTCCGGGGAGGCGGCCCTTGTGTCGCCGGTTCGCCCGCCGCGTTCCTCGCGTATCGGGCCCGAGAGGACCCTGAGCCCATGGGTGCCGACCCCATCGGGGACCCGGTGTGAACCTTGGTCCCGTCCGCCCTCGGGGCGTGGCCGGACCGGGTGGCCGTGTTCGGCCGCGGCGTCCGGCATCGGTGGCAGCGGTGGCGATGGCCGCCCCGGGCGGAGGGGGCCGCGCGGCGCCGGTGCGGACCGCGTGGTGGTGGTGAGTCCCGGATCTCGTCTTGTCCGTCCCGGAACGTGCGGCGGCCGCGCAATCCGTTCCCGCCGGACGGCCGTCCTGTGGCGCCGTCCGCGGGCGCGCGCCTGTGCGCAGGCCGACGAGGGTGGGATCACGCACGGCCCCGGAATGCCGTGCGACGTCCGGCCACCGGTTTCAGCCGTGGCTCTGGGATCTGAGCGGTGACGGTGGTGCGCCGGCCTCGGGGCCGGTGCGCGGGGCCCGGAGGGCGGGCCCGCCCAGGCCGCAGGCCCGAGTGGGCCCGCCCGGGGGCCGTTCGTGCCGCGCGGGCGCGGGGGTGCCTACGCCTCGCCGTCCGCGGGATAGGCGAACCGGGTCAGCAGATCCGTCAGCTGCTCGGCCTCGCCGGGTCCCAAGTCGGCGACCAGACGCTCGGCCAGGGGCTCCGCCGCCAGGTGGGCCGCGTCGAAGAGCTCGACGCCCTTGGGCGTGATCTCCACCGCCCGCACCCGCCGGTCTCCCGGAACGGTCTTCCGTACCGCCAGCCCCTTGCGCTCCAGGTCGTCCACGACCCGCATGATCCCCGCCTTGTCGGACCCGGTCGCGGCGGCCAGGTCCCGCTGCACCGTGGGTCCGCGTTCGACCAGCACGATCATCACCGCGAAGTGCCGAATCTCGATGCCGAGCGGGCGCAGCGCCTCCGTCATCACCGTGACCGCGCGCCAATGCGCCTGGCGCAGCAGGAGCCCGAGGGCGAAAGGCGAGGTGTCCCCGGGGTGTTCGGTCGCCCGTGCGGTGGCGGTGGCGGTGGGGAGTGGAGCGTCGGCGGTCATGAGCGCATATTACAGCGTTCCATTCATTCGAGACAGTATCGTTTGAAACCAAATGGGGCGATGTCTGCGGCTGTCCCGAGGATCACGCGGGGAGGGGGCCGAGACCCGCAGTCCCCGGTGTGGTCACGATGTGGTCAGCGGCCGGTGAGTTCGCCGCTGAGCTTGCCGTGGAGAGCGGCGCTGGGCTGGTTCAGTCCGATGATCTCGACGGTCTTGCCGCGTTGGGCGTACTTGTTCTCGATGGCGTCGAGTGCGGCGACGGAGGAGGCGTCCCAGACGTGGGCGGCGGACAGGTCGATGACGACCTTGTCGGGGTCGGTGGCGTAGTGGAAACGCGTGATCAGGTCGTTGGACGAGGCGAAGAACAGCTCCCCGGTGACCGCGTAGACGACGCTGCTGCCGTCGGGATCGGTGACCGCGGTGACGTCGGCGAGGCGGGCGACGCGCCTGGCGAAGATGACCATCGCGGTGACGGAGCCGACGACCACCCCGATGGCCAGGTTGGAGGTGGCGACCACGACCGCGACGGTGACGGCCATCACGGCGATCTCCCCGGCGGGCATGCGCCGGAGAGTCCTCGGGGCGATGGAGTGCCAGTCGAAGGTCGCGAACGACACCATCACCATCACCGCGACCAGGGCGGCCATCGGGATGTCGGAGACGACCGGACCGAAGACGATGCACAGGACCATCAGGAACACGCCGGCCAGGAAGGTCGACAGGCGAGTGCGGGCACCGGACACCTTGACGTTGATCATCGTCTGGCCGATCATCGCGCAGCCGCCCATGCCTCCGAAGAAGCCGGTGACGATGTTGGCGATGCCCTGCCCGATGGACTCGCGGGTCTTGGAGGAGCGGGTGTCGGTGATGTCGTCGACCAGTTTGGCGGTCATGAGCGACTCCATCAGCCCGACCAGCGCCATCGCGAGCGCGTAGGGGGCGATGGTGGTCAGGGTGTCCAGGGTGAACGGCACGTCCGGCAGTCCGGGGACGGGAAGCGAGGACGGCAGCGCGCCCTTGTCCCCGACCGTCGGCACCGCGATGCCGGCGGCGACAGTGATCACGGTCAGGACGACGATGGAGACCAGCGGTGCCGGGACCACGGTGGTCAACTTCGGGAAGAACACCATCAACACCAGGCCCGCGGTGATGAGCGGGTAGACCGCCCACGGCACGTCGTGCATCTCCGGGATCTGGGCCATGAAGATCAGGATGGCGAGGGCGTTGACGAAGCCCACCATCACCGAGCGCGGCACGAACCGCATCAGCTTCGCAACGCCGAGCGCGCCGAGAACGATTTGGAAGACGCCTGCCAGGATGACCGCGGCGATCAGGTAGGCCAGGCCGTGCTCACGGTTGAGTGGGCCGGTGACCAGCGCGACCGCGCCGGTGGCCGCCGAGATCATCGCCCGGCGTCCGCCGACGACGGAGATGGTCACGGCCATCGTGAAGGAGGCGAACAGTCCGATCGCAGGATCGACCCCGGCGATGATCGAGAACGAGATCGCCTCGGGGATCAGCGCGAGGGCGACCACCAGGCCGGCCAGCACCTCGGTCCGCCACACCTTCGGATCGGACATCCAGTCGGGGCGCAGGCCGCGCAGCCGAGCGGCGGGGGACAGGGCGGCGGGGGACAGGGCGGAGGAAGGCAAGAGAACGGGAACCTGTCGTGCTCGGGCACAGTCCCGCCGACAGGCGGGACGTGCGAGAAGGGTGCGGGGTCCGGAGCGGCGCCTCGCGGACGGCCGCCGGGCGGGCGGGAGTCGCGGACGGGAACAGGGGCGGTACGTGGGTACGGCCCGGTTCGCGTCAGAGGCGGCGCCTCATGGCGGACAGACGGCGGTGCCGGGCGCCGTGGACTCGCGCACGGGGTTCTCCTGCGAGGATCGGAAGCGTTGCCGGGAGCGGCATCGGCCCCGGTGTGGCAGCGGGGGACTGTGAGGTCCACACCGCACGCGGCTGAGGAGGGCCGTAGGCCCTACGCTCGGCACCGGCAACTCTACCCTAACGTTAGAGTAGGTATAGGCAGGGCGGCCGGCCTGGGAGGCGCGGCGGCAAGCCTCGGAAGAAGGGCCAAGGGGCGTGGAGAGCGGGCACATGCAGATCGGCGAGGTCGCCGCGCGGACCGAGCTGTCCCTGCGCACCATCCGGCACTACGAGGAAACCGGCCTGGTCACGCCGTCCGCCCGCTCGCAGGGCGGATTCCGGCTCTATACAGAGGCGGACGTCGCACGCCTCATGGCCATCCGCAGGATGAAACCGCTCGGCTTCACCCTCGACCAGATGCGCGACCTGCTCGACGCGACCGACCGCCTCGACGCCGCGGACCTGCCGGAAGGCGAGGAGCGCGACGCGCTTCTGGAGCGCGTGCGCACCTACGAGCGGGATGCCGCCCGCAAGATCGAGGACCTGCGCGTCCAGCTGGCCCGCGCCGAAGATTTCGCCGCCACCCTCCGCACCCACCTGGGACCCGTCGACGGGATCGGCCCGGCGGCCGGCGAGCCGGGCGGCGAGGCCCGTCCGCGCTAGAGCCTGTCGTCACATGGCTGCCGAGCACTCCGCGGAGCGGGTCTCGGCCGGCGCCCGGTCGGCGAGACCGCTGCGTGCGTTCCACCGTGCTGTGGTCACCGGCCGGTACGGACCGTCGGCACCTGAGCCGCTGGTCCGGTCCGGCGGGCAGCGCGGACCGGACCGGACGTACGGTGGTCCTATGCGCGCCACACCGGACTACGGTGCTGCTCAGCCGTACGGGAGCGCTCCATCCGACGCCGCGGGGTCGGCATGGCGGGCGGAACTGGACCGGTTGCTGGACCTCGCCGTGCGCGACGTGGGCGCGCATGCGGGCGCGGTCTTCCTGGTGGCGCCCGAGGGCCGCGCGCTGCGGCTCGAGGTGACCACGGGGATGCCGGCGGAGTACTTGGCGCCCTGGTTCGGGGTGGGGCTGTCGACCCATGTACCGGTGGCCGACGCGGTGCGCGAGCGACGGCTGGTGTGGCTCGGCAAGCCCCAGGAACTCGCCTGTCGCTATCCCCGCACGGCGATCGCCATGCCGTACCGGTTCGCGGTGGCGGCGGCCCCGATCCTCGCCGGCTCCACGGCCTGGGGCGCGCTGCTGCTGTTCTGGCCCTGCTGTGACGTCGCCGAACCCGTGGGCGCGGGCCGGGAGCGGATCCGTGCCGCCTGCCGGAGCATCGGGCGATGCCTCCAGGACGCCGCCGACACCGGGCGCCCGGTCACTCCCACGGCGGCCCCGCGCACCCTGAGTCCTTCGCCCACCCCGGACTTGGAGCCGTCCGAGGCGCTCGCCGCGGCGCAATTCGCCGCACGTCTTCCGGGGGGCAGTTGCACCCTCGACCTCGACGGCAGATTCACCTACGTCAGCGTCGCCGCCGCCGACCTGATGGGCGGCAGCGTTCCCGCTCTTCTCGGCAGACGGCCCTGGCAGGCCCTGTCCTGGTCCACGGACCCCGCCTTCGAGGACCGCTTCCGCGCCGCCGTGGTCAGCCGGATGCCGGAATTCTTCACCGCCGTCGTCCCGCCGGGACGGTGGCTCGCCTTCGAGCTCTACCCCGACGCCTCGGGGGTGAGCGTCCGCATCTCGCCCACCCGTCCGGGCGGGACCCCGAAAACCGTGCCCGCCGGGACGGTGGCGCCCCGGGGCAGGCCGATCGCCCTGGGTGAGCTCTACCAGGTGCTGCACGTGGCCGCCGCCCTCTCCGAAGCCGTCGGCGTGGGCGACGTGGTCGACATCGTCGCGGAGGAGATGCTCCCCACCTTCAGAGCCCAGACCCTCGCCCTGGCCCTGTTCGCATCCGAGGACGGCGCCCTGCGGCTCATCGGTTGCCGGGGCCACAACCCCCGTCCGGCGGAGATCGTCAAGGGAGCGAGGTTCGTCTCCCCGGCCGCGGTCGGGACCCTCGCCGACGGCGCGCCGAGCTTCTTTCCCACCGTCGAGGAACTGCTGCGCGCGTACCCGAACGCCCTTCGCCACGACGAGCTCCACGCCTGGGCCTATCTGCCGCTGATCGTCTCGGGGCGGCCGATTGGCGTCTGCGCGCTCGCCTTCGATCGGCCGCAGTCCTTCCCGGACAATCAGCGGACCGTCCTCACCGCGCTGGCCGGGTTGATCGCGCAGGCGCTGGAACGGGCGCGGCTGTACGACACCAACAAGGAGCTCGCACAGACCCTGCAAGCGGCCATGCTGCCCGACTCGCTGCCCGACCTTCCCGGACTGGATGTGGCCGCCCGCTACCTGCCCAGCGTCCACGGCATGGACATCGGCGGCGACTTCTACGACCTGGTCCGCGTGGACGACACCACCGCGGCCGCCGTCATCGGCGACGTCCAGGGCCACAATGTCACCGCCGCCGGGCTCATGGGCCGGATCCGCCCCGCCATCCGCTCCCACGCGGCTGCCGGAGCCACACCGGCCCAAGCGCTCGCCCAGGCCAATCGCCAACTGGTCGACCTGGACCCGGGACGCTTCGTCAGCTGCCTCTACATCCGCCTCGATCTCGCCCGGCGCCGGGCCGTTCTGGCCACCGCGGGACACCCTCCGCCGGTCCTGTGCCATCCGAGCGGGCACACGGAAGTCCTCGACGTGCCGCCAGGGCTGCTGCTCGGTATCGACCCCGACGCGGACTACCCCTCCATGGAGATCCCGATCGAGCCCGGTATGGTCCTCGCCCTGTACACCGACGGTCTGGTCGAGACCCCCGGGGTCGACCTGGACGAGGCCATGGCCGGGCTCGCCGACCGGCTCACCGGGGCCCGGCCCCGGTCCCGGTCCATGGACCGGCTCGCCACGGACCTGATCGACCACGCACGGCAGACCGCCCCGCGCACGGACGACATCGCGCTGCTCCTGATCAGATTCGTCTGCGCCCTGTAGTGCGCGAGCGGCCGGCCGTACGGTGGCGGGCTCTTGTCGTCCCGTCACGGCCTTCGCCATCGACCCCGTTTCCCACGATCGGGGGCAGAACCCCTGTCCTGCAGGCGTGTTCGGTAAGCCTGGGCCCTGGTGGGGTCAAGGGGGGAGCCCCATCAGGGCCGCAGCAGCTCGGCGGCCCTTTCGGCGATGGCGTAGACGGTGGCGTTGGTGTTGGCCGAGGGGATCGACGGGATGACGGAGCCGTCGGCGACGCGCAGGCCGCCGACGCCGCGCACGCGCAGGGTGGCGTCGACGACCGACAGCGCGTCGTCGCCCATCCGGCAGGTGCCGACGGGGTGGTGGTACGCGGCCAGGGTTTTGAGCGCGTACTCCCGCAGGGCGGAGTCGTCCGTCGCCTTCGGACCCGGCTGGGACTCGCGCCCGCACCATTCGCGGAGCGCCGGCGCCCGCCCGATCTCCCGTGCCAGGACCAGCCCCCGGACGACCGCGGTGACGTCCCGCTCGTCGCCGTAGTAGTTCGGGTCCACGAGCGGCGGGACGCCGGGGTCCGCGCTCGCGAGGCGGACGCTCCCGCGGCTGTGGGGCCGTATCGGGGAGACGCCGATGGTGTAGCCGTGCCCCATGTCGGGCACGTCGGCCGCGGGTATGTGGCCCGGGGCGTCGACGAAGAGCAATTGGAGGTCGGGGCCGTCGAGCCCGGGTTCGCTGCGCACCAGGCCGAAGGCCTCGCCGTGGTTGTTCGCTCCCGCCGGGACCGGACGCGCCGCCTGGTAGACGAGGTTGGCGATCGGATGGTCGTGCAGATTCGCCCCGACACCCGGCAGGTCCACCAGGACGTCGACACCCGTGCGGCGCAGCTGTTCCTCGGGGCCGACACCGGAGAGCATCAGCAGCTGGGCCGAACCGATGGTGCCCGCGGCGAGGACCACTTCGCCGGTGCAGCCGACCGAGAAGGCGCCGGTCGCGGTGGTGTACTCCACTCCGGTGCACCGTTCGCCGCGGATGTGCAGCCGGTGCACGAGGGCGCCGGTCACCACGGTCAGATGGGGGCGGTGCAGGGCGGGGGCCAGATAGGCGTCGGCGGCGCTCTGCCGCCTGCCGTCGACGATGTTCAGGTCGGACCACCCGAACCCCTCCTCCACTCCGCCGCTGATGTCCGCCGCGCGCGGATGCCCGGTCTGGGCCGCCGCCTCGAGCAGTGCCGCCACGACGGGATGCGGGGGGTCGGCGGGTCCCACGGCAAGGGGACCGTCGACTCCGCGCAGCGCGGGATCGCGTCCGGTGGTGTGCTCGCTGCGCTTGAAGTAGGGCAGTAGGCCGTCGAATCCCCACTCCCTGAGGCCGTCCCTCGCCCACGCGTCGTAGCTGGAGCGGTGGCCGCGAACGAAGTTCATCGCGTTGATCGCGGATCCTCCGCCGAGTGCGCGTCCGCGCGCGAGAGGGACGGTGGTGCCGGTGGCACGCTGCGGGACCGTGACGTCCCCCCAGTTCGCCGCCGTGTGCAGCAGGGTCGGCCAGGCTGGGGGGGTGGTCATGGCGGTCGAGGTCTCCGCCGTGCCGGCCTCCAGCAGCAGGACGCGCGGGCCGTCGTGCTCGGACAGCCGTGCGGCGATCACGCTGCCGGCCGTCCCGCCTCCGACGACGATGTAGTCATAGCTGTCGGTCATCGATTTCATGGCTGTTCCGAATCCGTTGATCGGTTCGAGGTTCCGCCGCTGGCACCCGCGCGGGCACTGCGGCTCGCGCCGTCAGGGGGTGACGGGGCACGCGGCGCCCTGTGTCGCGCGGGTGTGGCGGCCTACGAAAAGAAGCGTAGCGCCGATAACGGAAAATGTGCAATAGGTGATAACGTTCCGGCATTGAAGGTATTAGCGGTTGATATGGGCTGATGTCCCGCATGCGACGACCCCGGTGCCGGAGCGCATGCTCGCGTGCGGTGCCGGAGTCGCGCCGGACCGGCGCCGCTGGGGCGGTGCAGCCGAAGTGGCGCCCGGACAGTCGGCCCGGGCGCCACGTGTCGTCGCCGCAGGAGCCGACGCGACCGTTCACCGCCACGCCGAGGGGCAGGCAGAGGCCGGGCACGCCCGCGACGTGCCCGGCCGGCGCCGTCGCAGCGGGGTGCCGCAGGGCGGGGCGCGACGGGTCCCGGATCGAGGGCCGGGGCGGGCCGGTACCGCGCCCGCCCCGGCCGGGTGAGGGCCAGCGCCGCTACTTGCCGGGGGTTCCGGGGTTGCGCAGCGCGGAGAACGCGGCCCGGAGTTCCTTGGTGAAGATGTCCGGGACTTCCCAGGCCGCGAAGTGACCGCCGCGGGGTGCCTTGTTGTAGTAGATGAGATCGTGGTAGCTCTGCTTGGCCCAGCTCAGCGGCGCTTGGTAGATCTCGCCGGGGAACACGGTGATGGCGGCGGGGAGGGAGATCGACACGGCGTTGAAGTTGTTGGCGTTGTTCTCCCAGTACAGACGGGAGGAGGAGACCGCGGTGTTGGTGAGCCAGTAGAGGCTGATGTCGTTGAGGATCTCGTCCTTGGTGAGCACCCGCTGCGGGTCGCCGTCGCTGTCGGTCCAGGCGGCGATCTTGTCGTACATCCAGGCGGCGAGCCCGGCGGGGGAGTCCGTCAGCCCGTATCCCTCGGTCTGCGGGCGGGTGACCATCATCGCGGAGTAGCCCGAGCCGGTCTTGTAGAAGGCGTTCAGCTTGTCGTAGGCGGCCTTCTCGTCGGGGGACAGGCCGGGCGGGGTCGGGTCGCCGCAGGCGAGCTTCTTCGCGATGTCCGGTGGCACGGTCGCCGGCATGTTGACGTGGATGCCGATCAGACCGGGGGGCTTCTGCGCCGCCATCTTGTCCGAGACCACCGCGCCCCAGTCGCCGCCCTGGGATACGTAGCGCGTGTACCCCAGACGCTGCATCAGCACGGCCCAGGCGCGCGCGATGCGGCTGGGGTTCCAGCCGGTGGTGGTGGGCCTCTCCGAGAAGCCGTAACCGGGCATCGACGGGATGACGAGGTGGAACGCGTCCTGAGCGCGGCCGCCGTGCGCGGTGGGGTTGGTGAGCGGGTCGATCACCTTGAGGAATTCCAGGACCGAGCCCGGCCAGCCGTGGGTCAGGATCATCGGCAGAGCGTCCTGGTGGCGGGACCGGACGTGGATGAAGTGGATGTCGAGCCCGTCGATCCTGGTCTTGAACTGCGGCAGGGAGTTGAGTTTCCCCTCGATCTTCCGCCAGTCGTAGTCGTTCCCCCAGTAGCGCGCGAGCGCCTGCATCGTCGCCAGCTGGACTCCCTGGGACTGGTCGGGGACGGTCTCGCGGTCGGGCCACCGCGTCGCCTTGACACGCCGGCGGAGCTCGGCGAGATCCGCTTCCGGGATGTCGACGCGGAAAGGACGGATGCCCGCGGCTTCCTCCCCCTTGCCCGGCGCCTCCGGTGTCCGGGAGATCACGCCGAAGGCCCCCGTGGTCGCCGCGGTCATCGCGACGCCGGAGCTGAGGAGGAGCTTGCGCCGGGACAGCAGATGGGAAATATCGGGCATGGCAGATCTCCGGTCGTCCCGTGTTTTCCGGGAGGGAATCGTCGGTTCGCGTGCACATTCCTCATCGGTGGCGGCCGGAATGCGTGGCGGGAATTCCGCGAGCCGGCGGTGCCGATGTCCATGGGTAAGGCATTGCAGTGAAATGAGACGTTATGTGACGTTCCATCACCTCGCAACCGGGGGTCCGTCCCCGGGACCCCGATGCCGTTCGTGCCGTCGCCTGCCGCCCGCCCCGGCGATCCCGCCACCGGCCCGCTCGGCGTTCCCGGAGCAGGTCGCGGGTCCGAATTGCTCCCCGGCGATGGTCATCCGCCGTCCGAAGGCGAACGTGCCGCCGAACGCGGAGGAAGACACCCGCCGACCTGACGATCACCGCGCGCCGCGCGCCGACCGGCAAAATCGGATGCCCCGATCGAGGTGGCTCCAGCACACTGCGAGGATGTTCGCTGGCACCCCTGATACACCTCAGCGCGCGGCCCTGGAGCACGTGGCGGCCCTGTCGTCCGGCTGCCCACTGGCTCCCGGGCTCAAGCTCACGATGAACTTCCACCCCGACCGCCTGGCGGGCGACCGGCTCCTTCTGCTCCGGATGGCGGAAGACGGCGCGTATTACTCGCAGTTCGCGACCGGAACCGGCAACGGCGGATTGACCGCCTATCCGGGCGGAGACCGGTGGCGCTGGGAGAGCCGCATTTTCGGCGGCGCATATGATCACGTCAGCGCTCACGAGCGCCCGGTCTACGCCGCCCTGAACTACCGCGACTCACCCGTCGGCGGGGCGCCCAGGTTCGGTTCCTCGTACTTCCGCCTCACCGATGACACCCTCGGGCGCGCGACCTTCTGCTATCCGGACAGCTCGGCGGAGCCCACGGCCTTTGCCGTGGCCGCCCGATTCGGTCTCATCGACGTGGCCGAGGCCGACGGTCTCGACGCCCTGGACGGTCACATCGAGGCCCAGGTGCATGGGACCGTCAGATTCGACCGGGATGTCGAGGCCCTGGTCCTGGATCCCAGCTACCGGGGTACGTGCGTGGAGGAGGCGGCCCGCCTGCTCCCGTGCCCGGTGGAGTGGCACGCGGGATTCCGGCTGACGGTGGAGCGGCTGCGGCGGCACCCCGGCTATCGCGGCCCGGAATACGTCGACCTGGGTGCCGAGATCGCGGTCGACGGACGGCTTGACCCATGGATCATCGGCAAGGCCGCTCGCACGGGACGTTACGACGCGCAGGCGCTCAAGAAGGTCTGGCATTGCCTGGCACGCTTCGGCGCCCCGACCCCGGCCGAGGGCCCGCCGCCCGGGAACGCGCGTGGTCAGCGGATCTCGTAGGGGCGGACCTCACCACGCTGCCCTGGTCGGCCCGGTCCGCCGAGTGGTGCACCGCATGCACCGCATGCGGCGGAGGGGCGCGGGAGAGGTGCCCCCGGTGCGTGAGCACCGGATCGCGGTCGCGACGATGAACGGCTACCGGTCGCGGGCGGTGCCGTCGGCCGGTCGCGAGCGACCACGGTCACGGCCGTTCCGTGACCCTCGCTACGCGCACCGGACGCCGAACCACTGCTCGGCGCCGTACTCCTCGAACCGCTCCACTTCGGTGAACCCCAGCTTCGCGGCGAGGCGCATCGAGCGGTCGTTGGCCGTCCGGGTGCAGAGCACCACCGGCTCGCCGGGAAGCACTTCGGCGAACCAGCCGAGTGCCGCCGCGCACGCCTCGGCGGCGTATCCGCGTCCCCACGCGACGGGCAGGAACAGGTAGCCGAGTTCGGCCTCCCCGGCATCCGGACGGACGTGACCCGGGCGGTCCGCGTCGCGCCGATCGAGCGTGATCATGCCGATCATCACTCCGTCCAGATCGACCACGAAACGGCCGGGGCGTCGCCCGGGCACCTCGGGCACCGCGTGCTCGAGCTCTTCACGCGGTCGAGGGCCACCGATGTAGGCGCCCACCTCCGGCGAGGCGAACAGTTCGATGAACGCCGAGCGGTCCCGGGCCTGGGACTCGCGGAGCACGAGTCGCTCGGTCCTGATCGGGGCGGGTGGCCAGGGGACGGAGCCGAACTCGGTCATGGCGTGCAACGTATCGCACGCCTGCCGGGCGGGAGCCGCGGAGGGCCGATGGCGGCAGCGGCTTCCGGTCCGGCGGCTCCGTCCCCGCCGATCGGCGACACCGTGTCAGGCGGTGGGTTCCTCGGTGCGGTCGGTGTCCCAACGGGTGTGGTAGGTGCCGGGGCGGTCGGTGCGGCGGTAGGTGTGGGCGCCGAAGTAGTCGCGCTGGGCCTGGGTGAGGGCCGCGGGCAGGCGGGGAGTGCGCAGGGTGTCGTAGTGGGCGAGGGCGGCGGCGAACGCGGGGACGGGGACGCCGTCGCGGGTGGCGTGGGAGACGACCAGGCGCCAGGGCAGTTGGGCGTCGCCGACCTCATGGGCGAAGCCGGGGTCGGCCAGGAGGCTGGGAAGGGCGGGGTCGGCGGTGTAGGCGTCGCGGACGCGGTCGAGAAAGGCGGCGCGGATGATGCAGCCGGCGCGCCACACCGAGGCGACGGTGGCGAGGTCGGTGTTCCAGTCGTAGGTGTCGGCGGCGGCCTGGATCTGGTGGAGGCCCTGGGCGTAGGAGACGACCTTGGAGGCGTACAGGGCCTGTTCGACCTGGTCGGTGAAGCGTGCGGCGTCGCGTTCGCCGAGGAGGGTGGGGGTGGGGCCCGGCAGGGCGGCGCCGGTGGCGCGCAGGGCGTGGTGTCCGGACAGGGAGCGGGCGAAGACGGCTTCCGCGATGCCGGAGATGGGGATGCCGAGGTCGAGGGCGGTCTGCACGGTCCAGCGTCCGGTGCCCTTCTGCTCGGCGGCGTCGGCGATGACGTCGACGAAGGGCAGGCCGGTGTCGGGGTCGTGGTGGGCGAGCACTTCGGCGGTGATCTCGATGAGGTAGGAGTTCAGGCGGCCGGTGTTCCAGTGGCGGAAGACCTCGGCGATCCGCGCGGGTTCCCATCCGGTGGCGTGCCGGAGCAGGTGGTAGGCCTCGGCGATGAGTTGCATGTCGGCGTACTCGATGCCGTTGTGGACCATCTTGACGAAGTGGCCGGCGCCGTCGGGTCCGAGGTGGGCGACGGCGGGGGTGCCGTCGGGGGTGGTGGCGGCGATGTCGGTGAGCACGGGGGCCAGGAGCCGGTAGGCCTCTCGGGAGCCGCCGGGCATGATGCTGGGTCCGTTCAGGGCGCCTTCCTCGCCGCCGGAGATGCCGGTGCCGAGGAAGTGGATGCCGCGTTCTCGCAGGGTGGCTTCGCGGCGGCGGGTGTCGGCGAAGTGCGCGTTGCCGCCGTCGACGATCACGTCGCCGGGGTCGAGCAGCGGCGCGTACTCGGCGATCACATCGTCGGTGGGCCGGCCGGCCTGCACCATGATGATCAGGCGCCGGGGGCGTTTCAGGGCGGCGACCATCTCCTTCGCGGAGTCCGCCGCGATGAAGGTGCCCTCGTGGCCGAAGTCGGTGACCAGGGCCCGGGTGCGGGCGGGGGTGCGGTTGTGGACGGCGACGGTGTGGCCGTGCCGGGCCAGATTCCGGGCGAGGTTGCGTCCCATGACGGCGAGGCCGGTGACGCCGATGTGTGCGGTGAGGGACATGGGTCGTCCTTAAGGTGTCTACTCGAGAGTGTGCCGGTGGTACGGGGCGAGGCGATCGGCCGCCGCGGGTCGGCGGCAGGTACGGGCCCTGCGGGGAGTTGTCGTTGACGTCACGCATCTCGTCCGGCACGCGGTGCCGGCACGGGCGCGGGGCATCGGGGCCGACCGGAGAGTGTGGCCGGCCGCCGGCGCACGTGGTGACCGGTGGCGGTCACAGCCGGTGCCGAACGCGAGCGTGTGAGCGCATCCCCCGGGCGATGTGAAGAGGGCCGCGGTGCCGGGAGTCAGACCCCGCGGCGCCCACGCGGAGCAGGCGATCGCCATGCGTCGACCCGCACTCGGGAAGCGTGTTCGGGCCCTCTCCACAGAAGTGCTCAGGCGTATTGCCGCGGCGGCAGGAAGGCGCCGGCAGTCTTCGGGTCGGGCCACGGTGTGACGGTCTCCCCGGCGACAAGCCAGCCGTAGGCGCCGCCGCGCTGCAGGCGCAGTTCGTAGAGGAAGGGGGCCGCGACGTCACTCATGCGACGGTAGAGAAGCGCTGTCGCGTGGTCCCCCTGGTTCTCGGCGTGCAGGATCTTGTATTCCGTGGACAGGGGCGCCTCGCCTGCCCTGCCGCGAGCGGCGAACTCCGCGAAGACCTCCTTGCGCGGGGCCGCGGCGATCGTTCCGTCCTGGGTCGGGAAGAGTATCGCCATGTCGTCGGTGTAGAGCTCCTCCATGGCATCCATGCGGTAGTTGCTCCCGTCGTGCACGACACGGGAGATGAACTCCTGCATCTCCGCGGTGATGTCGCTCATGAGATTTCTCCTTCTGCTGTGGGGTGAGGTGTGCTCCGGGAGTGACTCCCGGCAGGGGATCGGCAGTCGGAAGCCGCGCGAGGTGGTTTCTCACGACGCTCCGCCCCATGGCGGGGCGAGAGTTCGGACCGATCCCGGGCCCGCGGTCCGGCCATCGGCGGACTCCGCGGTGTGTACGGCGAAAACAACCGTTCGACGTATGCCGAACAACGTAACACGGCCGGCTTGGTTCCGAAGGCTGCGGCCGCGAGTGACGGCGATCTCACTGTCGTGCGCACATGGTGTCACCAAGGGTGGGGATGGTGGTGCGTGAGCTATGCCACCTTCACAACATTCCCCGATCGGCGATCCGGTGTTATCGTCGCAAGTGACGTTCGATGGCTGGCGAACATGGGTGATTGAGTTCACCACCGGTATTCGCGCGTCGAATGAGTCCCCTCCCCGGGGGATATGGCACCGCATGCCCGCAAGTGCTGTGCGGGAAAATCGATCCCCTTACGGGCGAAGCGCCGATACGACCATTCCTTGAAGCGTATGGCTCCCCGTGCGGGCGGCGAGGCGCATGCCGCCGGCCGGCGTATCTCCGTTCGGTCCGCAATCTCCGAGCACGCGTCAGGCGGAACATTCCACCGAAATCCCGCGGCGTTGAAACAGGCTTACTGGAGTTGGTAGAGCATGAAGAGTGAATCCGGACATCTCAGCCGTCGGCGACTGCTGTACGCCATGGGCGCGCTGGGCGCGGGCACCGCGGCGTCGGCGATGACATCCGGGGTCGCCGAGGCTGTCGCGGGACCGGGCGCCGCGACGGCAGGGCTGTCCATGCCGACGCCGGCGAACGGAGCGGTCGTGCCCATGAGACTGCACGTACCGGAGGGCATGCTGCGGGATTTGCGACGGCGGTTGGAGATGACGCGGTGGCCGGACGGGGAACTCGTCGACGACTGGACCCAGGGAGCTCCGCTGTGGCGGGTCAAGCGCCTCGTGAACCACTGGCAGCGGCACTATGACTGGCGCAGGGTGGAGGCGCTGCTCAACGGGTTCGGCCAGTACCGCACCGTGATCGACGGCGTGGGTATCCACTTCCTGCACGCCAGGTCCCCGCACCGCAACGCGATGCCCATCATGCTCACACACGGCTGGCCAGGCTCGATCCTGGAATTCCGCAAGGTGATCCGCCGCCTGACGCACCCGACCGAGTTCGGTGGATCCGCCCGGGACGCCTTCCACGTGGTCACCCCCTCTCTTCCGGGTTTCGGCTTCTCCGATCAGCCGGACGCATTGGGCTGGGGTCGCGTGAGGACGGCGAAGGCCTGGGCCCAGATCATGCCCCGCCTCGGTTACGATCACTATCTTTCCCAGGGAGGGGACTGGGGTGCGGCGGTCAATGTCCAACTGGGAGTGCTGCGCCCCAAGGGGTTGCTGGGCATCCACTTGAATTTTCCCCAGATCGTTCCCCCCGATCTGGATCTCAACCACCTGACTCCCGAGGAGCGGGTCGCGATGAGCCAGCTGAACGCGCAGCAGAAGAGCGAGATCGGCTATCAGCTGGAAATGATGACCAGGCCCCAGACGGTGTCCTATTCTCTGGCCGATTCCCCTGTCGGTCAGGCCGCCTGGATCTACGAGAAATTCGGAGTCTGGACCGACAGCGGAAAGAATCCCGAGTCGATCCTCACCTTGGACGAGATGCTGGACGACATCACCTTGTACTGGCTGACGAATACGGCGGAGTCCGCGGCGCGCTTCTACTGGGAGAACTCCGACATCACCATGAACGCTGTGAAGATCGACGTTCCCATGGGTGTCACACTGTTCCCCAAGGAGTTCTACACGCCGCCTCGCGCCTGGGCCGAAAAGGCGTTCTCGAACCTGGTCTACTGGAACAAGGCGAGCAAGGGCGGGCACTTCGCGGCATTCGAGCAGCCGAAGATCTTCGCGGAGGAAGTGCGCAGGTTCGGTCGGCTGTTCCGCTGATCGGCCTCGGGGTTCGACGGTCCCATCGTGGATGGGTTGACCGTTCCCGCGTGCCGGTGACCCCTCCGTCCGGGCGCCGGGGCGCCGGCTTCCGCACCGCCCGAGACGTTGTGCGGTCCCGGACGGTGTTCACAGTGGGTCGCTCCGTGCGGCATTCGCATACATCTGTTACGTTCGTAGTTCATCGAACGTCGAACATCAACCATCGAGAGTGAATCATGAACGACCATTTCATCGACCGCGTCGTGATCGTCACGGGTGCCGGTTCGGGCATCGGAGCGGCGTCCGCCGTGAAGTTCGCGGAGGCCGGAGCGCACGTCCTGGCCGTGGGGCGACGCGTGGAACCCCTGCGGCAGACGGCCGGCCGGCACCCCCGTATCGAGGCGTTCGTGGCGGACGTCTGCGCCGAAGGCGCCCCCGAGGGCATCATCCGGAAAGCGCACGAGGAGTGGGGACGGGTGGACGTGCTGGTGAACAACGCCGGCGTGTTCGCCGGCATGGATCTGGAGAAGGCGACCAGTGAAGGCATCGAGCGCATCTGGGCGACCAACGTCACGGCTCCGAGCCTGCTGTCGGCCGCGGCCGTGCCCCACCTGCGGGAGCAGCGCGGGGCGATCATCAACCTGAGCAGCACCTTCGGCCACCGGCCCCTGGCGCACGCCTCCCACTACGGGGCTTCGAAGGCGGCCATCGAGCACCTCACGCGCAGCTGGGCCCTGGAACTGGCCTCCGACGGCATCCGCGTCAACGCGATCGCACCGGGGCCCACCGAGAGCGAGGCGCTGGCCAGCGGGGGCCTGTCCCCGGATCAGGTCGCCGAGGTCAAGGCCGCGGAGGCGGCCCGCATCCCCATGGGGCGCCGCGGCGAACCGGAGGAGCTGGCCGAGTGGATCGTGCGCATGGCCGACCCGCGGAGCGCATGGATGACCGGGCAGGTCCTCACCGTGGACGGCGGCCTCGAACTCACCTGACCCCATCTCCGCGGTCGTGCCCGGAGTTCGGCGTTCCGCCCGGACAGGCGCCGAACTCCGCGCCCGCGCCCCGGAGCACACCACGAAGAACTGCCCGGTGGGCCAGGCGCTGGGTGCCGCGTCCGGCTTCCGGCGTCCGTGCGGACGGACCGACGGCTGACGCCCCGCAGCGATCGACGCAGGCCGGTATCGGGTCGGGTGGGGGTGGCCGGGCGGGTGGGCGCGTGGGGGAGGATGGGGACGGCGCGGGGGCCGGTCCCTCGGCGCCCCGTGCGGGCGTGAGCGGTGGCCCGGGCGTGATCGTGTGTCGTGTCCGGTGTCGGTGGGGAGCCGTGTGGGCCCTCGCTGCGAGTGGGGGATGGTGGAGAACGCCATGCAGGTCGATGCCGCGGCGCGGCCCCGTGTGCCGTTGAGCAGGGCGCGGATTCTGGTTGCCGCCGTGGCTCTGGCCGATGACGGCGGGATCGCCGCGTTGAGCATGCGCAGGATCGCCGGGGAGCTCGGCGTGGTGCCGATGGCGCTGTACAAGCACGTGGCGAACAAGGACGAGTTGCTGGACGGCATGATCGACGTCCTCGTCGGCGAGATCGACCCGCCCGTCGGCGGGATCGACTGGAAGGACGGGGTGCGCCGACGGGTGCTGTCGGCGCGCCGGATGCTGCTGCGTCATCCGTGGGCCTCGGTGGTCATCCAGTCCCGGATGAAGGCACGCACGACTCCGACGCCTGCGGTGCTCGCATACCTGGACTCCATGATCGGGATCTTCAGGGCCGGGGGGTTCTCGGTGGACCTGGTCCATCACGCGATGCATGTCATGGGCAGTCGTCTGCTCGGCTTCTCCGAGGAGCTGTTCGAGGACACCGCGGGCCGTGAGCCGGATCCGGATGCGATGCCGCCCGAGGAGATGGCCGCCCGCTACCCGCATCTCACCGAACTGGCCATGGCGGTGGCTCATGACGAGCAGTCGGTCGTCGGAGCCGGCTGCGACGACCAGCTGGAGTTCGAGTTCGCCTTGGATCTGATGCTGGACGGACTGGAGCGGCTCCGCGAAGCCGCCTGACGTGGCAACAGATGTGCTGTCGGTAAGTCCTGTTGGGGCGGCGCTTGGGCTCGCCGTGGGAATCCGGCGTGGTCTTCGTCCCCGACCTTCCCCTCGTGATCGCCGCTTCGGGCGCACCCCGCGATGACGTGACCGTCGGTTCCCTTTACGTCCTGACGGATTCTCATCCTGCCCTTGACGGGTGTACGCCGTACACCTACCGTGCGTGACAAGGGCATAACGGCGCGCACCACCCGTACTCGCTCCGGTCGGCCGGCGGTTTCCGCGGCTGCGCGGGCGGATGGTGACCGCTGCTCACGACGTGATGGGGGGTTCCATGAAAGCGATCGTTCAGAGGCGGTTCGGCCCGCCGGAGATTCTGCGCCTGGAGGACGTCGACCGGCCCGAGGTCGGGCCCGGCCAGGTGCTGGTGCGGGTGCACGCGGCCGCCCTCAACCCCTATGACTGGCACATGATGCGCGGCGACCCCTATGTCGCACGGCTGATGGGAGGCATGGGGGTCAGCCGGCCGAAGGTCCTGGTGGCGGGCATCGACGCGGCCGGCCGGGTGGAGGCGGTCGGCGCCGAGGTGCGTGGCCTCGAGCCCGGCGACGCGGTGCTGGGCTTCTGCCCGGGGGCGTTCGCCGAATACGCCCGCACGACCCCGGACTTGCTGGTCCCCAAGCCCGAGGGGTTGACGTTCGAGCAGGCCGCGGCCGTGCCGATGGGGGCGGTGACCGCGCTGCGCGGCATCCGCGGTGTCGGCCGGGCGCAGGCCGGGCAACGCGTGCTCGTCAACGGGGCCGCCGGAGGCGTGGGCGCCTTCGCCGTGCAGATCGCCGCAGCCCTGGACGCGGAGGTCACCGCGGTGTGCAGCACCCGCAACGTGGACCTGGCGCGCTCCTTGGGCGCCGCGCACGTCATCGACTACACCCGGCGGGACTTCACCGAAGAGGGCACGCGCTATGACCTGATCCTGGACAACGTCGGCAACCACTCGCTCGGGCGACTGCGCGGCGCGCTCACCCCGGCAGGCACCCTGGTGGCCAACGGCGGCGGAGCGCCCGGCCGCATGGTCGGGGCGGTGGGCTCCATGCTGCGACTGATCGCGGCCAACGCGTTCGTCCGGCAGCGACTCCGCGTCATCCTCCCGGCGGCCCCGGCCGGACCCACCCATGAGGACCTTCTCGCCGTCACCGAGCTGATCGACGCCGGTCGGCTCACGCCCGTGGTCGACCGGACGTACCCGCTGGCGGATGCGGCCGAGGGCATGCGCCATGTGGAGCGGGGCCACGCCCGCGGCAAGGCAGTGGTCACCGTCCTCTGACCCGATTCCGCAGTGTCCGCGATGGCCGTCCGTAGGGGTGTGACGCGGGCGCCGGCCTGCGTCACGGCGGTGAGCAGCGTTGCCGCCGTGGCGGTGTCGGCGTGGAGTCCGGCGCGAGCCTCTCGACGCCAGGGAAAGGGGGCGGCGGCGATGCGCACCCGCCCTGTGCCCCGGACCAACGAGCAACGGGGGTGCGTGACTGTCACGTCACCGGCCGTACGGCTGCTACTCCCGCAGGGCGTAGCGGAAGACCCGGGAGTCCCGCACCTGGAATCCGAGCCGCTCGTAGAGGCGGTTCGCCGCCTGCCGCGACGGGCGCGAGGTGAGGTCGACCGTGCGGGCCCCCGCCGCGTCCGCCAGGCGTAGCGCTTCCTCGGTGAGGGCGGCGCCGACGCCGTAGCCCCGGGCTGCCCCGTCGACCACCACGTCCTCGACCCAGGCCCGCAGCCCGGTCGGCAGGGGGAACATCACCAGCGTGAGCGTCCCGACGACGCGGCCGTCGACCCGGGCCACCAGCACCGTGTTGGCGTCGGCGGCGAGCAGTCGCCGCAGCGAGTCGTGGTCCAGCGGGACGGCACTGCTCGACAACTGGGGCAGAAGGCGGGCGAACGCCTCGACCATCTCCTCGTCCGCCTCGCGGACGACGGCAACCTCAAGGCTCATGATTCCGTCCCGACCCTCTTCCGTGCGTCACGGCACCGGACTTCGTCGTCGGTGCCCGGGGGTGCGGCCCGCGGGGGGCTGCCGCGACCAGTCTTCGCAGCGGCCGGGCGGCAGGCCACCCCTGCTGGTCCAGACGGTGGACGGGCTCCGCGGTGTGTCTCCCGGACCCCGGACCAACCCGGTTACGACGTGGAGCGATTCCGCAGCAGAGCGTCGAGGGAATCCAGGACCCAGGCCCAGGACGCCTGTGAGTCGACGGCGGTGTGGCTGAAGCCTCCGGCCATCTCCAGGCTGACGTAACCGTGGAAGACGCTGCCGAGCATCCGGACCGCGTGCGTCTGGTCCGGCTCCGCCAGGTCGTAGCCGCGCAGGATCGCCCGCGTCATCTGTGCGTGCCGGACGCCGGCGCTTGCCGCCGCCGTCTCCGGGTCGAGCCTGAGCCGGGCGGCGTCGTAGCGGCCGGGGTGTTCGCGGGCGTAGTCGCGGTAGGCGTCGGCGAAGGCGACCAGGGCGTCCTTGCCCGCGCGCCCGGCCAGTGCCGCGGCGACCCGGTCGGCGAGTTCCTCCAGTGCGAACAGGGCGATCCGGGTCTTGAGGTCCTGGGAGCTCTTCACGTGCGAGTACAGGCTCGCGACCTTGACGTCGAACCGCCGGGCGAGCGCCGAGACGGTCACCTGGTCGAAGCCGACCTCGTCGGCCAGTTCCGCCCCCGCCCGCGTCAGGCGCTCCGGAGTCAGCCCCACTCGAACCATAACGTTCCTCCTATCCAGCGAAAGTCAGTATGCATTTGCCTAATAGCTTTAGGCAAATTAGCCTGCCGCTCATGAAGCCGTTGACCGAGCAAGAGATCCGTACCGCGTTCGTGAACTGCACCAAGGGCGAGGCCAGACGCCTGTCCGTGCCCCGTGACCTGGCCGAGCGGCCCTGGGAGGACCTCGACTTCCTCGGCTGGCGCGACCCCCAGGCGCCCGACCGGGCCTACCTCGTCACCGAGCTGGACGGCCGCCCGGTGGCGCTCGCCCTGCGCTCGTCGGGCTCCGCTTCCTGGCAGACGCGGCTCAGCATGTGCTCGATGTGCCTGACCACCCACTCCGGGGGCGTCTCGCTGATGGTCGCCGCGAGGGCCGGCAAGGCCGGGCAGCAGGGCAACACCGTGGGCGCCTACATGTGCGACGACCTCGCGTGCTCCCTGTACGTGCGCGGCAAGAAGGACGCGGGCGTCGGAGCGCGGCTCCACGAGACGCTCACCCTCGAGGAGAAGATCCAGCGGACCGTCGCCAACCTCACCGCGTTCCTCGCCAAGGTCACGGGGTGAGGCATCCGGCCGCGCGGCCCCCGTGCCGTTGTCGCGTCCTCGGGCCGCTGCCGGTTCCCCTGGTGGCAACCGGAGCGGCGAGGGCGGCCTCCGCCGACGGCCGGGAAGCCGTCGGCGGAGGCCGCCAGGGGGTGCGGTGCCCTATCGCCCGGAGGTCACCCGGAAGGAGCGGATGACGGTCTGGTCGACGCTGTTGCCCGACGCGTCCCCGGCCGTGAGCCGGATCGAGGCGTAACCGCCGGCCGAGGGCAGCGCCAGCTTCGCGATGCCGCGGTCGCCCACGCGCCGGACCTTGACGGACTTCCAGCTCTTGCCGTCGTCGAAGGAGACCCGCAGCCCCAGCGAGGTGGTGGGCGCCTTGCCGCCGCGCTCGGCCGTCACGGTGAAGAGATACGTACGTCCGCCCGCGACGGCGCTGGAGGTGTTCACCGGGCCGCCGAGCCGGACGTTCATCAGCGGCAGTTCCGCCGGCCCCTGGCCGGACGGGCGACCGGAGGTGAAGGTCCAGGTGGCGGAGGCCTTGCTGCCCAGGTTCGACCAGCCGACCTTGCGGGTGCCGGACGACGTCAGGGTGTAGGTGGCCGCCTCGTACGGAACGGCGGTCTGCAGCCGGCCCAGGGAGTCCAGCGACGCGATCTTCACTCCGTCGCGGTACAGGGTCGAGGACCCCGCGGTGTCCCGGGCCTCGCCGGAGTGGGTCGCGGTGTTCTCGGCGGCCGTGGAGAACAGGCCGGGGGTGAGGAGGAGCTGATCCTCATGGCGCAGGGCTTCCAACGACCGGGCACGCAGGGGCGCCTGGTTCCACCGGCGGGTGGTGGACTCGCCCGGCCGGAAACGCGTGGTGCCCGCGAACTGGATCTCGTCGTAGCCCATGGTGCCCTGCGCGCGCATGCCGAGGGTACGGTCCCAGACGATCGCGGGGTCGTCGCTGTAGAACCGGGTCTGCCGTCCGGGGACCGGGACCTGGCCGCCGTCCACGAAGGTGATGGCGCCGTAGGTCGGGACGGGCGTGTCGATCCGGACCCCGAGCGGCTTGCCGCCCTGGTCGGCGTAGGTCTCCTCGACCCGGCCGAGCTTGTCGTCGTGGAGCGCGCGGGTC
Source organism: Streptomyces sp. NPDC026673 (assembly GCF_040638135.1). Lineage (NCBI taxonomy): Bacteria > Bacillati > Actinomycetota > Actinomycetes > Kitasatosporales > Streptomycetaceae > Streptomyces > Streptomyces sp. NPDC026673. Next base: position 55,548 of record NZ_JBEZXR010000004.1, on the reverse strand, counting down.
AGGGTGGCGGGGATGCCGCCCTTGGTGTTGACGGCCAGGTTGTAGGCGTAGCTCCAGGCCGGCTTGTCGGCGCTCTCGGGGACCGTGCCGCTCCACCGCTGGGTCGCCAGGAACCAGAACGGGTGGCTGGTCACCTTGCCGGTCGGGGTGGCGTAGACCCGGCTGCCCGGGAAGCCCATCACGAACTTCTGGGTGCCGTAACGGCCGTCGGCGCTGATGGACGTCGTGCTGGCGAAGATGCCGTCGTTCTGGGCCTTGCGCTGATCGACGGTGAGGTTGACCTGCTTCGCGGTACGGCCGTCGAGGAGGACCGGGGTGTCGCGGGTGAGGTCGACGCCGGGTTCGGAGTAGAGGACCGAGGTCTGCGCCACGGGGTCGAACTTGTTCGCCGAGATGTCGTACTCGCTCTGCGGCAGTCGCATCGACGCCTTGCCGTCGGCGTCGGTGGGGACGCTGTACTGCAGGCCGGTGCGGATGTCGAAGGCGGAGACATAGGTGTCCGGGCCCACGGGCTTCCCGTCGAGACCGAGGACGGTCAACGACAGGTCGTGGGTGAGGGGTTCGGCGTACACGCCGAAGGCGCTGCGGACCGTGACGGCGCCGTTGTCGGCGGTCGCGACGATCGAGCCGCCGTACGCGCCCGCCATCGCGTCGTCGACCGTGCCGGTCAGGGTGGCGGACGCGGTCCCGCCGGCCGGGACGGTCAGGGTGCCGGCCGACAGGGCGAAGGCCCCCACGGGTGCGGCCTGCCCCCTGGGCCCGTACGCGTCGACGGACAGTTGGAGCGTGACGTCGGTGGCGCCGTCGTTGGTGTAGGTGACGGTGCCGGTCCGGGTGACGTCCGGGTGCGGGAAGTCGGCCTTGCCCAGGCTGATGCTGCCGGACGTGGCACGTATGGTCTGCGCACTGGCCCGGGCGACGTCCAGCCGGCCGCTGCCCTGGTCGTAGGCGGTCAGCCCGGGCAGGCCCTTGGCGGCGCTGGTCAGGGCCGACTTGAAGTCGGCGGCCTTCCAGTCCGGGTGCTGCTGGGCCAGCAGCGCCACCGCCCCGGTGACGTGCGGGGTCGCCATCGAGGTGCCGGAAGCGGTGACGTACGAGGGACCGACGGGGTCGCCCATCGTGGTGCCCGCCGCGCGGGCCGCGGTGATGTCCTGGCCGGGGGCGACGATGTCGGGCTTCACGGCGAAGTCACCGATCCGCGGGCCGCGGCTGGAGAAGGTGCTGAGGGTGTCCTGCTTGGTGGTGCTGCCCACGGTGAGCGCGGAGTCGGCGATGCCGGGGGAACCCACGGTGCCGCCGAAGTAGTCGGCCGACGGCGCGCCTTCGTTGCCCGCCGCGATCACGAACAGGGTGCCGTTCTCGGCGGTCAGCTTCTCGACCGCCTCGGTGAGCGGGTCGGACTGCGCGTACGGGGGCGCGCCCAGGCTGAGGTTGACGGCCTTGGCGCCCGCTTCCGACGCCCAGGTCATGCCGTTGATGACGGCGTCGTCGGGGCAGGAGCCGTCGTCGGTGCAGACCTTGCCGATCAGCAGTTCGGCGTCGGGGGCGACGCCCTTGTAGGTGCCGGCCGAGGCCGCGCCGGTGCCCGCGATGGTGGACGCGGTGTGGGTGCCGTGGCCGTTGCCGTCCACCACCGAGCCGCTGCCGGTGAAGTCCATGGTCCGGCCGGCGGCGGCCTTGCCCGTGAGATCGGGGTGGGTGGGGTCGTAGCCGGTGTCGAGGTCGGCGACGACGACGTCCTTGCCGGTGATGTGCGCACCGGTGGAGTCGACGCTGTCCCAGACCTTGGGGGCGCCGATGATGCCGGTGCTCTCGGCGAGCGCGACCCGGCTGACGCCGTTGAGCCACACCTTGTCCAGCGGGCCGCGGAGCCCCTGCGTTCCGCTGACGAACTTCCAGAACGCGCCGGCGTCGCGCTTGGCCGGGGCGAGACTGCCACCGCGCAGGACGTCCAGGATCCGGGTGATCCTGGCGCCGTGCTGCCGGATCGCGTCCCGTGCGGTGGCGGACTTGCCGCTGCGGCTGGCGTAGATGAGCCGCAGCGAGTCACTGGAGGCGTCGTCGTAGCCGGCGTCGAGTTGCTCGGTGACGTCGAACAGGCGCGGGTCGAGCTTGCCGGCGGTCAACAGTGACCGTGCGTCGGACGGGACCACCGAGATGTGGTGGTCGGCGCCGTGCCACTGGTGCGACACCTCGAACCCGATGCGTGTGCGGCCGGGTCCGGGCCGCACGCCGACGCCGGGAGTGCCACTGGCGCCGCGGGTGACGGTGACCTTGTCACCGGTGATCAGGGTGACGGTGCGGACCGCTCTGCCGTCGGGCGACGCGACGGCCGGGCCCGGTGTGGCCGCGGTGGTGCCCGGCGAGGCTTGTGCGGCGCCGGGTACGGCGCCCGCGAGGAGGCCGGCCAGTGCCGGCAGCAGGGCCCATCGGACGTGTATGTGCATGTATGAGTACCTTCGAGCCGCCCGGGAGACCTGTGCGCGGACGGCGGACAGTTGGGGGCCCGGCGGTCGCCGGACACCCGCTACCCGGTCCGGGAGCCCGGCGTCGGGGGTGCCGCTGTCCCGATCGGCTCGAACTCCAGACCGAGTCTTTGGTCACGAGCGATGAGAAAACCACATTTGATCAAGGTTGCCTAGCGTTACGGGGTCCGTGCCGGACGAAAACCCCCCGCCCCGGAGATCTGAGGCCCCGTACCCCTGCGGTCCCTGACACCCCGACGGAGGCGCCGGGGCCGTGCCCGCGGTTGTGCGAGGCGACCGGCGGAACGTCAACTGTCCCTCGCCGACCGTGTTCCACGGTGCCCGTGAGGGGCGGCCCTTGTCGGCACGAAATGATCGGCCTGCGGGGGAACCGGCTTCGAGGCCGACGGTATGGGTGCGGGAACCCTGGTCCCGACTCCGGTCGGGGACCCGGCGGCGCGTGGTTCGACACGAGGCCATGGAAGAGGTGACGACACCGCGCGGGCGTCAGCTCACCGGCGCGGTTCCGCTACTGCCGTCGGCGACGGGCAGCCGACGGGCAGCTCGCCGGGCCCGTGGCCGGCGAGGGCGGCTGCGCCGGACAGGCCCCCCATGGCTGCCTGCGCCGACATGCCGCGCGGCCGACGCCATCGCCGGCCCGGCCGCGGGCGGGGGTCAACGGTGCTCGGGGTTGGGGAAGTCGGGGCGGCAGCCGGCGTCCCACTCGGTGCGCTGGTTGCCGTAGGCGGGGATTCCTCCGGCGCGTCGGAGCATGCCCGCCAGATGCAGGAGGTTGTAGGTCATGAACGTCGTGTTGCGGTTGGTGAAGTCGTTCTCCGGGCCGCCGGAGCCCGGGTCGAGGTAGGAGGGGCCGGGTCCGGCCTCGCCGATCCATCCGGCATCGGCCTGCGGCGGAATCGTGTACCCGAGATGCTGCAGACTGTAGAGAACGTTCATGGCGCAGTGCTTGATCCCGTCCTCGTTACCGGTGATCAGGCAGCCGCCGACGCGCCCGTAGTAGGCATACTGGCCCGCGTCGTTGAGCAGGCTCGAGCAACCGTAGAGCCGTTCGATGACCCGTTTCATCACCGAACTGTTGTCGCCGAGCCAGATGGGACCGCACAGCACGAGGATGTCGGAGGCCATGACCCGCTCGAGCAGTTCGGGCCAGGCGTCACTGGACCATCCGTGTTCGGTCATGTCCGGCCACACGCCGGTCGCGATGTCGTGGTCGACGGCGCGGACCGTCTCCACGTGGACGCCGTGCCCGCGCATGATGCCGGCACTGAGGTCGATGAGTCCCTCGGTGTTGCTGACCTCGGGCGACCGCTTCAGCGTCGCGTTGACGAACAGCGCACGGAGCCCGTCGAAGTGCGGCCTCTGCCCAACGGGTGCGGTCATCAGGTGTTCCTCCCGGCTTGTCCTGTCCGAAGGCCGCCCGCTCCTGGACGAGGTCCTTTCGTCCTCGAGGTTCACCCACGCACCATGCGCGGGCAACCTGAATGCCGACCGGTCGGGCATGGTCCGGCCCGAGGCGACTCCACCCGTACGCGTTGACGGCACCGGATGGTCGCTCGGCGGTGCCTCCGATCCCGCCCTTTGGAGTGTCCCCGGCGTCGGGCCGGGAGCCCTGGCGCTGTTACGCGGGTGGGCGTTCCCTCGCGACCCGGGCAGCGAAATCGGCGTCTTCGGCTTCGACTCTGTCCGCTTCCTGCAACACCCGCTCAAGACTGGCGTGCGGGATGACCACGGCTCCCGTCCTGTCGGCGTAGACGTAATCACCGGGAACAACGCACACACCGGCGACTTCCACGGCGACGCCGGCCGCGTACGGCATGACGGTGTCGCCGCCCCAGTGTGTCGCCTCTCCCCGGCACCAGGTCGCGAACCCGTGGTCGCGCAGTTCGGCGAAGTCCCTCAGTCTGCCGTCCGCCAGGACACCGGCCAGCCCGTGGTGGGCGATACGGGACAGTTTTACGCCGCCGCCGTGTGAGGCGTCTCGATAACCCCCGCTGGAGAGGACCAAAACCTTCCCGCCCGGGTCGTCACCGACCGCCTGGTAGAAGAATTCGCCGAAGTCCGTCTTCGACTGGGGCAAGTCGTCCCGGTGGGGCAGGAAGGCCACGGTGGCGGCCGGGCCGAAGAGCGGCCTGGTGGGATCGGGGCTGGACAGAGCGAGGATGTGCGCGCGGTGGCCGTGGAGCCTGCCCATGGCATCCACCAGCGCCGCACACCCCAACCGTGCCGCCCAGGCCGCCTGATCCGCGCCGTCATGACTGCTCATGATTCTCCTTCTGACTCACCCGTAATCCGTCCGTGGTCGCGCCGCGCCGCCTTCGGCGTGGATTCCGGGCGGGTTCAGCCCCGCTGCGGGGCTATTGCCGACGGCCACAGGAGGGATACCTCGACATACCGGGGAAGAATCCAAAGACCTCGATCTCGGCCGCAGGATTGGACCGTATGCGGTACACGGATTTCCGGCGACCGCTCGGCATCCGCCACAACCGGTGCCCGGGATCAGGCGCGAAGCGGGTACGGCCGGGCTCGCGCTCGGGCCGGCCGTGCACAGCGCCCTTGAGCACGTGGTGGGAGACATTCAGTGACACAGCGGTGGGCTGCCGTAAGTGGCAGGGGGTCGCAGTGGTCATGTGGAGACCACATGGTTGCTGTGCGCGAGGTGAATTCAGAAGTCGTTTCTTCTGGTGGTTCTTTGGAGTCCGAGCTCTGCAGGGATACTGCTGTGGTGCTGTTGACGTGGATTGCTGAGGTGGCGGACGAGCCCCTGGTGCTGGAGCCGGCTGACCGGCAGGTGGAGTGGGAGACCAACACCTGGTCGCTGGAGGCGACGGATGAGGACAGGAGGTCGTTGTCCGCCGCCGAGGTGGTGGCTGCCTTCGAACGGACTGCTTACGCCATCCGGTTACGCACGCGCGAGCTGGGCTTTCACGGGGTGGCGACGTTCTATGTGTGGCACGACGAGCAGGCCGGGCAGCTCCGGTGCTCGACAGGTTCTGTGCCCCCGGATGCGTTGCCGTTCAACGGTGCTCATGTGGCTTCCGACGACCTCGGTCCGGTCGTCGAGGGGTCTCTGGGCGACAGCGAGCCCGGCGTCGTCGCCTGGTCGGGCCTGGACGATCTCCAGAGCCACGCGGAGCAGACCGAGACCGAACCGGAGGCCATGCCCTTCCGTGTCTGGGTCTGCAGCGTCGGAACCCCACACTGACTGGTCCTGCCCGTTCACACGGACGAGCCGACGACGACAGATGAGCACTGCGGCTGTGCCGATCAAGGCGAGCAAGACGTCGCTTCTTATGGCTGCGGTGAGGACTGGACGGCTTCCGGGAAGCCCAGTTCATCCAGCAGCGCGTCGAACAACTCCTCCACGAAGGTCTCCCGTGCACGGAGCAGTTCCTCGATCCGAGACTGCCGCGCTGCCGTCTGGACATCAGCCGCTGAGGCCCACACGAGAGCGCCTTCGGCGTCGGCCGGCACCTCCGCGTCGAGTTCCGCGCGCTTGCGCTTGATGGCCTCGTCGAACTCCGGGGTGGTCACCCACAGGCTCACGTCGTCCACGTCCTCGGGTTCTTCGACGAGGAGAGCCGCGGCGTTGTCCAGGTTGAGCCACGCCTGCCAGCGCCGCCCGCTGGTGTCCAGGCCGGTCACGAGGGCGACGCTGCTGTCGGAGACGTCGGCGACACAAGCCGGTGCACCAGTCCATTCGACCAGGGCGAACAGGTGCTCGTCCTCCCAGACGCCTTGATTCAACTGCAGGGTCTGCCAGCCGCCCGGTCGGGGCCGCCACTCGTGCACGTCGTCCCCCAGCCCTGGATCGGTGCCGCCGAACAGCGGTGCTTCCAGCAGTGGGCGCTTGCTCCGCGCAAAGACCAGGTGACCGGAAAAGCCCATGGAACCTCCTCGTCGAAAACCACCGCATCCTATGAGCTGTCACTGACAGCACCGGTCTTGGCCTTCCGGCGAACCATTCCGCCGACGACGAGCACGCACGCGGCGAACCGACGCCGATACCGTGCCCGCGGCGGGGTCCCGGGCCGGGTGACGGCTCGCACCGCACTTTTCGCCCTTGGCGTCAAGCCCCGACCTTTCGGGACGCGACGCGGTCCGTCGATCGCCCTAGCGTGACAGGCAAGTCCAGCACGACGCAGTCGTGGCCGGCACCCTCGGAAAGGAGGCCGCTCATGCGCCTCGACAGCCCACGCAATGACGTACCGGGTCCCCTTGTGGTGACAGCGGTGGCAGTGCTTTTCGCCTGCAGCGCGGTCTTGCAGTCCGTCGTCGCCTACAAGGCGAACACCGTGGCGTCCACGCTCCTGGCCGCCGTCGCGGCGACGCTGGCTGTCGTCGCTCTCGGGGCGACCACCTATACCGCCGTCGCCGCCCACCAACGACGTGGCATCCCTCGGTAGGCCCGCAGCCGCGCGCAATCCCGTCCCGGTCGGGACGCTGTGACCGACGATGGCCCGCTCCGGCCGGGCCCCGCCGACCTCCGGAACGACGACCGGAACATCGTGCCATCATGATCCCCGCCGGTCCGGCGGAACGTCTCAGGACCGCGGGGAGGGGGACGACATGCGCCGACGGGCCGGTGTGGCCGCCGCGGCACTCCTGTTGACCGGCGCCTGGTCGTTGGCGGGCGACGGCCACGAACGGTCGGTGACCGTCGAGGGCCATGTCTCCATTCTCCGCGCCACACCGCTCAACAACTGTGTCAGCGAAGCCCAGTGGTACCTCCGCATGCGCTGGAACCTGATCGTCGACGGACCGGACGAACGACAGGAAGAGCTGCTCAGTGGATGGGAGCGGACGCCCGCCCGGGACGACCCCGCCGTCGTCGTCTACGAGACCTACGCCGAAGCGGCCCCCGCCGACCTCCTCCGGGGCGCCGGCCCGGACGAGCTCATGGCGCAGAGGAGTCCGGGCATCCGCGCTCTGTGCGAGGAACTGCTGCGCCGTTCGTAGAAGTCCGGACCCTCTGCCCAACGTCCGTTGCCTCCCACGGGATCCGTCCCGCCGCTCAGGGCGCGCGGGGGACGGCGCACCGTACAGCGACTCACGTCAGGAGGCGGGCGACCTCCGCGGGATGGGCGAGATGCGGGAAGTGGCCGCCACCGGGCAGGACGGCGATCGCGACGTCGGGCAGGGCGCGGCGGAGCCAGCCGCGGTACTCCGGGGCGGGCTCCGCGCCGGTGATGAAGAGGTAGGGCGTGCCCTGGGACGCGATGCGTTCCAGGCGTTCGGCGTTCCGCTCCTCCACTGCGGCCGGCGGGGACGTCAGCAGCTCGTCCCAGTAGGTGAGCAGCAGTTCCCGCGCGGGAACCGCGTCGGGCCGGGCGAGGGCGCGGACCTCGGGCGGCAGGGTGTCGATGCCCATGCGGCCGATGAGGGCGTTCCAGATCGTGCCGTGGTCGGGGCCGCGCAGCACATGGGCGTTGCGCTGCAGCAGGTCCGCGAAGCCTCCGACGCGCAGCGGTTGGTCGATGTTGACGACGCCGTGCACCGGACGGGTCGCGGCGTAGGCGGTGACGATGGCGCCGCTGATGGAGTGCCCCACCATGACGGGCCGGGTCAGACCTGCCTCGGTGACCGCCTGGTGCACCGCCGTGGCGACGTCGTCCAGCCCGTGCCGGTCCAGCGGGGGCGACTGCCCGTGTCCGGGCAGGTCGAGGACGAGGACGTTCCGTCCCGGGTCGGCGGACTCCAGTTCGCGCAGGAGCGGCCCCCACCGGTGACGGTCGTAGCCGAGTCCGTGCAGCAGGACGAGCGGGGGCCGTCCGTCCGGCTCGCCGTGGCGTTCCGCCCGCAGACCCGCGTACGTCAGGGGTGCTCCGCCGGTGCTCATGTGAGGTGTCCTTCCTGGGGTCCGTGCCGTGCACCACAGGAGGCGTAACACCGAGGGGAACACATCGTTCGTGGCGGGCGTCACACCTGCCAGCGTCCGGGACCGCCCGGGGCCGGCTGGTAGCGCATGAGGCGGCCCGTCCGCAGGGACGCCCGCAGATGGGCCCCGGCGAGGGGCGCCGCGGCCTCGATGCGCCGGACGGTTCCCCACAGCGCCCGCGTCGCGCCGACGCGGGCCCGTTCGGCCTCGTTGCCGTGGGTACGGGGGCGGCCGGCGACCCCGGTGGCCCGCCGGAGCTCCGCGAGGAGGGCGCCGCGCTCCGCCTGGACGGCCGCCGCGGCGTCCACGTCACCGGCCCGGTCGGCGGCGTCGAGGCGTTCCTCGAGCGTGGTGAGCCGTCGGCGGTACGCGGCGCGGGCCGCGTCGTCCAGCAGCGGATCGGCCGGCGGGACGGCCAGCCCGGCGCCGCCCGCGACCAGGTCGAGGGCGGGAATCTCCCGGCCGGGCGCCGCAAGCAGCGTGCGCAGATAGCGGGGGCCGCGCCCGTCGGGCACCCGTGCCGTCTCCTCGTCGGCCTCCAGCCGCCAGTCGGCCCCGTCGAGCACCCAGCGCCACTGACCGGCGGGCGCGACCGGCGGAACGGCCGGTGGCAGGGTGGCGAGGAGACCGCTCATGCCGAGCCGTTCGGCGATCGACCGGGCCTGCGCGACGTCCTCCGTCGCTCGTTCCCGGTCATCGGTGCGGCCGCGCCGGTGCAGGACCTCCGCGCGGGCCGCCAGCGTCCGCGCGAGCCAGGGGAGGGCGCCGAGCCGACGGGACAGCTCCGCGGCCGCGTCCAGGTGGCCGAGAGCCGCCTCCGTCCGGTCCAGGCGTGCCGCGAGACGGCCCAGGTAGTCGTCGACGGGGCCGGTGACGGTGTTGGCGCCGCCCCACACCACCAGCCGTCCCCGGTAGGGCAGCAGCGTGTCGTAGAGGTCGGTGGCGGCCGCCGGGCCGCCGGTGCGCGAGGCGACGGCCGCGAGGTCGGCCAGCGCGCCGATCCAGCGAGGGCCGGTGCCGGTGAGGACCGCCGGCAGCAGCCGTTCCAGTTCCAGACCGGCCTCGAAGTCGCGTCCGGACTCCAGCATCGCGCGGGCGGCCGTGGCCTCGAAGAAGTGGCCGGGCAGCCTGCGGGCCATGGTCTGCCAGGGTGCGACGGCGGGCTCGGTGCGGCCTCGTACGACGGCCAGCTGATGGCGCACCGAACCGGCCAGCCGCTCGGTGTCGCTCACGCCCGCCTTGCGGCCGGCGACCAGCACCTGGTCCGCCAGTTCCTCGGCTTCGTCGAACCGGCCGCGGATGGTGGCGAGTACCGCCTGCCGGGCGAGCGCCACCACGGGGGCCTCGGTGTGCCCGGCCTGTTCCGCGGCGCGGGCGTACACGCCGAGCGCCACCTCGGCCGCCGCCAGGTCCCCCTCTTCGGCGAGCGCCACGAAACGCCAGAACAGGCCGCGGCACTCGGCCGCCGCGTCGCCCGCCCGGCGCGACAGTGCGACGATCTCCTCCGCCGTGGTCAGTCGTTCGGTGGTGGCGGCCGGGTCCCACAGCGCGTGCAGCCGGCTGTCCAGGACCTCGGCGACCGTGCCCGCGTCGCCGGACGCGCGGGCCATGGCGAGTGCCGTGTCCGCCAGATCGCGGCGGCGCGCCGCGGCCGTGGTGTCGGCCAGCAGCTCGCGTGCGAGACGCGCCAGGACGCGGGCGCGGACCGCCGGGGTGAGAGGCCGCTCGGCGGCCGCCTCCAGCAGCCGTAGGAGCCCGAGGTCGAGTTCGAGGAACTGGGCCCGGGAGGGGGCCACCAGCGCGAGGTGTGCGACCGGGTCGGCGTCCCCGTCCAGGCCCCGGAGCCGCTCGGACAAGGAGAGCGCCGGACCGGGCAGCCCACCGGAGGCCAGCCACAGGGCGTGGACGGCATCGGGCGGCAGGCCGGGCACGAGTGCGGCGAACTCGGCGCCCGACAGTCCGCCCAGCCTCACCTCGGTGCCGTCTCCGGTGTGCTCCCGCGCGGCGACCAGGAGCGCGCGCGGCCCGGGTGGCTCCCCGGCATCGGGGGCCTCGGAACCGGGATGCCCGGGGCCGGGATCCTCGGGGCCGGGACCCTCGGCGGTGCCCGCGTCGGACAGCAGCAGCACGGGGTCACCCGGTGCGTGCGGCCGAGCGGGGGGTACGGAGGGTGCGCGGCCGCCGATGTGCTCGACGCGGATCCCGCGTTCGGCGGCGAGCCCCGCGGCTGCGGCCAGGAGAGCGGACTTGCCCGCCCCCGGAGGTCCGGTGACCACCACGCGCTCGCCGACCCCGGCGCGCAGCCGGTCGAGGAGGACCCCGAGCGCGTAGAGCTCCCGGTCACGGCCGATGAGGGACACGCACCAGCCTAACCGGATGGCGAGTCGTGGCCCGCGTGGAGCCTGCCCGGGCCGTCGGGGTGCCCCCACGCCGAGCCCCGCCGGGGCCGTGGGCGGCGGCGGGCGCTCCTCCCGGCGGCCGGGGCCCGGCACCGACGGCGGCGGCGGTGCCCCGCGTCGCGCCTCTGTCCGCGTTCGGGGCACCCGGGCCCACTCCTCGTGATCACCGGCAGGCGATCGAAGGGGATGTCCCACCGGCCTCGACGACCGTCCGCACACGTCCCGCACACGTCCCGCACACGTCCCGCACACGTCCCGCACACGTCCCGCACACGTCCGGTACCCGTACCGGTCCACGCCACCGCCCGCCGTCCCGGGTCGTCACACCGGGACAGCGGGCGGGTCGCGCCCGGTTCGCGCCCGGTTCGCGCCGAGGCGGCGAACCGCCCCGCTACGGCACGATCACGGCCTTGAGCGGCTCGCCGCGTCCCACCGCGTCAAGGGCGTCCTGCGCCTGCTCGAGCGAGAAGCGGTGCGTGACCATCTCCGCGAGCGGGAACCGCTGATGGCACATCCGGGTGATCCGGATCGTCTCGTACGACGCATGGATTCCCGCCCTCACCCGCGCCCTTCGGCCACGGAGGGGTGACCCCCGTGCCCGGAGCCGACGGGGCGTCAGGTCGTAGCGGTGCGCGCGCCGGGCGGAGTAGGGGGTCCCGCGGTCGGCGACCGAACCGTCCGGATGCCCGCACCGGTCGGGATGTTGACCACCCTGGGTTTGGTTACTAACTTACGAACATCGCTCCAAGTTGGTTAATGAGTTTCGGCCTCAGGGGGCCGGACCTCCCTGCCGACGTGCCGAGTGACCACGACTCCGCCCCCTGAAGGCCGGACCGGAGACGTGCCGCACAGCGAAACCAACTCCTCACCAACGAGGTACACATGCGGATTCCTGTACTCGCACTCACCGCGGCGTCGGCCATGGTGGCCGCCCTCGCCCTGCCGGCCGGAGCCACGGCGGCCACGGCCACGGCAGCCACGGGCACCGCGTCGGCCGCGGCCGGGACCGACGGCGGCGGCCGCCGCTTCGACCAGCCGTACACCGGGTTCGCACCCGCGGGCACCGTGCTGCGGTCGGCCTCCCCCCGGGCCGCCGGGCTCGCCCCGGACCCGATCGCCGCCTTCGAGCAGCAGGTCGCCGCATGGGCGGACCCGGCGAGCGGCGCCGGCTACCTCTTCCCCGGCGCCACCAGCCTGATGGTCCACGAAGGCAAGATCGTCGAGCGCGGCGCCACCGGCTACGCGACGCGGTACTCGGCCCCCCAGGCCGAGCTGCCCAGGGACCAGTGGACACCCGCGCGCACCGACACCATCTACGATCTGGCCTCGCTGTCGAAGCTGTTCACCTCCCTGGTGGCCGTACAGCAGCTGGAATCCGGAAGGATCCGGCTCGACAGCCCGGTCGCCGACTACCTGCCCGAATTCGCGGTGAACGGCAAGGGCGCCATCACCATCAGGCAGTTGCTCACCCACACCTCCGGGCTCGCACCCGACCCCGAGCCGGCGCTGTGGCAGGGCTATCCCGACATCCCGTCACGGGTGAAGGCCATCCTGGACACCACGCCGGTCAACCCGGCCGGGACCACCTACACCTACTCCGACCTCAACATGCTCACCCTCCAGTTGGTCCTGGAGAAGGTGACCGGCCGGAGCCTCGACACCCTCGTCCGCGAGGACGTCACGAGGCCGCTGCACATGACGGACACCGGATACAACCCACCTGCCGCGAAGCTGTCGCGGATCGCCGCGACCGAGTACGAGGCCACCCCCGCACGGGGCCTGGTGCACGGTGAGGTGCACGACGAGAACGCCTGGGCCATGGGTGGCGTCGCCGGGCACGCGGGCGTCTTCTCCACCGTCGACGACCTCGCCGTACTGGCCCAGGCCATCCTCAACGGCGGGACCTACCGGGGTCACCGGATCCTCAGCCGGCACGGTGTCTCGCTGCTGGAGGAGAACTTCAACCAGGCCTTCCCCGGCGACTCCCACGGCCTCGGCTTCGAGCTGGACCAGATCTGGTACATGGGCGGTCTGTCCGGCCCGCGCACGCTGGGCCACACCGGCTTCACCGGCACCTCCCTGGTCATCGACCCCGCGTCGCGGTCGTTCGCCGTCCTGCTGACCAACCGGGTCCACGCCACGCGCGCCACCCCCTCCACCAACCCCGCACGGCGCGGTATCGCCGGTGCCCTCGCCCAGGCGATGCCGGTCAAGGCGCCGGGCGGCGGCCGCTCCTGGTTCTCGGGACAGGGCGGTGGTACCACCAGCACCCTGACCACCGGTCCCCTGAACGCCTCCGGGACGGTCGGCATCGACTTCAGATCCTTCGTCAACACCGAAGCGACGGACCGCCTCCGTGTCGAGGCCAGCTCCGACGGCGGTGCCACCTGGCAGCCCCTGACGCTCCACGTCACCGGTACCGGTGCGCCCGCCGACGGCGTCACCTCGTTGTCCGGACAGGCCGTACGCGCCTGGTGGCGGGTGCACGCCGAAGTCCCGAACACGGCGTCCGGTCTCCAACTGCGCTGGCGCTACACCACCGACTCGGTCTACGAGGGGCGCGGTGTGAACCTCAGCGGGCTGCGGGTCACCGACGGCACGCATGTCCTGCTCGACGGCGACAAGCCGGGCGCCCCGCTGACCCCGGCCGGTTGGCGGGAACTTCCGGCGGGCGGAGCGCACTGACGTCCGCGCCGGGGCGGCGGCTCCACGTTGACCTGCGGCAAGGCCCTCAGTAGGTTTCCCGCGTGGTGAACCGGAACACGGCCGACGACCTGCAGGACAGCGCCCTCCTGGTGCGCATCCGCTCGCTCCTGCCCGGACTCGCCCGGGCGGAGCAGCGGGTCGCCCGGGCGGTGCTGGACAGTCCCGCCCAGACGGCCCGCCGGAGCATCTCCGAGGCGGCCGCGGCGGCGGGCACCAGCGAGACCACGGTGATCCGGTTCTGCAAGTCGATCGGTCTGGACGGCTATCCCGCACTGCGGATCGCGATGGCCGCCGAGGCGGCGCGCGCCGGGACGCGCGCCGAGGGCCACCTGGGCGACGACATCACCTCCGCCGACGACCTGGCCGGCATCGTCGGCAAGGTCGCCTTCGCCGACGCCCGGGCGGTGGAGGAGACCGGCGCGCAACTGGACGTGGCGGTGCTCGGCGACGTGGTCGACGCGATGGCGGGCGCGGGACGCATCGACGTGTACGGGGTCGGCGCGAGCGCCTTCGTGGCGGCCGACTTCCAGCAGAAGCTGCACCGGATCGGACGGGTCGGCTTCGCCTGGAGCGACACGCAGATCATGCTGACGTCGGCGGCCGTGCTGCGCGCCGGGGACGTGGCCTTCGGGCTCTCCCACACCGGCGCCACCGCCGACACCGTCGAGGCACTGCGTGTGGCCCGGCGGCACGGGGCGACCACGGTGTCCCTGACCAACTTTCCCCGCTCGCCCATCACCGAGGTCTCCGATCTCGTGCTGACCACCGCGGCGCGCGAGACCACGTTCCGGTCCGGCGCGATGGCCAGCCGCATCGCGCAGCTGACCGTCATCGACTGCCTGTTCATCGGTGTCGCCCAACGCCACCCGGAACAGTCCGGGAAGGCCCTGGCGGCGACGTACGAGGCCGTGAGCGGGCAGCGTCTCGGCCCTCGACCGGCCGGAGGCAGGCGGCCGAGCTGAACCGTCACGGACCCGCTCGCAGTGAGGCGTGACGGTTCGCGCGCTACGAGTGGAGTTCCAGGGACAGGTGCGAGGACAGCGCGCGGAGGAAGTCGGGCGCGTCGAAGATCGCGCCGGCCGAGGCCACACCGTCCCTCCTCGTCCGCCCCGTGAGGATGCGGTCGACCGCTTCGACGACGAGCGGCGCGGTGACGGCGTAGATGTCCCGGCCCCTCGCCACCGCGCGGCGTTCGACGCCGCCCGAGCGTACGACGACGTCGACGAGGAAGGTCTGCTCGGACCGCCCGTGTTCGTCGGCCGGGGCCGGCGGCGGTGTGTCCGGGGACGACAGGTCCCTGGCCGCCTCGACGGTCATATAGGTGCGCACCTCGGGGACGGACAGGTGGCTGGGAACGGTGACGACGTCGGCCATCGAGAACTCCCCGATGACGGCCCTGGGGCCCACCGGATCGGGGAAGGGCCAGGTGAGGGTGGGCGCTTCGTCCTGGCGGTACTCCAGCCGCCCGTTCGCGTAGCGGACGCGCCGGCCGTCCCGCCGCTGCCGGGAGACCGCGCCCGCGGCACGCGTCCCGGCGGTCGGGTGCCAACCGCTCAGTCCGTAGGCGATGTGCGCCTCGTCCGCCGTCGTCCAGTCGCCCATCGCGGCGGTGGCCAGCAGATCGCCGAGGCCGCCGTAGAAGGCCATCGCGGGGACGACCACCGCGCCCGCCGCCTCGGCGCGGTCCGCGTAGCGCGCGAACGTGTCGGCGTTGGCCTCGATCTCGGCGGCCACATCCAGGTACGGGATACCGGCGCGCAGCGCCGCCTCGATCACGGGGGCCGCCGTCGTGGCGAAGGGCCCGGCGCAGTTGATCACGGCAGCCGCACCGGCCAGTGCGCGATCCAGCGATTCCGGGTCGTCGACCGACGCCGGCCGGGTGTCGTCCAGGCCGGGGCCGGACACCGACAGCGCCTTCAGCTTGTCGGGGTCGCGTCCCGAGAGGACCGGGACGAACCCGCGATCCCGCAGTTCTGCCACCACAAAGCGGCCGGTGTGTCCGTACGCGCCGAACACGGCAACCTTGAGCCCCGTTTCCATGGCTTCTCCCGTACTCGCGTCATCTGTTGTGATCAGCAGGGAACATCCTGCCGAGGGCTCGCACTCGACCGTGAGTGTCGGGAACGCCATGACCCATACAATTCCGGACATGGGCACTGTCGCGCTGGCCGTCACCGACGGGATGCTGCACTTCGAACTCTCCGTCGCCTACGAGGTCTTCGGCTCCGCCCCGGACGACGTGCCGGGGCCTTGGTACGACCTCGTCGTCTGCGGTCCGGGCGCCGTGCGGGCCGGCCGATTCCGGCTGGAGCCCGACCACGGCCTCGACCGGCTGCCGGACGCCGACACCGTGATCGTCCCGGGCTGGGCCGACATCGACCAGGAGCCGCCCGCCGAACTCGTCGACGCCGTACGCGCGGCCCACGAGGCGGGCGCGCGGGTGGCCTCCCTGTGCACGGGCGCGTTCGTACTGGCGGCCGCGGGGCTGCTCGACGGAAGGCGCGCGACCACGCACTGGGCGCACACCCACGTCCTGGCCGCCCGCTACCCCCAGGTGACGGTGGACCCGGACGTCCTCTACGTCGACAACGGCAGCGTCCTCACCTCCGCCGGCAAGGCCGCCGCCATGGACCTGTGCCTGCACATCGTCCGGCTGGACCACGGCTCGTCGGTCACCAACGCCGCGGCCCGCCGCCTGGTCGTACCGCCGCACCGGGACGGCGGCCAGGCCCAGTTCGTCACCACCCCGGCGCCCGCCCCGGAAAGCCATCCGCTCGCCGAACTGTTCCCCTGGGTGATCGAACGCCTGGACCAGCCCATGACCGTGGAGGACCTGGCCCGCCAGGCGCGGATGAGCTCACGCAACCTGGGCCGCCACTTCCGGTCGGTGACCGGTACCACTCCGCTGCAGTGGCTGGTGACCCAGCGGATACGCCACGCACAGGCGTTGCTGGAGACGACCGACGACAGCGTCGACGCCATCGCGGCGGCCACCGGCATGGGGACGGCCACCACGCTGCGCCGGCACTTCCATCGCACGGTCGGTGTGCCCCCGGACGCCTACCGCCGCACTTTCCGCTCCCGAGTCCGCCCCGGCCCGGACGGCGGCCCGCCAGGAGCAGGGCCGGCGGCGGAGCGTCCGTGACGCGACGTCACATGGCCATCGGCTGGGGCTGCTTGCCCACGATGCTCAGGAATTCGTCGGTGGTGAGGATGGCGTGCGCGTAGGCGGGCCCGTTGATGTCGAACGTCGCCTTCATCTCGTCCCAGTCGAAAGCGCCGATGGCGTCGCGGATGAGCGTCACGTGGTAGCCGAGTTCCTGGCCGAAGCGCGCGGTGGTGTCGACGCAGGTGTTGGCCTTCATGCCGATGAAGATGACCCTCTGGACGCGGTGTTGCTTGAGCAGCATGTCCAGGTCGGTGTTGGCGAAGCCGCTGGAAGCCCAGTGCTGGCGCATGACCAGCTCTCCCTCGCGCGGCACGAAGTCGGGGTGCCACTCGGCTCCCCAGCTGCCGGCGGCGAAGGTCTGCCCCTTGAGGACGCGCTGCTGGGTGGGGGACAGGTGGTCCCACGTGCGGTAGTCGTCGGGCGTCGTCTGGTGGTGGGGCACGATGAAGACATGGAAGCCGAGCTCGCGTGCCGCGGCGAGCATCGCGCGCATGTGGTCGAGCAGGTCGATGCCCTCCGCCACCTCCTTGGCGGCCGGCCAGAGCTTGCCGCCCTCGGACAGGAAGTCGTTGTACGGGTCGATGATCAGCAGGGCTGTCTCGTGCGGGGGGTAGGCGCTCGCGTGGTCGCTCATGGTCTCCTCGTTCCTGTCTCGTCGTGGACGCCGGCATCGGCACCATGACCGGCATGCGGCTACCGCGAGCCGGATCGCACCGCTGATGGAGCGGTTCTTCGATTCATGACGAGGTGAATAGCGTTAATGCGATTAAAACGCCTCATTTCCCGACGTGCGAACGGGGCTACATGGCGGAGGTCCGGCGCCGAAGTCACCCGGTCTCACATGTCGGACGATGCGTCTGGCGAGGGTTGAGGAAATGGATGGATGATCGATATCATCCAGTATTCAGGGTAAGACAACGTTGTCATGGGCGGGCCGCTCCCCGGGAACACCCGCCCGTCCGTCGAACGGATGGGGAAATGGCGTGGTGAAGGTCATCAGGGAACTGGTCGGCAGCCGGGTGCGGGACACCTCATACGACGACCGGGTGCGGATCCGCCTCGCCGCTCCAGGCACGGGAGGGACGGAAGGCGCCGCCACGGATCTGGTTCTGGAAACGGAGTTCCGCCTTCGGGTCGCGGATGGCCAGTACCTCGACATGCTCCCCGGCACGGGTTCGGAGCTGGCCCCGGTGCTCGATCTGTTCGGCCAGGTGGTCACCGCTGTCGAACGGGCCGCCGACGGTTCGTTCGTCATCGCCTTCGACGCCGGTTCGCTGCTGTGGATCGCCTCGGACGCGCGGTTCGGCCTGTCGCCCGTGCCGCGTGCGCGCGGCTGATCGCCACGGCGAGCCCGAGTGCGCCGGGCCGTCGCACGGGCGACACGCCATCGGCCCGGGCTGCGTCCGGCCCGAGCCCCGGCGGCCGGCGCTCGTTCCGCTCGACCGGGCTTATGGCAGGCTGAACGCGGCGGCAGACGCCTGACACCGGTATGGGGGAGAGAAGATGACCACGCACAGCGGCGGTGTCGACCACGAGCTGATCCGCGCAGCGGCACACGTCGCCGCCACCCGTTGCAGGGGTGACAACCACACCATGGCGGCTGCGGCCCGCGCCCGAGACGGCCGGATCGTCACCGCGGTGAACGCCTACCACTTCACCGGAGGTCCCTGCGCCGAGCTGGTCCTCATCGGCACCGCTGCCGCCCAGGGCGTCTACGACCTGGACACCGTGGTCGCCGTGGGTGACCGTGACCGGGGCGTCGTGCCTCCTTGCGGCCGCTGCCGCCAGGTCCTCCTCGACTACTTCCCCGAACTCGACGTCATCGTCGGCACGAACGACGGCCTCCGAACGGTGCGCGTCACCGACCTGCTTCCCGAAAGCTATATCTGGGCGGATCACCAGATCGACGCCGGGGAGAGCACGCGACTCGGCGCGAATTGACGGTCCGGTCGGTCACCGGTACCCAGGTCTCGTCCGTCCCGCGGATCCCACGTTCATCCAGCCCCAAGGCGTGCGGCTGCAACTCGCCTCTGGGGAGTGGAAATTCGCGCGGTGCCGGTGCCGGCTGCCGTCGTCGGATCGGTGGCGTGGCGGTGCCGTGCTCCGCATGCTCACTCCGCCTCGGTGTCCAGGCGCTCCGCCGACCGCAGCACGTACTCGGGCAGTTTTGAACTGGCCGCCAGTACCTCGATGCCGATGAGGCGGCCGTGTTCGTCGAAGTCGAGGTTGATCATGCCGTCGACGTCCACCGGATCGCAGGGGTACATACGAGCTGATGTCACGCTGACCTGTGGATCGGTGAAGTACAGGTACGCCGCGTTCACGGTTTTGTCGTAGGTGACTCTCATGTCTGCCATGTGATGTGACTTCCTTGGCGTCGTTGATGTGCCACCCCTGACGCCGAACGGCGGTGGTGGGCGAAGCGGCGACGACGCCGGCGTCAGTCTCCGGCCGTGGCGGGCCGCCTGCGAGGCGTCGTGGAGTCGTCGAAGTGGTCTGCCTGGAGGGCGGTGATCCGCTGGAAGGCGGCCTTGAAGCGTGCGTACTCCTGCGTGCCGATCTCCTCGGCGTGACGCTGCTCGATGGCGGCCATGATGGCGTCGGACTTGCGCATCTGGTCGCGCCCCATCGCGGTGGGCACGATGAGTTTCGCGCGCCGGTCGCTCGGATCCGGGTGGCGCTCCACGTAGTCGAGGGCTTCGAGTTCGTCGATCAGATTGCCGATGACCTGTTTGTGCGTTCCCGACAGCCGGGACAACTCGGTCGCCCGGCTGCCCTCTTCGTCGATGTATCCCAGCACGGCGCCGTGCTGGGGGCGGAGCGCGGGATGGCCCTGCTCGGCGAGCTTCTCGAAGAGTTCCTTCTGGACCGAGAAGAGCAGGCGTGCGGACATGATCCCGATATCGGGATCCGTCACTTTCCGTTCACTGCGCCGCACGGCCGGCCACCCCTCTGTGCCTCGTGTTCGTCACCGTGCTCGATCGTAGTGGGCGGACGGCGCGGGTCGGCGCAGGTCGGCCGGGCGCCGTATCCGGCCGTATGGGCGTGGATCGCGTATCCGCGGGGCGCGGCCGGGTGGGGTGGGTGTTCGAGCTTGCCGCCGTCGGCGCGGCCGCCTAGGGTTATAGTCAAGATTAGTGACTATCAAGTCTGCTTATTAAATGTGTTCCGTGTGTCACCCGTCAGGAGCTGAGGATGTCTGTGATCGAGCTGACCACGTTTGTCGTCGCGCCGGAGAGGAGTTCGGACATGCTCTCGGCGCGGTCCGGCATGCTGTCCGGGTTCCGCAAGGACCGCAGGGGGTTCATCGACGCACGTCTGGTGCGCGTCGCCGAGGACACCTGGCTGGACGTCGTCGAATGGGCGGATGCGGCGGCCTACGACGCGTCACGCGAGAAGGGGGGCAACCTCCCGGAGATCGCCGCGTTCTTCGCCACGATCGACCGGCTCGTCGGCGCCGAGAGCGGTGTGCGGTACGACGACGCGGCCGACGGCCACCGAGCCGTGCGGACCATCGCCTACGGACCCGAGCCGTCCCAGGTCGGAGAGCTGTATCTCCCCGAGGGCGACGGACCGTTCCCCGTCGTGGTCCTGATGCACGGCGGATGGTGGACGGCCCTGTTCGACCGTCGGCAGTCCGTACCGCTCGCCGAGGACCTTGTGTCACGCGGCTATGCCGTCTGGAACGTGGAGTACCGCAGGCTCGGTGAACCCGGAGGCGGGTGGCCGGGGACGTTCGACGACGTGTCGGCCGCCGTGGACGCCGTCGCGTCCCTCGACCCGGCGGTCGACCCCGGCCGCGTACTGGTCGTCGGGCACTCGGCGGGCGGGCACCTGGCGACCTGGATCGCGCACCGGTCCGCGCAGCCGGACGATGCTCCGGGAGCGCACCCCACGATCAAGCCCGTCGGTGTGGTGTCACTGGCCGGCGTGCTGGATCTGGTCCACGCCGACAAGGCGGCGCTCGGCAGCGACCTGTCGGACCCCGGCGCCGACGTGACGCCCCACGCGCCGCTGCCGTCGCGCCCCGACCTGTGGCCGGCGGTGGCCGCCCGGGCCGGGAACGGCATCACCCGACTGCTGCTCGGCGGGAGCGTCGAGGAGTACGGGGACCGGTACGCCCTGGCCTCCCCCGTCGAACTCGCGGACGGCGGCGTCCCGGTACTGGTCGTCCATGGCCTGGCCGACGACGTGATCCCGCCGGCCTACGGGGAGGCCTACGCCCGAGCCGCCGAGGCCAAGGGCGCGGACGTCACGCTCGTCATGTCACCCCGAGCGGACCACTTCGACGTGATCGACCCGAAGGGGCACGCCTGGGGCGTGGCGCGTGCCTGGCTGGACGAGCGGCTGCGGCAGGCGACATCCGGGAGCTGAGGCGGACGCCATGCGGTGCTCCGGATCTGACGGAGCACGCGCGGGCAGCGGGCGAGGCCGGCTCAGACGGCGGGGTCGGTGAGGGCGCCGGCGCGGGTGTCGGTGCCGCCCAGTTCCTCCGTGATGGCGGCGGCGGTCCGCAGCAGCGCCGACTCCATCTCCGTCGCGTGCTCCGGCAGCGAGGACGTGGTGCCCACCAATGCCACGGTGGCCGCGACATCGTGTTCGTCGAAGACGGCCGCGGCCAGCACCACGCCGTCGATCGAGGGCACCCGGATCCGGCTGAGGCCACGGGATCGGCACGGCTCCAGTTGGCTCTCGAGCTTCTCCCGCGCCTCGTCCGGAATCCGGGCCAGGTACCTCTTCGCCCGCTCCTCGTCCCCGGACAGCGCGACGAACAGCCGGGTCTGCGCCGAGTCGGGCCCCAGCGTCGAGCCGATCCGGACGGTGATCAGGATCGGATGGGTGCCCGCCTCCGAGACGAGCGAGACCACCGGACCGGACGCGCCCCACAGGGACAGCACCACGGACCGGCCGGTCTCCACCGACAGCGCGTCCATGTGACGCGGGGCGATGTCCAGCACCCGCCGCTGGCCCTGGGCGACGGCACCGAGCTGCAGCAGCAGCCGCCCGGGCATGTACGCCGTCGCGTCGTCCGGGGCGCGTTCCAGGATCTCGTCGAGCACCATCGAGGTGAAGTAGCGGTGCACGGTGGTCCGGTTGAGGCCGATCCGGGCGGCGGCCTCGGCCACGGTGACCTTCGGCTTGTTGAGGGTGAACAACCGCAGGATCTCCGCGACGCGGTGCACCGCCTGGATGTCCCCGGTGCCGCCGCCGCTGGTCAAGCCCACTCCTCACGTCGCTTGCACGCCGAACGGACTCTACCGACGGACCGGCGCGCGGTTCAAATGGACAGGAGCCGGGCGGCGTTTCCTCCCGTCATCGACCTGATGTCGGCGGGTGCCACGCCCTCGTCCAGCAGCACACGGACCATTCTGCGGTACGCCGTGACCGGCAGCGGGTTGCCCTTCTGTCCGAGGTCGGAGGAGATGATCGTCCGGCCGGGTCCGGCCGCCCGGTAGAACGCGGCGATCCGCTCGAACGGCTCGGGCTTCGGTTCCCGGCCGACCAGCATCGCCAGGCAGTGCTCCACGAAGGCGCCCTTGCGGCACCAGTCGCCGATGCTCGAGGGCGAGGCGCCGAGGACGAAGTCGGGGTGACTGACCACGATCCGCGTCACGCCCGCCTCGAGCGCGCCCGGGATCAGCACGTCGATCTCGGCGGCCGGCAGATGCCCGCAGTTCAGGATGGCGGACTCGGCCGCGATCACGTCGAGGATGTCGCGGGTGGCGGCGTTGAGTCTGCCCGACTCGTCGAGCACGCTGATCGGCTCGTTCTCCCGCAGCGGCACGCCCGCGACCGGGAATCCGCTGTGGTGGTGCGCGTGGAACTCCAGGTGCGCCCGCGAGGCGATGGTCGGGAACCACACGACCTTGCCGCCCATGCGCAGGGCCAGTTCGACGGCGTACGGGTTGAGCCCGCCGACCGTGTGGTTGAGCGCGACGCCCCCGTAGACCTTGACCGGGATGTCCTGGAGGCCGGCCTGTTCCAGCGCCAGGACGTCCGTCTGCATGCTGTGGTGGTGCGACTTGGCCACCAGGGCGCGGAACCCGAGGGAGGTGGCGTCGGTGGCGGCGTCCATGATGGACATCCGGCGGGGGAACGGGCTGGGGCCGGGGTGGGTGTGCAGGTCGACGGCGCCGACGAGCAGTTCGTCCACCTCGGGGTCGGCCCGCAGCCGGTCGGCGTCCAGCGTCGGGTCCCACAGTTCGTTCACGGTCTGCGTCATGCGTTCTTCCTTGTCGTGTGTTCGGGGCAGGGCTACTTGACGGCCAGGGCGTTGGGCGGTGATCCGACCCCGCCCAGGAGGTTGAGCGGCTTGGCGGTCAGCAGGAACTCGTAGACCCCGTCCGCGGCGCAGTCCTCGGCCAGTTCGCCGAGCTTCCACAGCTCGCCGATGATCAGGCCGAGCAGCGCGATCAGCGGGCGGTGCATCATGCCGTTGTGGGACGGGCCGCGCGGGGGCGGCGGTTCGTCCGGGTCCACCCAGCCGGAGCCCGGATCGACCGGGAACGACTCCAGCCCGCCGTTGTCCGAGGCGGCGAGGGAGATCCGGTGGTCCCACAGCCACGCGAGCATCTCCTCCGACTGGTGCAGGCCCGGGCTCCCGGTGCGGGCCGCACGCTGCTCCGGCGTGGAGCCGAGCCAGTGCTCGGCCCATCCGGTGTGGAGCAGCAGGATGTCGCCCGGGCGGAACTCGACGCCGAAGTGCAGGGCCATGGCGTCGAGGTCGGACGGTGTGATGCCGCGGGGCGCGTTGGGCGCCAGCGGCTCGCCGACGCTGTCGAACCAGCGCACGGCGTCGAGCAGGACGCCCCGGCCCACGATGCCCTTCTCGGCGAGGAGCTGGATGCCCAGTGAGGGGGTGCCCACGTCGATGTCGGCCTCCTCGACGCCCCCGTAGAAGCCGTGCCGGGGGTGGCGGATGTGCCGCAGCCCGTCCACTTGGGAGGTGGACTGCAGATAGAACGAGTCCAGCCAGTCGTCCCGGTGGTGGGGGTTGTTGGCGAAGATGTGGTGTGCGGTCGGCGGCCGTGTGCCGGCCAGGCTGGGCACGAACGTGTTCAGCGGATAGTCCAGGTTGAACACCCGGCCGCGCTTGACCAGCGCGGCGCCGTCGAGGGCCGTGCGCGGGGTGAGGAAGTTCAGCGTGCCGAGCTGGTCGCCCGGGCCGAACACGTGCCACGACGAGCCGGGCGGGGCGTCGGTGCGGCGCAGCAGCTCCTCATATCGAGGAACGGTCAGGGTGCCGGAGTTCATCGGTTCTCCAGGGTCGGGGTCGGGGCGTGCGCATCCACGGCAGCAGGAAGGGCACCGCCACCGCGTTGAGCACGAACAAGGCGAGGTACGCGAGGACGTAGTCCCGTGTGGTCGAGTAGATCTGGCCGAGGAGCAGCGGCCCGGCCGCGGAGCCCAGGCTGGTCCACGTCTGGAACCGGGCGAACTTCCCGGCGAAGTCGTCGATCCCGAACAGCTCCACGATCACCTGAGACCGGATCAGGATGGTGATGCCCAGGCTCTGCCCGATCAGCACGGCCCCCAGGAACAGCACCCACCCGTACGGCGCCACCCCGACCAGGGCGACCCCGACGGCCTGCGCGCAGAAGCTGGCCGTCGTCCAGCGACGCAGGCCCAGCCGCCGGATGCCGGCACTGCCGATCCACCGCGAGGCGACCGCCGCGGCGGTCGCGACCGAGACCGCCAGGCCCGCGCCGGTGAAGTCCCGGGACAGCCCGGTCGCCACGATGTACGAGGTCGAGCCCAGTTGCGAGGCGCTGACGAGGCTGAAGGCCGCGATCAACGGCCAGTGCCGGCGCAGCGGGACCGGACTCGCCGGGACGGCGGGCGGAGGCGCCGGCGAAGTCCGTGCCGTCGCCCAGGAGCCGAGTGCCAGCGCGCCGCAGCCGACCACCAGGAATCCCGCCGCGATCGCCAGGAAGGAGCGGGTGACGGCCGCCTGGGTGGTCAGCAGCAGCGCCAGTACCGGTGAGACCAGGATGCCGCCCGCCGAGGAGCCGGAGGTCGCCAGTGCCATCCCGGCCGTGGGTCTGCCGTCGAAGACCCGCACCAGCACGATCGTCCCCACCACGACGAGTCCGCCGCTGAAGACGGCACCCAGCGTCGAGAACGCGGCGATGACGACGATCGTGGTGGGACGGACGGCCATCGCCGTGATGGCCGCCGTCCCGCCCATTACCGCGCCCAGCATCACCAGGTTGGGCCTGCGCCGGCCGAGCCGGGCGAACAGCGGCCCGGTCAGGGCGCCCACCACGAAGAACCCGGTACTCGCCAGGGACAGCCCGGCCGCGCTCACCGTGCCGGAGCGGAGGAACGCCGCGATGTAGATCGGGATGCCGTACACCGCGACGCCGCTCCCCGCGGTCTGCAGGACGAACACGGCTACGGCGACGGGCGTGGCTTTCCTGTCCGGGCGCATACCTGGCCTTCGTGGGGAGTGTCATGCCGTGGCGCCGGCTCGTTCGCCCACCGTGTTCAGGTCGACCCCGCGGGTCTCCGGTCCTGCCGAGACGGCCGCCAGGATGATCAGCCCGCCGAACGCGGCGAGGATCCCCGCGGTGTAGTGGAAGGGAACGAGATGGGCCAGCCACAGCTGGTAGTAGGAGAAGAAGGCGGGGATGACGACCGCGGTGCTGTAGGCGACTCCCCAGCCCGACGACCGGACAGCGGTGGCGAAGCGTTCGTTGATGTAGGCCGGCAGGACGCCCAGCGAGCCGACGATGAACACGTTGGTCAGCGAGGCCAGGGCGGTCAGCCCGAGCCAGCTGTGCACGGTTCCGCTGCCCATCAGGGTGAGGGTGACCGGTGTCAGCAGGACCGTGGTCGACGCGGCGATGTAGAGCGCCCGCTTGCGGCCGATCCGGTCGCTCAGCCAGCCGTAGAAGAGGTAGGTCGCCATGCCCGGCCACGCGTTGATCAGCTGGGTGTGCGCGAGGTCGGACGCGGTGTAGCCCTCGTTGGACAGCAGCAGTTGCGGCATGACGCTGCCGAGCATGTTCACCGCGAAGAAGACGCCGGTCATGATGAGGTAGGACTGCAGGAACGCCCGGCCGGACGAGCCCTTGAGCATGTCGCGCAGCGGCGACTTGGACCGTGCCGTCTCCTTGTAGACGTCCGAGTCCTCGACCCGGCGGCGCAGGAACCACGCGACCCCCCAGGAGAGCAGGGCGCCGATGAGGAACGGGATCCGCCAGCCCCACTGGACGTACGGCGAGTGCAGCCCGGCGTTCGGCGCGAACAGCAGGACGATCGTGGTGAGCACGGCCACGAAGAACGGGCCGCCGCTGGCCGAGCACTGGATCAGCGCCCCGGTGAATCCCCGGCGCCCTGGGGGCGCGTACTCCAGAGCCATCGGGGTGGCGGCGGTGTACTCCCCGCCGAGGAAGATGCCCTCGATGAAGCGCAGCCCGATCAGCAGGGTGGTGGCCAGCGTGGGGCCGACCACCTCGGCGCCCGGCAGCAGCGCGATGAGCAGGGAGATCGTGCCGAACCCGTAGATGGTGACCGAACCGACCTTGCGCCGGCCGATCCGGTCCGCGAAGTGACCGAACAGCAGGGCGCCGATCGGCCGGCCGATCAGCGTCGCGGCGAAGGTCATGCCGACGAACACTGAGAGCTGGCTGGGGGAGAGGTTGGACTGGAAGTAGACCATGGCGGGCAGCAGGGCCGTCGACGCCACGTAGATGGAGTAGGAGTCGACGGCGAAGCCGGCCCAGGCGCTGGTGATCGCGCGCCGTCTGCGGGCCCGTAGGTCGGAGTCGGTCGGTCTGGCCTGGACTTCGGTGGTGGAGGACATGGCGAGGGGTCCCTTCGGCGCTGAAGGCACGGTGTCTGGTGGGTGGGGGTCAGTTGGCCGGGGCGGGGTACTCGTC
Organism: Streptomyces sp. NPDC026673; assembly: GCF_040638135.1. Lineage (NCBI taxonomy): Bacteria > Bacillati > Actinomycetota > Actinomycetes > Kitasatosporales > Streptomycetaceae > Streptomyces > Streptomyces sp. NPDC026673. The sequence continues at coordinate 29,029 of NZ_JBEZXR010000004.1, read as the reverse complement.
GGCGTTGAGCACCCACCCGGGTTGTGCGGAGAAGTCGCGGCGCGGGCCGGCGAAGATGTCGATCAGGTGGTTGACGCCGGAGCCGATGGCCTGCGAGGTGTGCACGGTGGGCGGCGGGATGATGGCGACCGAGGGGCTGCCGACGCGGGCGTGGTCCTCCGGCCGCCAGGCCGTGGCGTCGGGGCCCCACGGCGTCTGGATGTGGTGGATGTAGGTGCCCGCGACGACGAGGCTGCACTGTTCGAAGTCGTCGTGGGTGTGCGGCGAGAGCCTGCGCGGATCACGTGGACCGTCGCCCGGCTTGAAGAACCCGACCATGAAGGCGCGGGTGCGGAAGATCCGGCCGAAGCGCCGGGGGTCCTCCGGCACGTCGGCCATCAGGTAGGTGCGCCAGCGGTAGCCGCCGACCGGCTCCGGCCACGGCTCCAGCGGTGCGACCCGCGGGTGCGGCTCGGCGTACCGCTCCGCGTTGACCGCCCGCTTCGCCCACTCGACCTCGTCGGACTGGATCAGCTGGACGATGGGTCCGGTGCCCGTGCTGACGATCTCGCTGGGACCGGGCGGGACGACGACCAGCGCCGGCCCGGTGACCGCGTGCTCCTCGCCCGATCCGGAGCCGCGCAGGGAGCTGTGCTCGTCGATCAGCAGCACGACCTGTTCGGATTCCAGCTCGGCGGAGAAGATCGTGTCGCCGGGTTCCGGCTGGGTGTGGATCAGCACGAAGTTCTGGCCCCGCACGATCCACTGCCGGCTGCCCGCCTCGGTGACGGCGTCGGGGGCGGTGACGGAGAAGTCGAGGAATTCCGGTGCGGCGATCGCCTCGCCGGAGCGCTGGGGTGTCTTCGCGGACGTCGCCGAGGTCGCCGAGGTCGCCGACAGCGCGGACCGCGGGTCGTCCTGGGTGTAGGTCACGGGTTCTCCTCGAGGTGCTCGAAACGCAGGTGCAGGCGTCCTTCCTGGTCCAGCCCCCGGCTGAGCCGCACGGGCGCTCCGACGCGCAGCGAGTCCGGGTCGGCGTCCAGGTGGGAGAGGACACGGGGGCCTTCGGTCAGTTCGACGTAGGCGATGGCGAAGGGGCTCTTTCCGGCGTGGTCGCCCTGACCGCGGTGGTTGACGGTGTAGGAGTGGACGGTGCCGGTGCCGGAGAGCGCCCCCCAGGCGAGGTCGCCCGACATGCAGTGCGGGCAGCGGGCGCGCGGGTACCAGATGAGCGTGCCGCAGTCGGTGCAGCGGGGAAGTTCCAGCCGGCCCTCGGCCAGCCCTTCCTCCAGGCGGGTCAGGACCGGGTCGTGCGGGGTCATGCGTCCTCCGATCCGAGCAGCAGGGTGGCGGCGGCGGAGCGGAGGCCGAGGTTGCCGCCGTGGCCCTGGACCAGGGCGATCCGGCAGTCCGGCACCTGGACCTCGGGCGCCGCCTCACCGCGCAGTTGGCGGACGGCCTCGATGGTGCGGATCATGCCGCCGCGGGAGTCCGGATGGTTGTTGCACAGGCCGCCGCCGTCGGTGTTGAACGGCAGCCGGCCGTCCGCGCGCAGGGTGCCGTCGGTGACGAAGGCGCCGCCTTTGCCCTTCTCGCAGAAACCGAGGTCCTCCAGGCTCATCAGCACGGTGATGGTGAAGGAGTCGTAGATCGAGACGTAGTCGACGTCCCGAGGCGTCAGTCCCGCCTCGGCGAACGCGCGGGGTCCGGACACCGCGGCGCCGGTGTGGGTGAGGTCGATCCGGCCGTTCGCGCTGTGCTTCACCGTCTCTCCGTGTCCCAGGATCTTGACCGTGCGACGGGGGAGTGTGCGGGCGATCTCCTCGGAGACGACGACCAGTGCGCCGCCGCCGTCGGTGGTCACGCAGCAGTCCAGCCGGTGCAACGGGTCCGAGATCATCGGCGAGTCGACGACGTCCTCGATGGTGACCGGCTTGCGCAGCAACGCGTGCGGGTTGTACTGCGCGTGGTGGGCGGCCGCCACCTTGATCTCCGCGAGCTGTTCGGAGGTGGTGCCGTACTCGTGCATGTGCCGCCGGGCCGCCAGGGCGTATCCGGCGGGCACGGTGATGCCGTAGCCCGCCTCGTAGGGATGCTCGGGACCGCGGGCGCCGCCGGTGGTTCCCCCGCCGTTCAACGGGAGCCCGGCCATCGCGACCAGGGCCACCCGGCACTTGCCGGCCGCCACGGCGGCCGCGGCGTGTCCCACGTGCATGGGGTAGGAGGCGCCGCCGGCCTCCGTGACGTCCACATGGGAAAGTTCCGTCAGTCCCAGGTGGTCGGCCATCGCGATAGAGCCGAGCCCGGGGACCTCCGAGCAGAAGAAGCCGTCGACGTCCGCGAGGCCGAGCCCGGCGTCGGCGAGCGCGCCGTAGGCGACCTCGGCGATCACCTGCGGCACGGTGCGGTCGGGGATCCTGCGCAAGGGATGTTCGAAGGCCCCGGCTATGCGCGCGGACACCTGCCTGGTCATGCGGAGACTCCTCGCAGATCGACGGTGTAGGTCGCCTCGGTGACCGCGGCGATGTCGTCCGGGGTGATGCCCGGGGCGCACTCGCGCAGCGTCAGGACGCCGTCCACGAACTCGAAGACGGCCAGGTCGGTGTAGACGCGGTCGACCACGCCGGGACCGGTGAGCGGGAAGCTGCATCGTTCGCGCAGCTTGGGTCCGCCGTGCTTGTCGACGTGGGTCATCATCACCCAGACCCGGCGGGCGCCCGCGACCAGGTCCATCGCGCCGCCCACCCCGGGATTGCCGCCGGGGACCAGCCAGTTCGCCAGGTCGCCGTTCTCGCCGACCTGCAGCGCGCCGAGTACGCACAGGTCCAGCCGGCCGCTCCTGGCGATGGCGAAGGACAGCGAGGAGTCGAACGACGCGGCGCCCTCGAGGAGCGTGACGGGGTTCTTTCCCGCGTCGGTGACATCCGGGTCCGGCTCGCCATCGGGGGCCGGGCCGACGCCGAGCAGGCCGTGTTCGCAGTGGTAGATGATCTCCCTGCCGGGCGTTGCCTGTTCCGGCAGGAGCAGCGGGGCACCGATGCCCACGTTCACGCACCAGCCGTCCACCAGGTCGCCGGCCACGCGGCGGGCGAGTTCCGTCCTGGTAAGGCCCTGCTGTGTGGTGGTCATCGGACCGGCTCCCCCAGGGTTTCGACGACATGGTCCACGAACGGACCCGGCAGGTGGACGTCATCGGGCGCCAGGGATCCGACGCGTTCGACGTGGTCGGCCTGCACGATCGTCAGGCGGGCGGCCATCGCGGCCAGCGGGTTGAAATTGCGGGCGCCGAGCCGGAACCGCAGGTTGCCGTAGCGGTCGGCCCGGTGGGCCTTGACCAGGGCGACATCCGGTCGCAACGGCGACTCGAACACGTAGGTGCGGCCGTCGATGACCCGGCTCTCCTTCTCCGCCAGGACCTCCTGCGCCGCGCCGCCCTCGCCGTACCGGACCACGAACCCGCCGTCGGCGAGCAGGGTCCCGGCCGCGGTCGGGGTGAAGAACCCGCCGAGCCCCGAGCCGCCGGCACGCAGCCGTTCCGCCAGGGTGCCCTGCGGTACGAGTTCGATCTCGACGCGGCCGGCGAAGTACCGCCGGAAGAACTCGGGGTTGATCGGGAAGGAGCAGGAGAACCTGCGTACCCGGTCCTCCTTGAGGAGCCTGCCGATTCCACGTTCGCCCGGCAGGCCCCGGCCGCCGTTGTTGGCGATGACGTGCAGATCGCGTACATCGCGGTCGCAGAGCGCGTCGATCAGGTCAGCCGGCACTCCGGTCTGGCCGAACCCGCCGATGACGACGGACGCTCCACTGCGGACCGCGGACAGGGAGGCCGCGGCGCTGGGCCGTATCTTGCCGATCATCGGACGGCCACCGGCAGGGCCGCCCGGGTCTGCGACAGCGTCCGCCGGGCCGCTCCGTTGATCATCCCGGTGTCGTTGCCGACCAGGAGGAACCGGCAGCCCTGCTCGGCCCGCAGGCGGATCTGCTCCTCGCCCTGCACCACCGTGCCGACCGGGACGCCGGCGTGTACGGCGGCCTCGATCGATCTGGACACGGCGTCGTGGACGGCCGGTGAGCCGGTGGGCACCCCCAGGCTGAGCGAGAGGTCACCGGGTCCGATGAACACGGCGTCCACACCGGACACGGCGAGGATCGCCTCGATGTCCTCGACCGCCTCCCGCTCCTCGATCATCGCGATCCGTGCGACCTCCTCCTGACCGGCGCGTACGTACTCGGCCGGCCCGCCGCTGATGCCGCCCCACAATCCGGCCCGCGCCGCCAGTCCCATTCCCCGCGAACCGGCGGGAGGGAAGAGGAACTGCCTCATCGTCGCCTCGGCCTGCGCGGCGTTGGAGACATGCGGGACGAGGATCCCGGCCGCTCCCGCGTCGAGGTAGCGCTGGGCGTCGCCGTAGCCGTGGTCGGTGATCCTGACCAGCGGCGCGACGTTCATCCGCGAGTAGAGCACCACCAGGGAGTACACGTCGCGGACCGAGAGCAGAGCGTGCTCTGTGTCGATCACGACGAAGTCGAAGCCCGCCGCGCCGATGATCTCGGCGATCTCCAGGGAGGGAATCTTGACGAACGTGCCGACCACGGGCGGGCCGGCCGACTTCAACAACTGCTGGAACATGATCACGATCTCCGTTGATGAGCGGTACCAGGGGGAGTTCGGGATGCGAACAAGCTGTTCGCGATACGCAGCATGGCACCGGTCGTCCGGCCGGGCAAGAGGCGGGAAGCGGATCGGAGAAGTTCCGTGCGCCCCGCGACCGCGCGGACAGGTCGAGCGGCGACCGATGCGTTCGCGAGGGCGAGTTGACGGCGCGGACGCGACGGGCGGAGTGCGACGACGGCGGTGCCGGTGGGCCCGGCCGGGACACGGAGCGCCGCACGTCACAGCGGACACGGGTGACATGACGCCCCGTCGGGTTCCTTCGCGATGGCCGGTGGGTTGTCCATGGCACCGGGACTGTGTGATCGCCGATGTGAGACCGCAGGTGAGATCCGGTCGTGGGACGATCGCTCGGTGACGCGCCCCTTGGATCGTGACCGATCCCTCGAAGAGCTTGCACGTGACCGCTGGCCGGCTCCGTCAGCCGACGCCACCCGTCTCATCACTACCGCACACGCCTTGCGGCATCGGCCGATCGGCGAGCTGACCGTCGAGGACATGCGCTTGCTGATCGGGCAGGACATCGGCCTGCCCTACCTGCTGCCCCTGGCAGTGGAGGTGCTGCGGGAGAACCCGATGGCGGAGGGGCACATGTACGAAGGTGATCTGCTGTCCGCGGTCCTCACCAGGAGCCCGTCGCTCTGGGCCGAGTTCCCCGAACTCGGCCGTGAACTGCGCGGGATCGTCTCGAAGTCGACCGGCCTGCCCACCGACCTGCGCCGGAAGGTCGAGCGCTTCCTGATCGCATAGAGCACCGCCGCGGGAGGTTCCCCGTGGAAGGGACGGTACGCGCGCTTGCGGAACGTCTCGCGGGAGCGATCACGGGCCGGGACGCGTGGCCGATCGGCCACGGGTGAGTCGTTCGCCGAGCCTGCGCGACCGGCATCGACCTCAGCCCCGGGATGCCGGAGGTGGTGCCTTCACCGCGGGCGGCTTCCGGATCTCCGTCATCAGCGAGCCGCAGCCCGTCCCGGCCGTCCGCGAGCTGTTCCGCGACGAATTCCACACCCTGTCCGCCAGGACGGGCTTCCCGTTCCTCGTCCTGGAAACCACCTGATGACACCGCACGGCCAACGGCGGGCCGATCCGGTGCTCTCATCCCGATCGGCGATTGCACTACGCCCCGTTATGCGCGGCCCTCAGGTCGACGGATCGTCGACCCTGAGCTCATCCCCTGTATTGCTGACGAAAACGACCAGCAACTGCGCCGGCTCGGTGCGGCTCGCGTTCTCCGACAACACGTGATGGGCGCCGGGCGGCTCGATCCAGTATTCGCCCTTGCGATAGGTGCGGACGGGCTCGCCGACGAGCTGGCTGCGCACGGTTCCCTTGAGGACGTAGGCGTAGACGAAGGCGTCCCCGTGCCGGTGCGGGGGCGTACGCCCATCAGGGGGATAGTCGACGATCGCCGAGGTGAACGTCTTGCCCTTGATATTCGGAAGCGCTTGCTCGAACTGGACGGAGAACTTGTCGGACGGCCTCATGGACGATTCCGAAGTGACGGCGGCGGCCGGCGCCTCGCCATTGACGTCCTGTCCTGCGGTGCCGCACGCGGTCACGGCCGCCAGAGTGAGGGCAGTGGCGAGAAGGCCACGAGGGAACGCCATTCGGGTCACGAGGGCTCTCCTATCCGGTACGAATTCTCCGATGCGCGGCGCACACAGCGGACCAGAGGGTTGCGGACAGCGTCCGGAATTCCCTTCCGGGCCTCGGCAGGGATTCCGCCGCGATGTCGCGACGGTCGCCATCGGCCTTCGAGGCGCATTCGGTCTCCGACATGCCGCGCCGGGTCGTCACATGGATCCGGGCTGCGCATTCGTTCCGGCAGCCGGGACCCATCGAGGATCCTAAAGCGGAATCAGCCCGAGCGCCCGGGCTGGCCGCGGCCGCCGATCCGACGGGCCGGAGGACGGCGCATGCGCACCGGGTCCTCGTGCCGCATCAGGCGACGCTCGCCTGGGCCCGGAAAGAAATTCGGTGGGCCGGATCGGCCGAATCTGCCACGCTCACCCGATGGGCGCATTGGACGCGGTGGCAGCCAGGGTCGCCGGGGGTGACACCGTCGAGTTCCGGCCGAGCGGTTCGTCGATGGTTCCGTTGATACGCAGCCGGCAACTGGTGGCCGTCGCTCCGGTCGACCCGTCGAAACTCGCGGTCGGGGACATCGTCCTCGCCCGGGTCGCCGGCACCGTGTACCTGCATCTGGTGTCGGCCCTCGATCCGGCGAGGAAGCGGGTGCAGATCGGCAACAACCGGGGCCACGTCAACGGCTGGACCGGCCACGACCGCGTGTTCGGGATCTGTGTGGCGGTCGACGGGGTCTCCCGGCCCGGTGCCGCGGGCAAGGTCCGCACGGCCGAGCCCGACGACCGGCCCTGAGCGGCGCCGGGGTCTGCCGCAGTCCGCGCGGCACCGGGCAGTCTCCGGGTGGCGCCTCAACCCTCGAGTCCGGTCGCAGCCCTGGCCCGGATGGCGGCGCCGCACTTATCCTCCCGTGCGGCATCGGTCGTCATTACGGGGGGAAACCGTGTCCACAACGTCACGCCTGTCGTCCGCGCTCGGCTGGGCGCTCACCATCGGCTGCAACATCGTCCTGCCCGTCGTGACCTACCACCAACTGACCCAGGCCGGCTGGAAGGAATTCCCCGCACTCCTGGTGTCGGGCGTGTGGCCGGTGCTGGAGTGCGCGATCACGCTCGCCTGGCGCCGCAGGATCGACGAGTTCGCCGTCATCACGGTGGCCTTCCTGGCGGTGAGCGCCGTCGCCGCGGTCGTCATCACGGCCACCGGCCCGCACTCGGCGCGGCTGCTGCTCGTCAAGGACTCCGCCGTCACCGGCCTGTTCGGGCTGTTGTGCCTGGCCAGCCTCGCCGCGCCGCGCCCGCTGATGTTCTACTTCGGCCGCAGGTTCGCCACCGACGGCAGCAAGGAGGACGCCGAGGTGTACAACGGCATGTGGCGATACGAGGGATTCCGGCGCACCCTGCGCGTCATGACCACGGTCTGGGGACTCGGTTACGTCATCGAGGCCCTGACGCGTATAGGTCTGTCGTACACGCTCTCCACCGCCACGATGGTGACGCTCAACTCCGTGCTCTCCTACGCCGTCCTGGGCGCCCTTGTCGTCTGGACCATCCGTTACGGGCGCCGCGCGGCCGCCCGTGGCCGCGAGCAGGAGGCGGCGGCAGCGGAGCAGGGGGCTTGAGCCTCCGCCGCCGGTCCGGGCGGGGCCGCATCGCCAGGATGCTCGACGACGCAGTCCCGCGCGTCTCTTCGACGCCGTGATCACGCCGGCCGCCGCAAGATCGTTTCACGTGGGTGGTGCACCATTGAGAATGGACCCATGACGGAAGAACTGGTGAGGTTCCTCGAGGCGCGGCTGGACGAGGAGGCCGACCTGGCGCGGAGTTGCGACGGTGACGGATGCGGCGAGTGGTCTGCCCACGGGCACACGGTCGACTTCTGTCAGGTCGACCTCCCCGGTTTCCACCCCACGATCGCCCGGCATGTGGCTCTGCACGACCCGGCCCGTGTTCTGCGCGAGATCGCGGCCAAACGGCGCATCCTGGCCCGGCATGCCCGCGATCCCTGGCCGTGCCACGACTTGCGGGATCTTGCGTCGCCCTACACCGGTCATCCCGACTTCCCCGCACGGGCCTGAAGCGGCGGAGCCCGGCGGACGGCCCGACAGGGGCGGCGCCGCACACCCGCGGACCGGGCCGAAGTCCGGTGTGGCGGACGGGTCGTGATCGTGGAGCAGGTGAGGTCCCCGGTGGGGTCCGCCGAGCGGGAGCCCTGACCACCGGAGACCTCGTCGCCACGCCGTCCTGACCGGATCCGCCCTCGGCGTCAGGAGATCCGGACCGTCACGGACTTGCCGGGCTTGAGGGTGAGCTGCTTGCGGAAGTCGCCCGCGCGCAGCTCGGTCGTGGTCCCGCCCGTGCTCCGGACGGTCGCCTCGGTCACCTTGCCGTTCCGCCAGGACAGATCCACTTCGAAGCCGCCGCGGGCGCCGACGCCGGTCACGGAACCCCTGGCGGCCCAGGCACCGGGGAGCGCCGGCAGGAGCTCGATGACGCCCGGCCGCGAGTAGAGGATCATCTCGAGCGCGGCCGTGGCACCGCCCAGGTTCGCGTCGATCTGGAAGATCGTGTAGCTGCCCTGGCTGTACATGTCGAACCAGTTGGCCGAGGTGCCGTTCCCGTTGCTGATGGACGGCCGGAGGACGGTCAGGTAGAGCTGGTAGGCCTTCTCCGCGTCCTTCAGCCGGGACCAGCACAGTGAGCGCCATGCGCACGCCCAGCCGAAGCTGTCCATGCCGCGGGCGGTGAGCAGCTCACGGACCCCCTCGAGCAGTTCCGGCGGGCTGGTGTCGGCGGCGATCCGGTCGCCCGGGTAGAAGCCGATCAACGGGGACAGGTGCCGGTGGGTGGTCTCGCCGAGGTTGTCGGGGGTCATCCACTCCTCGAGCCAGCCGGTCTTCGGGCTGACCCGGGGCAGGTGGAGCCTGTCCTGCATCGCGCTCAGTTCGGCGGCCAGTTCGGTGTCCCGGTGGAGGACGCGGGAGGCGGTCGTGAACTCTTCGAAGAGCTCCCAGGCCAGTTCCTGTCCGTAGGTGTTGCCCTTCCGGTCCGGCCCGTGCTCGGGCGACCAGGAGGTGTCGTCGATCAGGACCTGTCGTGATGTCCCGTCGGGACCTGTCACGGTGGTGCTGATCAGGCGCGCCTGCCAGAACTCCGCCGCCCCCTTGAGGACCGGATAGATCAGCTCCAAGTAGGCGCGGTCCTGGCTGTACTCGTAGTGCCGCCACAGTGAGTTGCACAGCCAGGCGTTGCCCGAGGGGTGCCAGGCCCAGCCGCTGCCGCCGTGGATGTTGGTGGAGAACGCGACCGCCCAGCCGGCGATCTTCCCGGTGCTGTTGCGGAAGCGGTTGCGGTCGTCGTTGTACAGGCGTTTGGTGACGTCGGTCCAGACCGGCAGTTGGGACACGCAGTACCTTGCGAGGGCGTACGAGTTCTCGCCCAGGCCGGCCGGGTCGGCCAGCCAGTAGTTCATCTGGACGTTGATGTCGGTGTGGTAGTCGGCGTACCAGTCCGGGTTGTTGTTGTGCACCCATATGCCCTGGAGGTTCATCGGCAGCCAGTCGCGGGAGCCGGTGATGGTCAGGTAGCGGCCGTACTGGACGTACGCGGCCTCCAGTTCCGGGTCCGGCGTGGTCGCGTCGGTGTACCGCACGGCGATGCGCGACCAGGAGTCCAGGGACCGCTGCAGTGCCGACGACTCACCCAGATCGATGGTGAACCGGTTGTAGAGCCGGTGGTAGTCGGAGACGTGGGTCTTGAGCAGCTCGTCGCCGGAGACCTTCGCCGCGGCGGCGATCTTGGCGCGGGCCACGGCGAGGGGGTCGGTGCCCGGTTCGCGGAAGTGCTTCGCGGCGTCGGGGGAGTAGTCCGTACCGCCGCACACCACGATCGTCAGCTCGCGGCACCCGGCGAAGGACAGCTTGTCGCCGTCGACGCCGACCCGGCCCGAGGTGCTGACCGCGGTCACCGCCGCCGCGTAGCGCAGACCGTTCTTCAGCGTCCCGGCGAACGAGAGGTGGCCGTTGCCGCCCGCGGTGGTCTCGCCGTGCGTGCCGGCCAGCGAGATCGTGCCGGTGTGCGGGCCGCCGGTGAGCCGGATGACGACCACGTCGTCCGGGTGGCTGGCGTAGACCTCGCGGCGGTGGAGGTCGCCCTCGTGCACGTACGTCGCAGAGACCACGCCATTGCTCAGGTCGAGCCGGCGACGGTACTTGCTCACCGCCGTGCCGGAGTGCCCGGGCAGGGCGATCCGGAGCTTGGCCAGGAGCCCGAAGCTGCCGAAGTCGTCCGGGCCGTAGGGGAGCTGGCCGTCGTCGGTCAGGGTGTCGTTGCCGCCGCCGGTCCAGAAGGCGCCGTCGGTCAGATAGAGGAAGTCGTCCGCCGGATCGCAACCGACCAGTGCGCCCAGCCGGCCGTTGCCGACCGGCAGGGCCTCTTGGATGATGCGTGCCTCGTCGGCGGGTGTGCGGTACCAGATCGTCGTGGCCTTGCCCTCGGGGACGATGTCCACGCTGGACGGGCGGGCGGGAGCGGCATGTGCGGCGAACGGGTAGAGGCCGCCCGAGAGGGCGAGGCCACCGCCGGCGGCGCCGGCGAGACGGAGGAAGTCACGGCGGGAGGAAGCGGGCACGGCAAGGGGTCCTTTCCCAGGGTTACAGGAGCCCACAAGAAGTATTCATAAATAATCAACTTGTTTCAGCCATGTCAACGACTCGCGCCAAATCAACCCGACCTTTCTTCTCGTCCCAGTCGAACTTATGGGCTTTTGGCTACCATTTTCCCCATCGAACGGGCGGAGTCGGCGGCCCGTCGATGCGAGGAGATCGGATGTCTGACGGGGCGGGCGTGAACGCGGAAGCGTGGCGCTCCTGCCGTCTGGTGACGCCCCGCTCATCCGGCGGGACCGTCACCATCCGCGATCGGCCACTCCCGCGCGATGCGGGGACGACGGCGGCAGCGGCCGGCAGGAGCGAGAGCCGTGACATGGGGCACGGGTCGAGCCGGCACCGCAGGCCGCGGCGTAGTCACGGTCCCGCCACCGTACGTGAGGGTGGGCGGGGGTGGTCGTGCCGCAGCGGCTGCGGGGTGGCAGGCCGGGTTGCCCCACCGGCACGGTGCGGCAACCTGCCGATCGGGGGAGATCGACTGAAGGCACGGCCCGTTCCGTACCCTGGCGGCATGCGCATGCGTCCCACTTTGAGCTGGACCCCCGTCGAGGACCTGCCGCCGGCCACCACGGATCTGGCGCCGGTCGCCGATGCGCTGGGCGCGGGCGGTGTGCTGGTGCTGAGCGGGGCGGGCATCTCCACGGAGTCGGGCATCCCCGACTACCGGGGCGAGGGCGGCAGCCTGAGCCGCCACACGCCGATGACCTACCAGGACTTCACCGGCAGCGCCCATGCCCGGCGCCGTTACTGGGCGCGCAGCCACCTCGGCTGGCGCACCTTCGGCCGGGCCCGCTCCAACGCCGGGCACCGTGCCGTGGCCGCGTTCGGGCGCCACGGCCTGCTCTCGGGTGTGATCACCCAGAACGTCGACGGCCTGCACCAGGACGCCGGCAGCGAGGGCGTCGTGGAACTCCACGGAAGCCTGGCCCGGGTCGTGTGCCTTACCTGCGGCGACCTCAGCCCGCGCCGCGAACTCGCGCGGCGGCTGGAGGAGGCCAACGCGGGCTTCGCGCCGGTGGCCGCCGGAATCAACCCGGACGGTGACGCCGACCTGACCGACGAACAGGTCGGGGACTTCTCCGTCGTACCCTGCACGGTCTGCGGCGGCGTTCTCAAACCGGACGTGGTGTTCTTCGGCGAGGCCGTTCCCCCGGACCGGGTCGAGCACTGCCGCGACCTGGTCCGGGAGGCGGCCTCGCTGCTGGTCCTGGGCTCCTCGCTGACGGTGATGTCCGGGCTCCGGTTCGTCCGTCAGGCGGCCCGGGCCGGGAAGCCGGTGGTGATCGTGAACCGGGACCCGACCCGGGGCGACCGGGAAGCCCTCACCCGGGTCGCGCTTCCGCTGGGCACAGCGCTCACCTCCGTGGCCGGCCGGCTGGGAATCCCCGTCGACGACCACACGGTGGCCGGGTGAGGTGCTGACGGCGGTGAGGGCGTCCGGTCGCCGCCGGCCGGCCGGTCGTGCCGTCAGCGCGTGCCGTCGTCAGGGGCGGCGACGTCGCGTACGGCCTCGGCGATGGCCGGGAAGTCCTTCTTGAGGATCGAGCCGTGGTTGCCGGCGACCTTCGCGCCGAGCCGGATGTTCGGGTTGCGGGTGATCACGGCATCGAGGCCGGTGCGGATGCGTTCCTGCTCGTCACCCCGGCTTCCCAGGGACGTCCCCGAAGCGACCACGTACCGCACAGGGACGGTGATGCCGTCCAGCACGGGACCCAGCTCGCGCTCGCGGGAGAGCCTGCCGAGCTCGATGTTGCTGGCCGCCATCTGGTCAGCGGTCATCCGCGGGGCCAGGCCCGTCGGGCGCACCAGCGGCAGGAACCAGCTCATCCGCCGGAACAGCTTCCGGATCCGCCGCTCCATGGCCTCGTCGAGCCAGTCGTACGGGAAGGCGCCGTCGACCAGGACCGCGCCCATGGCACGCTCCGGGTTCCGGCCTGCCCAGTGCGCCGCGACGACCGCCCCGTAGGACCAGCCCACCAGCAGCGCCCGGTCCACACCCCTCGCCGCGAGCACGGCGTCGACGTCCCGGACGGCGACCTCGAACGAGTAGTCCGCCGAACGCCTCGACCTGCCGCGGGCACGCTCGTCGTAGGTGATGTGCCGCCACTGCGGCCCCAGTTCGGCGATGACCCGCCGCCAGTACCCCTGGGTGGCGAATTGGCCGTTGAGGTAGACCACCGGGATGCCGGGACCGCCGGTGTCGGTGACGGCCAGGGCCGTGTCGTCGACCGGCACCATGCCGGTCCACCGGGAGCCGGTCGAGGTGGTGCTTTTCTGTGTCATGTGGTCCCCCTGGTCGTGTGAGAGCGTTCGGTACGTCATGTCCGGGCCCCGTGTGTGGGTCGCGGGGCCCCGTGCGGGCGGACGGCCGGGCCCGCTGTGGCGACCGGCGGGATCCCGATCGCGATGGGCCCGGCCGGGCCGTCCTGGTGTCGTTCCCTCAGAGGCTGCGGGCGGTGATGTCGCCCTGTGAGGTGGTGGCGCGGATGTCGAGTTCGGTGGTGCCGTCGTTCTTGAGGGCGTTGCTGATGCGGCCGTGGCCGGTACCGGCGTCCAGGGCGGCCGAGACACCGGCTGCGGCGCCGACCGAGATGTCGCCGGACCGGGTGCGGAGCACGACGGTGCCGGCCACGGCCTCGGCGATCCGGATGTCGCCGCGTTCGGTGCTGATCTCCGCGGGGCCGCCCAGCCGGCCGACCTCGACGTCGCCGTCGATCGCGGTGAGGCGAAGGCTCGCGGCCTCGTCGACCTTGATGTGGCGGTACGCGCCGTCGAAGGCGATGTCGCCGAGCCGTCCGACGCCGCGGAGTTCGGCGCCGGCCGACGTGGCGTCGACGCGGGAGCCGGTGGGGAGTTGGACGGTCACCTCGACGGATCCGGAGGGTCCGAGGATCCGGCGCGCGGCCTCCGGGGCCGCGATCCGCAGGACGCCGCCGTCGTAGCTGACCTCGATCTGCTCCGCCGCCTTCACGTCGCGGCTCTTGGCGGCGTCCGCGGGCAGGATCTCGACCGTCGTGTCGGCTCGGTCGGCCGCGATGAACCGGATGCGTCCCGCGGGGATGTCGAGGACGGCGGTCACTTCGGCCGGGGTGTCGAACTTCTGCATGGTGCTCTCCTTCGTCCGTACCGTGAGGCCCTGCGGCCCTCGGTTTCTGATGACGGAAACGCTACGTTGCGTTCATAAGGGTGGCAACTGCTTCGTTGCGCAAATCTGCCGTTACTGCAGGCTGTTGCAGGGAAATTGTTGCAATGACTGTAAAGTCAATGCAACTGCTCCACTGGGGATCGTTGCATTGGCGTGAAGGTGAACGCTATAGTGCGGGCACCACGGAACACGAAGGAGATCGCGATGCCGGGAGGCCGACTCACCCAGCAGGAGCGCCAGCAGATCGCGCTGGGGCTGGCCGACGGACTCGCCTACGCGGAGATCGCCAGACGCCTCGACCGCCCGACCTCGACCGTCACCCGCGAGGTCATGCGCAACGGCGGCCCCACCGGCTACCGCGCCGACCTCGCCCACCGCGCCACCCAGCACCGCGCCCACCGCCGCCGGCAGACCGCGCCGAGGGACCCGAACACACCCCCGCAGCCCCACGGACGCGACGCCGAGGCGGTACGCGCGTACGAGGAGACGTTCACGACCCTCCTCATGCATCAGGGCCTGCCCAGGATGACGGCCCGGGTGCAGGCGTGCCTCTACACCACCGACGCGGGCAGCCTCACCGCGGCCGAACTCGTCCAGCGCCTCCAGGTCAGCCCGGCGACCATCTCCAAAGCGATCGCGTTCCTCGACAGCCAGGGCCTCATCCGCCGGGAACGCGACGAACGCCGCCGTGAGCGCTACGTCGTGGACGACGACGTCATGTACCAGTCGACGATGGCCAGCGCCCGCGGCACCGCCCTGCTCGCGGCGACGGCACGGGAGGGCGTCGGCATCCTGGGCGCCGGCACCCCGGCCGGCACCCGGCTCGAAAACATCGCCCGTTTCGTCGACTTCGTCTCCGAGAGCATCGCCCGCGCCGCGGAGCAGGCCCGCGACGTCCTGCACAGCCAGCCCCCGGCAGCCTCGGACGACAGCGCCCCATCACGTCCGGACCACGGATAGCCGTTCGCGGTGGCGCGCGCAGGTCGTCCCGGTGACCGGTCGTCGAGTGGGGTTCGGATCAAGGGGGTTGGTGAGTCCGACGGCCATGGAGAGCGTGTGGCGTGGTAGGCATGGGTGATGACGGGTCGCCTTCCCCTGGACGAACAACTCGCCTCCCTGCAGTCGGTGCTCTCCCGCAACGAGGTGCTGCTGGAGGTGCTGGGCCGAACGGCGAAGATGGAGTTGCCCGGCTGGTACGTCACGGCGGGCTGTCTGTTCCAGACCGTGTGGAACGTCGTCACGGACAGGCACCCCGAGCACGGGATCAAGGACTACGACGTCTTCTACTTCGACGACGGCGACCTGTCGTGGGAGGCGGAGGACGCTGTGATCAGTAAGGGGAAGGAGATCTTCGACGGTCTGCCGGCCGAGGTCGAGATCCGCAACGAGGCCCGGGTCCACCTCTGGTACGAGCAGAAGTTCGGGGTTCCCTGCGCTCCGCACGAGTCCACCGAATCGGCCATCGACTGCTTCGCCGCCACCACCTGTTGCCTGGGGGTACGCCTGGAGCCCGGGGGGCGTTGGCGGATCTACGCACCCCACGGCCTTTCCGACGTGTTCAACCTCGTCGTACGCCCCAATCCGGTGCTCGCCCCGCGAGAGGTCTACGAGGCCAAGTCGGCCCGCTGGCAAAGGCAGTGGCCCGAGCTGACGGTGCTGGACTGGCCATCGGCGCCCGTGCCGCGAGGCGTTCCCTCTACGCCGTGCCGGGAAGCCGGACCGTGACGAGGAGACCGCCCGCGGGGCGGGGGACGAGGTGCAGGGTCCCGTTGTGGGCGCGGACGATGCTGCGCACGATGGCCAGACCGAGGCCGACGCCCGCGTGTTCGTCGGTGCGGACGCGTTCCGTTCCGCGCTGAAAGGGTTCGACGAGGGTCGGCACCAGTTCCGGTGGGAGCCGGCGGCCGGTGTTCTCCACCCGGAGCACGCTCGTGTCGCCGTGCGCCTCGGTGTGGACCGTCACGGTGCCGTCGCCGGGCAGGTTGTGCACGATGGCGTTCTGGACGAGGTTCGTCACCAGCCGCTCCGCGGAGCCGCTGGACCGGGCCGGGCCGCCGGTGACGTCGAGCGTGGTCCCGCGCTGCTCGGCGAGGGGGAACAGCGTCTCGGCGGCCTCCTCGGCGATGAGGGAGAGGTCGACGCTCTCGCGGGTGAAGTGACCGCGGTCGCCGCGGCTGAGCAGCAGCAGGGCCTCGGTGAGGCCGATCGCCCGCGTATTGACGGCGTGCAGGCGTTCGACGAGTTCGCCCGGGTCCCGCGCGGGGTCCTTGCGGGCGACGTCCAGGAGCGTCCGTGAGATCGCCAGCGGGGTGCGCAGTTCGTGGGAGGCGTTCGCGGCGAACCTGCGCTGCTCGGCGACATGGGACTCGAGTTGCTCGAGCATCGCGTCGAACGCGTCGGAGAGTTCGCGGAATTCGTCCCGGCGGCCCCTCATGCGGATCCGGTGGGACAGCGACCCGCTCCCGGCGAGCCGTGCCGCGTCCGTGATCCGCGTGAGGGGCGCGAGCATGTGACCGGCGAGGATCCATCCCCCCAGGAGGCCGAACAGGAGCAGGAACACCATCGCCGCGGCCGCGGCGGGGGCGAAGGTGTGCACCAGGAGGTAGCGGTTGGGCGATATCCCGAGCAGGCCTTGGGAGTTGTCGGGTACGTAGCGCAGCAGGAAGCCCCACACCACGGCCAGCAGGAGTGCGCCGGCGACGGCGAGGAACCCGGCATAGCTGAGGGTGAGCTTCAGCCGGGCACTGAGCCCTGGGCGTCTACGCATGCGTACGGCCGGGGTCGCCGGCGTCCTCGCCGAGGGCGATGGGGTCCCTACGGGTGTCGATCCGGTAGCCGACGCCGGGCACCGTGGCGATGATCCATGGTTCGCCGAGCCGTTTGCGCAGTGCGGAGACGGTGATGCGCACCGCGTTGGTGAGGGGGTCGGCGTTCTCGTCCCAGGCCCGTTCCAGCAGGTGTTCGGCGCTGACGACCCCGCCCTCGGCGGCGACGAGGACTTCCAGCACGGCGAACTGCTTGCGGGTGAGGGCGACGTGGCGCCCGTCGCGGAAGACCTCCCTGCGGAAGGGGTCGAGCCGAAGGCCGGCGATCTCGCGGACCGGGGGCCGGGCGTAGGCGCGTCTGCGGTCGAGTGCCCTCAGCCGCAGGACGAGCTCGCGCAGGTCGAACGGTTTGGTGAGGTAGTCGTCGGCGCCGAGTCCGAACCCGGAGGCCTTGTCGTCGATCCGGTCGGCGGCGGTGAGCATGAGGATCGGGATGCCGCTGCCGGAGGCGACGATGCGCCGGGCGACCTCGTCGCCGGAGGGGCCGGGGATGTCGCGGTCGAGGACCGCGAGGTCATAGGAGTTGACGCTGAGCAGTTCCAGGGCGGAGTCACCGTCGCCCGCGACGTCGGCGGCGATCGCCTCCAGCCGCAGACCGTCACGGACGGCCTCGGCCAGGTAGGGCTCGTCCTCCACGATCAGTACGCGCATGTCCGAAGCTTAGGCAGCACGGCATGTCGCGGACGTATGCGAAGGCGTGGGCACGCACCGGACACGCGGCTCAGCCCGCCGGTGCGTGCGCCGGCGCGGGGCGGGGCCGGTCCGAGGGCGCCGCCGCAGTGCGCCACCAGCGGCGCGAGGCCAGCGCGGCCAGCACGGCGCCGGCGGCGTTGACCAGCAGGTCGTCCACGGAGGACACCCGGTCCAGCCGCAGGACGTACTGTGCGGTTTCGACCAGGACCGAGCAGCCCGCCCCCAGCGCCAGGATCCGCGGCACGGACGCCAGGGCCGCGAACCGCATCGGGGCGAAGAACCCCAGCGCCGCGAAGACCAGCAGGTTGCCGGCGATCCCGAGCGGCCCCATCGTGACCAGGTCCCGCAGCGGCACCAGGCTCACCCGTGCGGGGGCGACGCCGGCCCCGCCGCCCGGCATCATGGTCAGCCACAGGAACGGCACCGTCCCGTGGACCATGCCCACCTCGGCCAGCGACATCCGCCACGCCGATGTGCCGTCGCCGGCCCGCCGCACGCGCGCCAGGGCCCCCACCACCAGCAGGGCCAACGGCACCGCGACCAGCGTCATGAGCACCACACCGTTGAATGTGTCGAGGCAGCCGTGCCACCGCCCGGCCATGCACATCGGAGCGGACATCATCAGCGGCCGCCGCACGAGGAACGTCGCACCGGCCAGACCGAGGATCACCAGGCCGAGGAGCACGATCCTGCGCGTGAGGCGGGGCGGTGCCGACAGGGAAGCGTCGTGGTTCATGAGCCCATTGGAGACGGAGGGCCGTTGCGATGGCGTATGCGATTCTCGATACGCTCGCGATACACGAAGGCCCCGGCATCAAGGAACCGGCGCACCGGCGTCGAGATGCTCCCGGTGTCCTCGCGCGGCCCGGCAGGTCGGCGGGATCGCCTCAGCGGGACGAACTACCGGGTCTTGCGCACGAAGAACTCGTTGCCGTCGGGGTCGAGCATCAGCACCCGGCCGCTGTCCCCCTCGCCGATGTCGGTGCACCTGGCGCCGAGCGAGATCAGGCGCTCCACCTCCGCGTTCCAGTCGGCGTCCGCGGGGAGCGCCAGCTCGAAGCAGATCCTGTTCGTACCGGTCTTCGGCGCCACCGGGGGACCACCCCACGTGATCTTCGTGCCGCCGTTCGGCGACTGGATCGCGGTCTCCTGGTCCTGATCCCAGACCAGCGGCCACCGCAGCGCCTTGCTCCAGAAGTAGCCGACCTCCTGGGTGCCGTCACAGGCGAGCGCACCGATGAAGCCGGTGCCGGCGAGGAACTTGTTGCCCGCCTCGATGACGCAGAACTCGTTGCCGTCCGGGTCGGCGAGCACCACATGCCCCTCTTCCGGGAGCTGGCCCACGTCGATGTGCCTCCCGCCGAGTTCCAGTGCCCTGGCCACCGTCTGCCGCTGGTCCTCCGGGGAGGCGCTCGTCAGGTCGAAGTGCGCCCGGTTCTGGCCGGTCTTCGTATCCCGGCCCGGCAGGAAGCGGATGCGGAACCCGGCGGGATCGGGGTGCAGGAGCGCGACGTCGTCGTCCGGACCGTCCGCCACCTCCCAGCCGAGGAGTCCGGACCAGAACATCGCCAGGCGCGACGGCCGGGACGCGTGGAAGCAGATGGCGAACAGTCGACTGGTCATACCCTGTGCATCTCCGTTCCACCGACGGTCGGTGCGACACTCGCTGTGCACCCGCGAGCGCAGCCTAGGGGGCGGCCGTCCGCACCCGCATCCGGGTTTCTCCGTCGCGCGGGAGGACCTGGGCTGTGCCACCGCCCGTGAATACCTCGGTCCACGGCGCCGCGTGCCCCGCGCTCGCATTGCCTGATGACGTGGGCCCCGCGGGAGGGCAGAATGAGGCCACTGCTGTTCCTCGGCAGTACGGCACTCATGGGGGATCGACATGTTCTACCTTCTGGCAGCCCTGGTCGTGGTCGCGATCATCGTGACACTGCTGATCGTTCTCAACCGCCGCAACAACTCCGCCGCGCGGGTGATCCCGGGAGAGTCGGGCACGCCCGAGAGGTTCGGCCTGGGGCATCCCCACCAGGACCGGAACCTGTGACCGTTTGAGGGACGTTCACCCGCGGCGGATCGCGCCGCGGGGCCGCGGAGGCCGACGGCCCCGACCACCGAGGTCCGCCGGTCCGGGTGTGCGCGGTGGACGCGCGGCGGCAGCTGGGCGAGGCCAAACAGGCGCGCTGCCGCCCAGGTTGGAACGGTGCGGTGCGGTACGATGCCGCATGGCGTCATGGAAGTCAGCGCCTGTGCAGCACCGCGCGGATTCGGGTCTGTCGCGCCTTCGCCGCCGATTCGGCCGCGCGTGCGAGCACCGCCCCGCCGGGTGTGCCCGCTCTGGGGATGTCCAGAGCGCATTCTTCCGATGGTGCGCTACCGGGCGGCGTCGATCCGCACTGCCCGTATGAGCCTCGCCCATTCGTCGCCGATCGTTGCGCAGGCTCCATTTCTGGAGACGACGTGAAAATCCTCCCCGAGATCTCTCGCACGCTGAGCGAGTACCTCCTCATTCCGGGCCTGACCACGGAAGACTGCACCCCGGACACCGTGGATCTCGGGGCGTCCCTGGTGCGTCACCGCGTCGGCGAGGAGCCGGGAATCCGGGTCGCCACTCCCATGGTGAGCGCCATCATGCAGGCGGTGTCGTCGCCGACGCTGGCGGTGGCGCTGGCGCAGGTCGGCGGGCTGGCGTTCATCCACCAGAATCAGCTGGTCGAGGATCAGGCCGCTGAGGTGCTGGCGGTGAAGCGGCACAAGGCCGGCTTCCGGACCTGTGACGTCACCGTGGCGCCGCAGACGCCTCTCGGCGAGGTCGCCCGGCAGTTGGCCGACACCGAGCAGGGCGTGGCCGTGGTCACGGACAGTGGCGAAGCGGACGGGGAGTTCCTCGGGATCATCAGCCTCGACGACTTCCACCTGGGACGTCACGGAGCCTCCGAGGCCGTCCGGAGCCGGATGCGGGGCCGTGACGGTCTGGTCACCGCACCGGCCTCGGTTTCGCTGTCCGAGGCGAACGAGCTGATCTGGCATCACCACCTGGACGTCCTGCCGGTGCTGGAGGACGGACGGGTCGTCTCCCTGGTCCTCAAGAGGGACTACCAGGCCCACAAGACGTATCACCGCGCGACCGTGGACGGCGACAAGCGGCTGCGTGTGGGCGCGGGCATCAACTCCCGTGATTTCAAGGACCGTATTCCGGCCCTGGTGGAGGCCGGTGCGGACGTTCTGTGCCTGGACTCCTCCGACGGCTATTCCGTATACCAGGCGAAGACCCTCGAATTCGCCCGGGAGACGTACGGGGACGACGTTTTCGTCGGTGCGGGGAATGTCGTCGACGGCCGGGCCTTTCGCTATCTGGCCGATGCGGGCGCGGCGTTCGTGAAGGTCGGGATCGGCGGCGGGGCCATCTGCACCACCAGGGCGCAGAAGGGCATCGGGCGCGGGCAGGCCTCCGCGCTGCTCGATGTGGTCGAGGCGCGTGATGCCTACGCCCGGGAGACCGGGGTGTACGTGCCGCTGTGCTGCGACGGGGGCCTGCTCAACGACTCGCACATGGCGATGGCGCTGGCGATGGGGGCGGACTTCGTCATGCTCGGCCGCTACTTCGCCCGGCTCGACGAGAGCCCGTCGCGGAAGCTTCAGATCAGCGGCCAGTGGTACAAGGAGTACTGGGGTGAGGGTTCGCGGCGCGCCCAGAACGCGGCCCGCTACGGCCAGCGCGGCCAGATGGTCTTCGAGGAGGGCGTCGACGGCTATGTGCCCTACGCCGGCAGCCTGTACGACAACGTGGAGCGGACCCGGGCGAAGCTCACCTCGACGATGATCAGTTGCGGGTCGACGAACCTGCGGGACTTCCACCGCGACGCGGTGCTCGTTCCGGTGTCCGCGGAGTCGTTCAAGCAGACCGGCGCCGAGGTGCAGTTGCGCCGGCCGACCGTCGACTCCGGGGAGTGATCTGACCGGCCCGGCTTCCGGCATGGCCGAGGCGGCCCCGTGCCCCGGCCCCGGTGAGGGCCGTGCGGCGCGGGGCCGTGCGCCGTCCGAGGGCGATGTCGTGCCGGGCATCGGAAGGGGTGCTATCTTCTCGCACGCCCATTCGACAGCGAGTAGTGGAAGTACAAGGACATGCGCGATCTCCTCCAGGAAGGCCCGAGGCGGGGCCTGTTCGGTCAGATAAGCAGCCTCCCTGTGTGGCAGGCCCTGCTCGCGATCCTGCCGTTCGCGCTGTTGTTCGGAGGTGCGATCGGCAGTGCCCTCGGAGCAGTGGGGGCGGTGACCAATCTGAAGCTCGCCCGCACGTCGCTGGCGCCCGTACTGAAGGCGTTGTGCATGGTGGGCGTCGCCCTCGGCTCGGCGGTCGTCTACCTCGCGTTCGCGGTCGTCTTGGAGTTGGTTCTGTAGACGGCGCCTGGCCGGTGGGCCTGCTGGACGACCCGGCGCCGGACCGGCTTCGGCGCGGGTGCGCGCGTCAGCGGCTCATTCAGCCGGCTTCGATGCGCCGAGGTCGTCGCCCGCCGCCCGCCGCTCGCCGACGGGCAGGCGCCGCCGGCGTTCGGGCGACGCACCTGCCGGCCTCCACCCACGAGTGGAGGCCGGCTGGTTTCCATGCCGTACCCCGGGGTTCGGTTCCGCGCACGCATGATCCGTCACGAGTCCGTCTGCGCCGCGCGCACGGACACGGGCCGATCAGCCGTTGAATTCGGTGAGAACTCCGCCGAGGGACTCCCAATTCCTGATGCCGGGTCCCCAGGCGTTCCCGTCCCACCACTTGTGGTGGAGCGCGTGGTCCGTCCCCGTCACGAACACGTCCAGGCGGTCCGGCTCCCAGGAGACGGCGAACGGCGCACCGGTGCAGACGCCGCCGAGCGATTCCCACTCCTTGATGCCGGGTCCCCAGGCGTTGCCGTCCCACCACTTGTGGTGCAGTGCCGAGTCCGTGCCGACCACGAACACATCGAGCCTGTTCGCGCCCCAGGACACCGCCGCCGGGGTGCCCAGGCATGTTCCGCCGAGGGATTCCCAGCCCTTGAGGCTCGGTCCCCAGGCGTTGCCGTCCCACCACTTGTGGTGGAGGGCGGAGTCGGTGCCGATCACGAACAGGTCGAGACGGTTCACACCCCAGGACACGGCCACCGGGGTCCCGAAGCAGACCCCGCCGAGGGACTCCCAGCCCTTGAGGCTCGGTCCCCAGGCGTTGCCGTCCCACCACTTGTGGTACAGGGCGGAGTCGGTGCCGATCACGAACACATCGAGCCTGTTCGCGCCCCAGGACACCGCCACCGGCCGGCTCGCACAGATCCCGCCGAGCGACTCCCAGCCCGGAACGCTCGGGCCCCAACGGCTCCCGTCCCACCATTTGTGGTACAGCGCCGAGTCCGTGCCCGTCACGAACAGGTCCAGGCGCTCCGGCCCCCAGGAGACCGCCTCGGGCGGGCTCGCGCACACCCCGCCGAGGGACTCCCAGTCCTTCACGCCCGGGCCCCAGCTGTTCCCGTCCCACCACTTGTGCCGCAGGGCCAGGTCCGTGCCGACGGCGAACACGTCCAGCCGGTCGTGTGCCCAGGCCAGCGACGTCGGCCGGCCGGTGAACGTCCCGCCGAGGGACTCCCAGTCCTTCACACCCGGGCCCCAACCGCCGCCGTCCCACCACTTGTGGAACAGCTCGGAGTTTGTGCCGACGCCGAAGACGTCGAGGCGCGCGGACTCCCACGTCGTGACGGGTCCCGCGGCCGGGGACGGCCCGTACAGCGCGTGGACCGCGGCGATGTCGTCGGAGCTGAGCCCCGTCCGCTGGCCGATGCCGACGCCCGCCACCGTCGGCACGACGGTGTCCTGGCCGTTCTTGGAGAAGGCGTCCCGCGGGTAGTGCATGATCGACCCGTAGTCGTACGCTCCGATGTCGTCGCCGTCGGAGATGTGCTGGTCGAAGTTGTGCTCCAGGCCGGCCTGGATGTTCGCCCAGACGATCGACACGAACCTGTCGCGGTCCTCGCGGCTCTGCTCGTGCCACAGTCCGACCGTGTGGCCGATCTCGTGGATGCAGTTGCCGGTGCTGCAGCCGGAGCCGAGCGTGATGTTCTGACGACCGCCCTGACGGCCCACCGCCGAAGAGCAGCCCCCGCCGGACACGAACCGCACGAAGTCCGGGAACTGCGCCGCGTTGGCGGACGTCCGCCGGACGAAGCGGATCCGGGTCCGCGCCTCCCAGTGCGCGATCGCGTCGGTCACCCGCTGCTGATTCGGCAGCGCCCCGTCGATCTCGTACGGCACCAGCGCGTTCCTCCACCGGAACTGGCGGCCGGTGATCGCCACGTCCGACTCGGGAAGCTTTCCTTCCGTCTCCGCCTGGAGTTCCTGCGTGCGGCGTTCCACCTCCGCAGCGGTGCCGAGGACGATGTCGCCCTCGAATACCGCGAGGCCGTCGATCTCGACGTACTGCACCGGCCGTCCAGCGAAGGACATTCCGTCGATCAAAGCGGTCTTCACCGCGGGCGCCGAACGGAATTCCCCGTGCCCCTCACCTGTAACACCGGACTCGGTTTCGGACATCATTCCCCCTGGTTCGCGGACCCCGCCCACACCTGCCGGGCGCTATTTTGTGGAAAGTAGTGGGAGAGAAATTCGCGAACAAGGCTCGGGGGAGCGTATGCCAAGCGTAGAAATCGCCGTAGACCTCGCTCCGGGCGTCGAGGCCCCACCCGGCCCCGTCACGCTCCGCGGACAGGTCGAGGAGGTCACGGCATCCGACGCGCCCGCGCACGTCGTGGCTCGGGCCGTACTGCGGGACGTCGTCCTCACCCGCGGAGCGACCTTGACCGTCGACGTGCCCTCACCCGACCCGCGGTCCCGGTACACCGTGCGCGTCCACGCCGACTGCGACGGCTCGGGCGACGTCGCACCGGAAGACCTGGTGTCGACGCAGGCAAGCCCGGTGCTGACGCAAGGCCACCCGGACGCCGTGGAGGTGAGGCTGTTCCCCGCCTCACCGCGGTGGACGCCCTGATGCCCGCCGCGGTCGAGGCCGCGCCCACGGACCGGCCGGGAGCCGTGCGAGTCGCTCGCGCCGCGGCGGGAGGACTCGGCCGGTCCGTGCCGGCTGCGTTCGTCAGCGGATGCCCGCCTCGGCCCGTGCGTAGAACGCGGCGAGCTCCTGCGGGTCCTTGGTGTAGACGTCGATCTTGCGCACCGCGCCGTCCTCGACCTGGTGGAGCTCCACCATGGTCAGCGGGAACTCCTCACCGGTGGTGTGGGCCGTCAGCGTTCCGGTGAGCGTGCCGACGACTCCGGCCGCCCCTTCGTACACCTCGGCAGCGGTGATGGTGACGGCGGCGTAACCCGTCATCGCGCCGAGGACCGTCTGCGCGAACACCTCGCGGCCCTGGTGCACACCGCCGTACGGGAGCTGTCGCGGCTCGTCGACCATCACCTCGGGGGCGAGCCTTGCCAGGACACCCGGTACGTCGCCCCTGATCAGCGCGGCGTACAGCGCTCGCACGACATCCGCGGGGCTCTGCGTCGCCGTCTCGGTCGGGTTGCTCATGGTGTGCGTCCTCTCGGTCGTGTACGGGTGCGGGGGGGTGCGGCCCACGGGGGCCGCGCGACCGGGGCGCCGCGTCCGTCCTCGCACCGATCGGGCCCCGGGGACCGGGGCAGGCACCATGCAACGCCGGGCGGCCGGGACGGGGGAGCCCCTGCCGTGAGGGGTACCGCCAGGGACCCCCACGCCGCGCGCGGCCTGCCTACCCTGTCCCCATGGACAACCGGGCCGCCGTCAGCGCCTTCCTCCGCTCCAGACGCGAGAAGATCACCCCCGAGCAGGCGGGTCTGCCGAGCTACGGTCAGCGGAGGGTGCCCGGACTGCGCAGGGGTGAGGTGGCCACGCTCGCCGGGGTGAGCGTCGAGTACTACACGCGTCTGGAGCGCGGCAACCTCAAAGGAGTCTCCGACGGCGTCCTGGACGCCATCGCCCGGGCACTGCGCCTCGACGACACCGAGCGCATGCATCTGTACGACCTCGCCCGTGCCGCGGGACCGGCGCCGGCGGCACGAGCACGGCGTCAGACGCGGCCGGCGGTGCGGCCGAGCGTCGCGCGGATCGTCGACGGGATGCCGCGGATGCCGGCGTTCGTGATGAACAACCGCCTCGACACGCTGACCGCCAACCCCCTGGGCCGGGCCTTGTACACGGAGATGTACGCCGATCCGACCTGCGGAGCGAACGTCGCCCGGTTCGCGTTCCTCCATCCCTCGGCCGGGCGGTTCTACACCGACTGGGAACGCATGGCCCGCTTCGCCGTGGGCGCGCTGCGCGTCGAGGCGGGAAAGCACCCCCACGACCGGGAACTGACCCACCTGATCGGTGAACTGTCCACCCGTAGCGACGCCTTCCGCGTGCTGTGGGGCTCCCACGACGTGCATGTCTTCCGCGAGAGCAGAAAGCGCCTCAACCATCCGCTCGTGGGCGACCTGGAACTCGATCAGGAGACCATGAGCCTGCCCGACGAAAGCGGCCTGAGCGTGGTCGTCTACAGCGCGCCCCCCGGAACCGCCTCCGAGGACGCCTTGAGAATCCTCGCCGACCGGTCCGCCACGGCCGGACCGGGGCGGTAGACGCGACACCGACGATCCGCCCGCCGGCCCGACGGGCAACGCGAGGGCCGGCACGCCGCGATGCGGGGCGGCGCGGCCGGGGCCGGGTGTCCTGCCGGGGCCCGCACGTCGTGCGCGGCCGTGGAATGCCGCTGCCGCACCCTCGAACTCCGGTGGCCGGCCGCCGCGGCTGTCGCGATGACGGCGGTGCCGTTCGGCGGGGAACCGGATGGCCGACCGCCGCGTCGGAGCGATACCCGACCACGGAAAGGCACGCCCATGCCAAGACTTCGCGCCCTCCTGCTCGTCGCCGTGTCAGCTCTCGCGCTCCCCGCGACAACCGGCTGCGGCTCCGATGGCGATGCGGCTGCCGAGGCCGTGCCCCGATGGGTCCAACCGGAGCGCTACTCCTTCACGCTGGTCTCCGAGGGCGGCGAGCGCAGGGGGATCGGGACATTCCGGATCACCGTGGCAGACGGGAAGGTCGTCGAGGCGGTCGGCCTCGACGAGTCGGCCCGACTGGCCGTCGCCGGCGGGACACGGGACCTGTGGACCCTCGAGGATCTCCTGGCCGAACTCCGGCAGGCCCGGGCCGACGAGGCCGATGTCGCGGACGCGGTGTTCGCTCCCGACGGGCACCCCACCGAGATCCACATCGACGGGGAGACCAACTCCGTCGACGACGAGGCCGACTACCGGATCACCGAGTACCGCGTGCACCCCTGAGGAGCGTCCCTGATCCACCACACGACCGCCCCAGTGGGAAAGGAACCTCCTCGACCACCCTGCTTCCTGCTCCTCCCGCGCGGGTTCTAGTCTGCCCGCATGCCACTCGACGACGCCTTGACGGTCCGGATGACCGAGCCGGATTTCTGGCCGGTGTACTTTTTCGACGACGAGGCACCCGATGCCTACGACGAGGACGCCGACGAGCAGGAGTCCTTCGGCACGCGCTTCCGGCTCGGCGAAGCTTTCGCGCTCGTTCTGGACTTCACGCCCGGGCTGGAGTACGTGGACCTCGCGCTGGAGGCGCCCGGTCTTCCGGAGCCGACGACCGTGGGCTGGGACGACCAGGCCCACTTCCATCCGCACGTGATGCCGTGGCAGGAGTTGGACCTCCTGTGCCGCGCGGTGGCCCTCGACGACCCGGAACTGCGTCATCCCGGGCCGATGCTGGCACTGCTGAGCCGCTTCGCGTTCCTGGCGGACCACGACGACCTGGACCGCGTGACACCGCTGTTGGACGGCGCGTTCGTGGTGATGAGGCCCGGCGCAGGCAGGGAGCGGATACGGCCGGAGACGCGCGCCTGGTTCGATCTTCGGAATCTCGCCGGCACCGGCCTCACATGGTCCACCCGTCCCGACGGCCACGACGCCGTCGACCAGCTCGGCACGGACGGGCTGTCGCTCTACAGCCTCCGTACACCGGACTCGGAGGAGTTCCCGTTCGCGGCCTGGTCCGCACTGCTCACGCAGGCGCGGGAATCCGTGGCCGGCGTCGCCACGGATCCCGCCCTGGCAGGCCCGGCGGTGCGACAGGCACTCGACCGGTGCACCGCCCCGGACGGGTACGAACACCTGCCCGCCCTGGCCGATGCTCTGCTCGCCGCCGGATACACCCACCCTGTTCTGACGCGGGCGGTAGCGCGTCCTGTTCACCGGGCGGAGGCGTGCTGGGCCGTGGAGGCGATGAGCGGGCTGCCGCAAGGGGAGCTGGTGTCCCGCTGGTTCGGTACGAGCCCGCTGTCGGGTTCCGAGACCTGGCGTCTGTCACTCCACGTCTCGGAACTCGGGCGCCCGCCGCGGTTCGGGCATCAGATCGCCGAGGCGCTCGACGCGGTCCTGCGGCAGGCCGATCTCGGCCGGGCGGAGGCCGGCGGCACCGCGCTGCGGCCGGAGAACGGCACCTACGTCCACGTGTCGACCAGCCTCCATGTGCTGATCCGCGACGACTTCACGCGTGGCGTCGGGGTCATCTCGCGAGTTCTCCACGACCACGACGCCGCGGAGACCGCCACGCTCCATCCTCGCGGAGATCGTGACGTCATCCCCTTGCACCCGCGGACGTGACCGCTGTCTCGTCGACCGTGGCGCTGTCATCCCATTGCCGTTCTGGGCGACCGGTATGTCGCCCCCTTCATCACGAAGGGCGGGGCCGGTGACGCCGCCCACCGTGACATCTGCATCCCCCGCCTGACCGACCGCGACGGGCCGCGGGAAGGCCCCGCCAGTGGGTGATTCCCGGGGGAGTGCGGGTGGCGCCGACGGCACGCGCGCCGTCCCCGCCGCATACGGTTCGACGGGGACGGGGCGCGATGCCGGTCAGGAACGGTGGTACTGGACGGGGGCTGCGACCTGCCCGCCGAGCGTGGTGGCGGCGTGGCGGGCCCAGTAGGGGTCGCGGAGCAGTTCTCGGCCGAGGAGGACGGCATCGGCCTTGCCGGAGGTGACGATGGCCTGCGCCTGGTCGGGCTCGGTGATGAGGCCGACGGCGGCGACGGGCATGCCGGTCTCGTTGCGGACGCGTTCGGCGAAGGGCACCTGGTAGTCGGGTGCGACGTCGATTTTGGCGTCGAGCGCGATGCCGCCTGTGGAGACGTCCATCAGGTCGACGCCGCGGGCCTGGAGTTCCTTGGCGAGGCGGACGGTGTCGTCGGCGGTCCAGCCTTCGCGGGGGTCGTCGGTGTTCTCGGTCAGCCAGTCGGTGGCGGAGATGCGGAAGAAGACCGGCAGGTCCTGCGGCCATACGGCGCGGACGGCGTCGACGACTTCGAGTGCGATGCGGGTGCGTCCTTCGAAGTCGCCGCCGTAGGCGTCGGTGCGGTGGTTGCTGTGCGGGGAGAGGAACTGGTTGATGAGGTAGCCGTGGGCTCCGT